>NZ_JBHVCP010000072.1:0-34434 GCF_042803315.1 Streptomyces sp. NPDC057424
GCCCGTTCGGGGCCGCCCTTTCCGGCGCTTCGTACTACTTCTTCCTGCCGCGCTTCTCGCGCACCCGCACGGAGATGTGGATCGGTGTCCCGTCGAAGCCGAACTCCTCGCGCAGGCGGCGCTCGATGAAGCGCCGGTAGCCCGCCTCGATGAAACCTGAGGCGAACAGCACGAACCGCGGCGGCTTGGTGCCCGCCTGCGTGCCGAACAGGATGCGCGGCTGCTTGCCGCCCCGGACCGGGTGCGGGTGCGCGGCGACGAGCTCACCGAGGAAGGCGTTCAGCCGGCCCGTCGGGACCCGGGTCTCCCAGCCCGCGAGGGCCGTCTCGATCGCCGGGACCAGCTTCTCCATGTGCCGCCCGGTGCGCGCCGAGACGTTCACCCGCGGCGCCCACGCCACCTGGCCGAGCTCGGTCTCGATCTCCCTCTCCAGGTAGTAGCGGCGCTCCTCGTCGAGGGTGTCCCACTTGTTGTACGCGAGGACGATCGCACGGCCCGCCTCGACGGCCATGGTGACGATCCGCTGGTCCTGCACCGAGATGGACTCGGAGCCGTCGATCAGGATGACCGCGACCTCCGCCTTCTCGACGGCGGCCGCCGTGCGCAGCGAGGCGTAGTAGTCGGCGCCCTGCTGGAGGTGGACGCGCTTGCGGATGCCCGCCGTGTCGACGAACTTCCAGGTGACACCGCCGAGTTCGATCAGCTCGTCGACCGGGTCACGGGTGGTGCCCGCCAGCTCGTTGACGACGACGCGCTCCTCGCCCGCCACCTTGTTCAGCAGGGAGGACTTGCCGACGTTGGGACGGCCGATCAGGGCGATGCGGCGCGGGCCGCCGAGGCCGGCCCCGCCGAACGTCTGGCGCGGCGCCTCCGGCAGCACCTCGAGGACCTGGTCGAGCATGTCGCCGGTGCCACGGCCGTGCAGCGCGGAGACCGGGTGCGGCTCCCCCAGGCCCAGCGACCACAGGTAGGCCGCGTCGGCCTCGCCGCTCGGGCCGTCCACCTTGTTGGCGCACAGCACGATCGGCTTGCCGGCCTTGCGCAGCAGCCGGACGACGGCCTCGTCGGTGTCGGTGGCGCCGACCTTGGCGTCGACGACGAAGACGACCGCGTCGGCGGCCTCGATGGCGTACTCGGCCTGGGCTGCCACGGAGGCGTCGATGCCGAGGACGTCCTGCTCCCAGCCGCCGGTGTCGACGACCTTGAAGCGGCGGCCCGCCCACTCGGCCTCGTAGGTGACGCGGTCGCGGGTGACGCCGGGCTTGTCCTCGACGACGGCCTCGCGGCGCCCGATGATGCGGTTCACCAGGGTCGACTTGCCGACATTGGGGCGGCCGACGACGGCGAGCACGGGCAGCGGGCCGTGGCCCGCCTCCTCGATGGCGCCCTCGACGTCCTCGAGGTCGAAGCCCTCCTCCGCGGCGAGCTCCATGAACTCCGCGAACTCGGCGTCGCCGAGCGCCCCGTGGTCGTGCTCGTAGGCGCCCTCGGACGCGTCCGAGCCGTCGGGCTGGATGTGGTCGTTCATGAAGTCCGTACCTCGTCGTTCATCGTGGTGGTCGGTGGAGTACCCGCTGTGTTCCGGGCTGATCCACTACTCAGTGTCGCCTAGCGCCTGGTGAGGCGCCTGGCGTTTTCCAGGTGGGCCGCGAGCTGCTTCTGGATGCGCCCGGTCGCCTCGTCCAGCGCCCTGCGCGTCCGGCGTCCGCTGCCGTCGCCCGCTTCGAAGGGCTCTCCGAAGACGACGTCGACGCGCGAGCGCAGCGGAGGCAGCCCCTTTATCAACCGTCCGGGCCTGTCGGAACTTCCCAGCACGGCGACCGGCACGATCGGGGCGCCGCCGCGCACCGCGAAGTACGCGAGGCCGGCGCGCAGCGAGGCGAAGTCGCCCCCGCCCCGGGTGCCCTCCGGGAAGATTCCGAGCACGCCGCCGTTGTCCAGGACGCCGAGCGCCCGGGTGATCGCCGTGCGGTCGGTGGTGTCGCGGTCGACCTTCACCTGCCCGATGCCGAGCAGGAAGGGGTCCAGCGGCCCGATGAACGCTTCCTTCTTGATCAGGAAGTGCGTCGGCCGGGGCGCCACGCCCATGACCATCGGGCCGTCGATGTTGTGGGAGTGGTTGACCGCGAGGATCACCGGGCCGCTCGCGGGCACCCGCCAGGCGCCGAGCACGCGCGGCTTCCACAGCCCGTACATCAGGCCGACGCCGATGCGCCGCCCGACCTCGGCACCCCGTACCGAAGGCAGCTCGGTCACTTTCCGGCCCGCTTCTCCTCGACGAGGGTGACGACGCACTCGATGACCTGGGCCAGCGTGAGCTCGGTGGTGTCCACCTCGACGGCGTCGTCCGCCTTGGCGAGCGGGGAGGTCTTGCGGCTGGAGTCGGCGGCGTCCCGCTTGACCAGGGCCTCGCGGGTGGAGTGGACGTCGGAGCCCTTCAGCTCGCCGCTGCGGCGGGCGGCACGCGCCTCCGGGGAGGCGGTGAGGAAGATCTTGAGGTCGGCGTCCGGCAGCACGGTGGTACCGATGTCCCGGCCCTCCACCACGATGCCCCGCTCCGCGGAGGCGGCGATCGAGCGCTGCAGCTCGGTGATCCGGGTGCGCACCTCGGGCACCGCGCTGACCGCGCTGACCTTGGAGGTGACCTCCTGGGTGCGGATCGGCCCGGCCACGTCGACACCGTCGACGGTGATGGCGGGCCCCTGGGGGTCCGTACCGGAGACGATCTCGGGCTTGCCCGCGGCGGCGGCGATGGCGGCCGGGTCGTCGATGTCGATGCCGTTGGTCACCATCCACCAGGTGATCGCCCGGTACTGGGCGCCGGTGTCCAGGTAGCTCAGCCCGAGCTGCGCCGCCACGGCCTTCGAGGTGCTCGACTTGCCCGTGCCGGACGGGCCGTCGATGGCGACAATCACTGGCGTGGCGCTTTCCACAGTGGGGACCTTCCTGAACCGGACTCGGCGGGGGTGAGGGCGCGAGTGCCCCGCACAAGGTTACTGGGTGCGCGTCACTCGTCCGGCCGCGCATGGACGACTGCGGCCCTCGGTGGTGCTCGGCCCGTCCGGCGCTCGAGGACGAGGCCGTTCAGGCCGGAGCGGGGCCCGGGGGCGGCAGAAGCCGGCAGCAGCGCCCGGAACCGGCCGCAGCTGCTACTGCCGGAGCGCCCAGCCTCGCTCCCGCAGCGCGGCGCTCAGCACCGGGGCCGCCTTGGGCTCCACCATCAGCTGCACCAGACCGGCCTGCTGCCCCGTCGCGTGCTCGATCCGCACGTCCTCGATGTTGACGCCGGCCAGGCCCGCGTCGGCGAAGATCCGGGCCAGCTGCCCCGGCTGGTCGTCGATGAGAACGGCCACGACCTCGTAGACCCGCGGCGCGGACCCGTGCTTGCCGGGGACGCGGACCTGCCCGGCGTTGCCGCGCCGCAGCACGTCCTCGATCCCGCCGGCGCCCTCGCGGCGCTTGTGGTCGTCGGAGGACTGCAGGGCACGCAGGGCCCGCACGGTCTCCTCCAGGTCGGCGGCGACGTCCGTGAGCAGGTCGGCGACCGGCGCGGGGTTCGCGGAGAGGATGTCGATCCACATCCGGGGGTCGGAGGCGGCGATCCGCGTCACGTCCCGGATGCCCTGCCCGCACAGCCGCACGGCGGCCTCCTCGGCGTGCTCCAGGCGGGCGGCGACCAGGCTGGAGACCAGGTGGGGCATGTGGGAGACGAGGGCGACGGCCCGGTCGTGGGCGTCGGCGTCCATGACGACCGGCACGGCCCGGCAGTGCGAGACCAGCTCCAGGGCGAGGTTCAGCACCTCGGTGTCGGTGTCCCGGGTCGGGGTCAGCACCCAGGGGCGGCCCTCGAAGAGGTCGCCGGTCGCGGCCAGCGGGCCGGACTTCTCCCGGCCCGACATGGGGTGCGAGCCGATGTACGCGGACAGGTCGAGGCCGCGTGCCTCCAGCTCGCGGCGCGGCCCGCCCTTGACGCTGGCGACGTCGAGGTAGCCGCGTCCCGCACCGCGGCGCACGGCGTCGGTGAGCACGTCGGCCACGTGCGCGGGCGGGGCGGCGACGATCACGAGGTCGACGGGCCCGTCCGGCGCCTCGTCCGTGCCGGCGCCGAGCGCGGCCGCCGTACGGGCCTGCTCCGGGTCCGGGTCGGCGAGGTGCACGGTGACGCCCCGCTGGGACAGGGCCAGCGCGGCGGAGGTGCCGATGAGGCCGGTGCCGATGACGAGTGCGGTCCTCACTGGGCGATGTCCTTGCGCAGGGTGGCCGCGGCACCGAGGTAGACGTGGGCGATGTCGGCCCGGGGCCGGTCGGACTCGATGTGCGCGAGGACCCGGACGACACGTGGCATGGCGCCTTCGATGTCCAGTTCCTGGGCGCAGATCAGCGGCACGTCGACGATGCCCAGCTTGCGGGCGGCTGCCGCCGGGAAGTCGCTGTGCAGGTCGGGCGTGGCCGTGAACCAGATGCTGATCAGGTCGTCGGCGGCGAGGTCGTTGCGCTCCAGGATCTCCGTGAGCAGGGCTCCGACCTGCTCGTCCATGTGCCCGGCCTCGTCCCGTTCGAGTTGGACGGCGCCCCGGACCGCTCGTACCGCCACAGCGCTGCTCCTTGCTGACGTGCGTGTCGCTCTACGTCCGACAGCCTAGTCAGCCCGCGCGACCCGGGTGCGCGGCGCCCGCCCGGTGAGACGCCGGGATCGGCACCTTTGGGTAAGTTCGCTGCCAAGATGATGCATGTTCCGATTCGCCCCCTTCGACACCTTCGGAGTGACGACATGACCCACGAGACGACGCGCCGCACGGTTCTCCTCGCGACGGGTGCCACGGGCGCGGCGGCGCTCGTCGCGGCCTGCGGCGGGGGCGGCGACGACAGCGGTTCCGCGTCGACGAGCGCCACCGCGGGCCAGGCCCTGGCCGACACCGACGAGATCCCGGTCGGCGGCGGCAAGATCTTCAAGGACGAGAAAGTCGTGGTGACCCAGCCGGAGCAGGGGCAGTTCAAGGCCTTCTCGGCGATCTGCACCCACCAGCGCTGCACACTGGCGTCCGTCTCCGACGGCACGATCAACTGTCCCTGCCACGGCAGCAAGTTCCGCATCGCCGACGGCGCGGTGGCCCACGGCCCGGCGACCCGGCCGCTGCCCGCCGAGGACATCGTCGTGGAGGGAAACTCGGTCCGCCTCACCTGAGGGCCCGCGACCGGCCCCGCGGCGTCAGGCGTCCCAGAGCGCCCCGAGGGTGAGCAGGTCGCTCCGGTACTCGACACGGTCGGCCCACTCGGCGGGCCAGGCCTCCGCGCCCAGATACGCGCCCGCGAAGGCACCCGTCAGGCAGGCGATCGAGTCCGAGTCACCGGCGGTGCAGGCGGCGCGGCGCAGGGCCGTCACCGGCTCGTCGACGAAGAGCAGGAAGCACAGCAGCCCGGTCGCCAGGGCCTCCTCGGCGATCCAGCCCTCGCCGGTGGCCAGACACGGGTCGGTCTCCGGCGAGACGGTGCGCACGGCGTGCCGGAGCCGTTCGAGGACCTCCAGGCACTCGTCCCAGCCGCGTGCGATGAACCCCCCGGGGCTCGGGTCCCCGGCCCGCCGCCACAGGTCGCCGAGCCAGCGCTCGTGGTAGTGGCTGCGGTTCTCCAGGGCGTACGAGCGCAGCAGGCCGATCAGCCCGGTCGGCTCGGCGCCCTGCGCGAGCAGGCGTACGGCGTGTGCGGTGAGGTCGGAGGCGGCGAGCGCGGTGGGGTGCCCGTGGGTGAGCGCGGACTGCAACTGGGCGGCGCCCGCACGCTGTTCGTCACTCAGACCGGGCACCAGCCCGAGCGGCGCGACACGCATGTTGGCGCCGCAGCCCTTGGACTCGATCTGACTGGCGTCCTGCCAGGGGCGGGATTCGTCCTTCAGCAGATAGCAGGCCTTCATGCAGGTGCGGCCGGGAGCCCGGTTGTTCTCAGGAGACTGGTACCAGTTCACGAACTCCTCCCGCAGGGGCCTGGCCAGGCGCAGCGGGGTGAGCAGCCCCCGGTCCATCGCCGTCCGCACCGCCCGGCCGAGCGCCAGTGTCATCTGGGTGTCGTCCGAGACGAAGGCGCGCTTCGGCAGCTCCATCTGCCGCCAGGGCCCGCACTTGGCGAGGATCGAAGGGACGTCGTTGAACTCGGTCGGAAAGCCCAGAGCATCCCCGAGCGCGAGACCCGTGAGCGCTCCGGTGGCGGCCTGCTTGTGGACGAGCGTGGTCATGCGGGGCGTCCTTCCCGGGTGGGCCGGAGGAGAGGCGGGTGGAGGGCGGTGGCGGTTCCGGCGCGGTACAGCGCGGCGGGTTTGCCGCGGCCGCCGGTCAGTCGCGCGGCGCCCGGGACGGCTTCGACGAAGCCGGGTGTGGCGAGCACCTTGCGCCGGAAGTTGGGCCGGTCCAGCTCGGTGCCCCACACGGCCTCGTAGACCTGCTGGAGCTCGCCGAGGGTGAACTCGGGCGGACAGAAGGCGGTGGCGAGGCAGGTGTACTCGAGTTTGGCGCCGACGCGGTGGTGGGCGTCGGCCAGGATGCGGTCGTGGTCGAAGGCGAGCGGCCCCGCCGTGCCGTACGGCGTCCAGCGGGCCCGCGCGGCGTCGCTTCCGCCGTGGACCTCGGGCGCGTCGGGCAGCAGTGCGGCGAAGGCGACCGACACGACCCGCATCCGGGGGTCGCGGCCGGGTTCGCTGTACGTCCGCAGCTGCTCCAGATGCAGCCCCGAGACGTCGGACAGGCCGGTCTCCTCGGCGAGTTCGCGCCGGGCGGCCGTCTCCGCGGACTCGTCCGGCTGCACGAACCCGCCGGGCAGGGCCCAGCGCCCGGCATACGGCTCCTGCCCGCGCTCGACGAGCAGCATGTGCAGCGCGCTCTCCCGGAGGGTGAACACGGCGAGGTCGACGGTGACGGCGAAGGGTTCGTGGGCGTACTTGTCGTAGCCGTCCATGCACCTGCACCCCCTTTTATGGTCAGCACGACTATAAAAGGGGGTGCAGGTGACTCACAAGCCCCGGGAGGGGCTGGATCTCTAGAGGTCGACCTCCTGCATCAGCATCCCGACCTCCGTGTTGGACAGCCGCCGCAGCCAGCCCGACTTCTGGTCGCCCAGGGTGATCGGCCCGAAGGCGACCCGGACCAGCTTGTCGACCGGGAAGCCGGCCTCCGCGAGCATCCGGCGCACGATGTGCTTGCGGCCCTCGTGGAGGGTGACCTCGACGAGGTAGTTCTTGCCGGTCTGCTGGACGACCCGGAAGTGGTCCGCGCGGGCGTAGCCGTCCTCCAGCTGGATGCCGTCCTTGAGCTGCTTGCCGAGGTCGCGCGGGATGGGGCCGACGATGTGCGCGAGGTAGGTCTTCTTCACGCCGTACTTCGGGTGCGTCAGCCGGTGGGCCAGCTCACCGTGGTTGGTGAGCAGGATGACGCCCTCGGTCTCGGTGTCGAGCCGGCCGACGTGGAAGAGCCGGGTCTCGCGGTTGGTGACGTAGTCGCCGAGGCACTGCCGGCCCTCCGGGTCCTCCATCGTCGACACGACACCGGCGGGCTTGTTCAGCGAGAAGAACTGGTAGCTCTGCGTGGCGACGGTCAGCCCGTCCACCTTGATCTCGTCCTTCTCCGGGTCGACGCGCCGCCCCTGCTCCAGGACGATCTCGCCGTTGATCTCGACCCGGGCCTCCTCGATCAGCTCCTCGCAGGCACGCCGGGAGCCGAAGCCCGCGCGGGCGAGGACCTTCTGCAGCCGCTCGCCCTCCTGCTCGGCGCCGGGGAAGGTCTTCGGGAGCTTGACCTCCTTCTTCCCGGCGTACCGGTCGCGGTTGCGCTCCTCGACCTGCGCCTCGTACTCACGCGGGCGCGCCGGGGCCGTACGCCCCTGCTTCTGGGGCTGCTTGGGCCCGCCCTTGGCACCGCCACGGGCGGAGCCGCCGCGCCCGGACTTGGGGCCGTCCTTCGTCGCCCCGGGGCCCACGTCGTAGCGGCGCTCCTCGGGGCGGGGCTTGCTGGGGCGGCCCTGCCCCTGCTTCTGGTCCCTGTTGTTGCCGGCGCCGCGGTGGTTACCGCGTCCGCCGCTCTTGCCGCTGCCGCTGCTTCGCATCAAAGTTCCGTCTGGTCGTCTTCGTCGTCGGTACCCGGGCTGGCCGGGCGGCTGCCCGGCACGTCGTCAGGCGCGTCCGGGTCGAACGACGGTACGCCTTCCTGGGTCTCGGCCTCGATCGCCTCCGCCTCCGGGAGGAAGGGCGCGAGTTCCGGGAGCTCGTCCAGACCGCGCAGGCCCATCCGCTCCAGGAAGTAGTTCGTCGTCCTGTACAGGATCGCACCTGTTTCGGGTTCCGTGCCCGCCTCCTCTATCAGGCCGCGCTGGAGGAGGGTGCGCATGACGCCGTCGCAGTTGACTCCGCGGACGGCCGAGACCCGGCTGCGGCTGACCGGCTGCCGGTAGGCGACCACGGCCAGGGTCTCCAGGGCGGCCTGGGTGAGGCGGGCCTGCTGGCCGTCCAGGACGAAGCGCTCGACGGCCGGCGCGTACGCGGCCCGCGTGTAGAAGCGCCAGCCGTTCGCGACGTACCGCAGCTCGAAGCCGCGGCCCTGGACGGTGTACTCGTCGGCCAGCTCGCGCAGGGCGTCCGCGATCTGGCGCTTCGGCCGCTCCAGTATCTTCGCGAGGTGCTCCTCGGTCGCGGGCTCGTCCACCACCATGAGGACGGCCTCCAGGGCCGGTTTCAGATCCAGATCGGCGACGGTACGCAGTCCGGCCGGCAGGCCGGTCGTTGGCTCGCTCACGCCTTCTTCTCCTCCTTCGGCGGCTCGGGCGGCCGGTCGAACTCGTCGGTGACGGTCGGCGTCTCGTCCCCGTCCCCGCCGGTCCAGCGCACCAGCAGTTCCCCGAGCGCGGCCTCCTGCTCCAGCGCCACGGCCTTCTCGCGGTACAGCTCCAGCAGGGCGAGAAACCTCGCCACGACGGTCAGGGTGTCGTCGGTGTCCTCCACGAGGGCCCGGAAGCTGGTCTCGCCGAGCTCCCGGAGCCGGGCCACGACGATCTGTGCCTGCTCCTGCACGCTGACCAGGGGGGCGTGGATGTGGTCGACGTAGACCTGCGGCTTGGGCCTGGGCTGCATCGCCTTCACGGCGAGCTTCGCGAAGCCCTCCGCGCCGATGCTGATGACGACGTCGGGCAGCAGCTCGGCATGGTGCGCCTCGAGCCCGACGGTGCGGGGGTAGCGCCGGGCCTCGTCGTCGAGCCGCCCGCTGAAGATGTCGGCGATCCGCTTGTACGCGCGGTACTGCAGCAGCCGGGCGAACAACAGGTCCCGCGCTTCGAGCAGCGCGAGATCGCCCTCGTCCTCCACCTCGGCGGCGGGCAGCAGTCGCGCGGCCTTCAGGTCGAGCAGCGTGGCGGCGACGACCAGGAACTCGGTCGTCTCGTCCAGGTCCCAGTCCGGCCCCAGCGCCCGGATGTGGGCCATGAACTCGTCGGTCACCTTCGACAGCGCGACCTCGGTGACGTCCAGCTTGTGCCGCGAGATCAACTGCAACAGCAGATCGAAGGGGCCCTCGAAGTTGGCGAGCCGGACCTTGAAGACCCCGTCGTCGGCTGCCGTGGCGTCGTCGGCCGGGGACCGGGGGGCCGGGGCAGCCCCGGCAGACTCCGGAGCCCCGGACACCGGAGCCACGGACGCCGTCCCGGCGGACGGCCCGCCAGGCCCGTCCGCGACCGCCGGCCCGGCCGGATCCGGAGACCCGGCCACCGAAGCCGCAGGCTCCACTGCTCCGGGCGGCATTCCGGGCTCCGCCGGCGGCCTGACCGCTTCCACGGATCCGGCCGCAGAGGCCACGGGCCCGGCCGGGCCCGCATCCGCGGAGACCGCGCCTTCTCCTGCCGCGCCCGCGGGCGGGACTCCGGGCCGGGCCGTATCCGCCGGTCCCCCCACCTCGGCGGCGGACGACGGGGACGCCCCCTCGACCGCCGGCTGCCCGGCCGGCGGAGCCGTCGGGTCCGCCTCCGCGGGAAGCCTGGGCGGCTCGGCAGGCGCAGCCGCCGGTCCCCGGCCCAGCGCACGCCGGCGGCCGGCCGGGCCGCCGGGAGGAGGTGGGGGAACGTTCGAGGTCATGGCCCCCGCAGGCTACCGCTACCGCCCGCGCAGTCGTCGTACGAGGATGCTGGCGTCTCCGCGGGTCTCCAGGTCGGCCAGGACCACCGCGACCGCCTCGCGGACGATGCGCCCGCGGTCGACGGCCAGGCCGTGCTCGCCGCGGAGCACCAGACGGGCGTGCTCGAGGTCCATGAGCTCCTCGGCCGACACGTACACCGTGATCTTCTCGTCGTGCCGCTCACGGCCGCTGGGGCGGCGCGAGGGGTTCCGCCCCCGCTTGCGGGGCGCGGCCCCGGCGGCACCGGTGGCAGAACCTTCCTGCGCCGTCTGCCGGCGGGCGGAGCCGGAGCGCTCGGCGGCCGCGGAACGGCTGTGGGCCTCTCCGGCCTCGGCCGGCTCCGCGCCCGCCGCGACATGCTCGGCACCCTCGCCGTCACCGCCCTGGGCGGGCACCGACTGCGGCGCGTCCTCGGCCGCTGCCGCCGCCGCGTCGCCCTCCCCCGCCGGAGCGGGCACCCGGGCGTCGCCGTTGGCCTGACGCCTGGGCTGGGACGACTGCAGCGCCATCCCCCCTGTCGTACGGAAGAGTTCGTCGGCCCCCGGCAGACTCACTCGGCGTGACACCGGGCGAGCACCTCCCTGGCGAGCTGGCGGTAGGCGGCGGCACCGACGGAGTTGGAGGCGTACGTGGTGATCGGCTCACCGGCGACCGTGGTCTCCGGGAAGCGGACCGTGCGCCCGATGACCGTGTGGTAGACGTGGTCGTCGAACGCCTCGACCACCCGCGCGAGCACCTCACGGCTGTGCACCGTGCGCGAGTCGTACATCGTGGCGAGGATCCCGTCGAGCTCCAGCTCCGGGTTGAGCCGTTCCTGGACCTTCTCGATGGTCTCCGTCAGCAGGGCCACACCGCGCAGCGCGAAGAACTCGCACTCCAGAGGCACTATCACCTTGTGCGCGGCCGTCAGGGCGTTCACCGTGAGCAGGCCGAGCGAGGGCTGGCAGTCGATGACGATGAAGTCGTAGTCGGGCAGCAGCGGCTTCAGGGCGCGCTGCAGCGTCGACTCGCGGGCGACCTCGGAGACCAGCTGGACCTCGGCCGCCGACAGGTCGATGTTGCTGGGCAGCAGGTCCATGTTGGGGACCGCCGTCTTCAGCAGCACCTCGTCGGCCGCCATCCCCCGCTCCATGAGCAGGTTGTAGACGGTGAGGTCGAGTTCCATCGGATTGACACCGAGTCCGACCGACAGCGCGCCCTGCGGGTCGAAGTCCACGAGCAGCACCCGGCGTCCGTACTCCGCGAGCGCGGCACCCAGGTTGATGGTCGACGTGGTCTTGCCGACGCCGCCCTTCTGGTTGCACATCGCGATGATCTTCGCGGGACCGTGGTCGGGCAGCGGGCCCGGGATCGGGAAGTACGGCAGCGGGCGCCCGGTCGGGCCGACACGCTCCCGGCGCTGTCTGGCCGCGTCGGGAGCGAGAGTGGCCGCGTACTCGGGGTCCGGCTCGTACTCGGCGTCGGGGTCGTAGAAGTGCCCCTCGGGCAGTTCGTCGTAGTCGGCGAAGTGGTTGTGGGGCGCGCCACTTCCGTCGCCGGCCATGGCGTTCACGTGATGGCCATCCATCTTCTGGTGTGCTGTGTGAGTCGCCTGCTGACTCTGGTGGGCTGCGAAGGTGCGCACAGCGACGGAGCCGACAGCCGCGAACCCCGCAGGCTCCTGGTCCCGTGCAGGCATTCCTGGTTGACCACCCCCGGGAGTAAATGTCGACTCATTCACAAGTCGTCTTACCTCCTTGGTGACCAGGAAACTTCTAGACAGGTCAGCGTGGCACCATGCCGACAGCTGGCGACTCTATGGCGTGTCGGGCGTCCGCAGCAACACAATCCGCCGGACCCGGCCCGATGTGTCGGCAATGAAACATCCCGCTGTCAAGGGCGTACGGCCGTCGCACGGCAGGTTTCACCGGTGTGCGAATCGGTTGAAGGGTTACGTTCGAGGCGAGTTGCCCGAGAATCGCGAAGTGACCATACACACATCCGGCCGGACCTTGTCGGGCAAGGTCCGGCCGGGTGCGTGGCGTTGACGACCCGTGTTGACGTATCGCCTTTGCCTGCTGGTCACTTAGCCGACTTTCCGGCTGTGCCGGCTCAGCCGAGCAGCGAGGACAGCTCCACGTGCTCCACGCCGTGCGCCTCGGCGACCTCGCGGTAAACGACCTTGCCGTCGTGGGTGTTGAGCCCCTTGGCCAGTGCCGGGTCGCGGCGCAGCGCGTCCGCCCAGCCGTGGTCGGCCAGCTCGACGATGTACGGCAGCGTGGCGTTGGTGAGCGCGTAGGTGGAGGTGTTCGGCACCGCGCCGGGCATGTTGGCGACGCAGTAGAAGACCGAGTTGTGGACCTGGAAGGCCGGCTCGGCGTGGGTGGTCGGGCGGGAGTCCTCGAAGCAGCCGCCCTGGTCGATCGCGATGTCGACAAGGACACTTCCGGGCTTCATCCGCGAGACGAGCTCGTTGGTGACCAGCTTCGGGGCCTTGGCGCCGGGGATCAGCACCGCGCCGATGACGAGGTCGGCCTCCAGGCAGGCCTTCTCCAGTTCGAAGGCGTTCGAGACGACGGTCTGGATCTTCGTGCCGAAGATCTTGTCCGCCTCGCGGAGCTTGTTGATGTCCTTGTCGAGCAGGGTCACGTGGAAGCCCATACCGATGGCGATCTGCGCGGCGTTCCAGCCGGAGACACCGCCGCCGATCACGACCGCCCGCCCGGCCAGCACGCCGGGGACGCCGCCGGGCAGCACGCCGCGGCCGCCGTTGGCGCGCATCAGGTGGTAGGCGCCCACCTGCGGGGCGAGCCGGCCCGCGACCTCGGACATCGGGGCGAGCAGCGGCAGCGCGCGGCTGGGCAGCTCGACGGTCTCGTAGGCGATCGCGGTGGTGCCGGACTCCAGGAGGGCGTCCGTGCACTCCTTGGAGGCGGCCAGGTGCAGGTAGGTGAAGAGCGTCTGGTCCTTGCGGAGGCGGTGGTACTCCTCGGCGATGGGCTCCTTGACCTTCAGCAGCAGGTCGGCGGCGGCCCATACCTCGTCGGCGGTGTCCAGGATCCGCGCGCCCGCGGCGACGTACTCGGTGTCCAGGATCGAGGAGCCGGCTCCGGCGCCGCGCTCGATGACGACCTGGTGGCCGTGGCGGACCAGCTCGTGCACTCCGGCGGGGGTGATGGCCACCCGGAACTCGTTGTTCTTGACCTCGCGGGGGATGCCGACCTTCACGTCGATCACGGTCCTTGGCTCAGAGGGTATGGGGGGGTCTTACTAAGACATACCCGGGCACGCATGGGCACACCGGGAGAGACCGCAGGAGAACGTGCGGCAGAGCCAGTCTAATGAAGGTGTTCCCGCTGTCTAGCCTTTCATTACATCAATCTTCGACCGATGCGGTACGGATTTCGCAGGCGTCAGCGTCATTTTGAAGGTTTGAGTCGCCGAGAATCCGCTCGGCGGCCCCCCGGTGCAGCCCGGCAGACGCGGGATCACCCAGGTGTTCGAGGGTGTCGGCGACCCGCAGGTGCAGGGCGGCCTGCAGCCGCGGGTCCTCGGCGCGCCGCGCCCACTCCACGGCCTCCCGGCAGGTGCGCAGCGACTCCTCGGGCCGGCCCGCGTACTCCTGGACCCGCGCCAGCTCGCTCAAGGCCCGCGCCTGGGCGGCCACGTCGCCGTTCTTGCGGTGTCCCGCGATCGCGGCGCGCCAGTTCCGCAGGGCCTCGCCGTAGCGGCCCGCGAAGGTGTGGGCGGCGGCGATCCGCCCGTACAGCCGGGCGGCTTCCGCCCGCTCCCCCCGGGCCAGCCGCTCGACCAGGGCGCGGCCGAACCAGTCGGCGGCCCGGTCGAAGTCGCCGAGCTCCAGGTGCGCGCCGCCTACGGATTCCATCGCGCGGCCGGTCGCGTACGGGTCGTTCACCTCGCGCCCGGCGTCCAGCGCGGCCCGGTAGCGCGCCAGGGCGTCGGCCGTGCGGCCGGTACGGGCGTCGAGGTCGCCGAGATTGAGCAGCGCGGCGGCACGCTCACGGGGCAGGTCCCGGCGGTCGGCGACGTCGAGGACCATGCGGTGGATGTCGTAGAGGTCGGGGGCGGCGGCCTGGGTGCCGATGTGCGCCGCCATCGCTCTGACCAGCTGGGACATCAGCCGTCGGGCCAGGGTGTCCAGCTCCCCGTCGGCGACCGCGAGCCGGGCCGAGGCCAGCAGGGCGGGCCGGGTCAGGCGCAGCCAGTCGGCGGCCGCCCGCGGGGTGGGAAAGCGCAGGGCGCGCGGCATGTCGAGGAGCTTCTGGCGGGCCTGGGGGCTGTCGGTCTCGGTGATCGCCCGGCAGGCCTGGAGCAGGCGTACGGTTCGCTCCAGCATGCGGGCGCGGGCCAGCTGGAGCTCGGCCGGGCGTTCGTGACGCTCGGCGAGGAGCCGCAGCTGGGGGTACAGGCAGCCGGGCACCACGTACTGCGGCAGCGGGCAGTCCACGGCGTGCAGGAAGCCGAGGGCGACGAAGTCGTCGAGGAGGGTGCGGGCGCTGCCGACCGAGCAGCCGACGAGCGCGGAGGCGGTCTGCGGGTCGACGAGTCCGGCCGGGGCGAGGGCGAGCAGGCGCAGCATCCGGGCGGCGGTCGTGGGAAGGGCCGCGTAGGCGAGCCGGAACACCCGGGTCAGGGCGGTGCCCTCGGTGTCCTCGGCGCGCAGCTGCTTGGCCAGGTCGGAGACGGCGGCCTGGGGCCGGGCCGCGAGCCAGCCGCCCGCCAGCATCAGCGCGGCGGGCTGCCCCTGGCACTCCTCGGCGAGGCCCTCGGCGGCCCGGGGGTCGACGGTGATGCGGACCGAGCCGGTGTGCCGGGTCAGCAGCTCCACCCCGGACTTGGCGTCCAGGCCGCCCAGGGTGCACGGGCGGACGTCCGGAATACCGGTGAGGGGGCCTTCGGAGACCGCGACGACGAGGCAGTCCGGGGCGTCGGGCAGCAGGGCGTCGACCTGCTCGGCGTCGGCCGCGTCATCCAGCAGGATCAGGGCCCGGCGGTCGGCCAGGGCGGCGCGCAGGGCGTCGGTGAGGTCGTCCTCGCAGGCGCCGGCCGGTGCCTGCGCGTCCAGTGCGGTGAGGAGGTCCCGGGCGGCGCGTCCGGCGGGGACAGGGGTGCCGTCCGGGTCGGCCAGGCTCGCACGCAGTACCCCGTCGGGGTAACCGTCCGCGACCTGCCGTACGAGTTCCTCAGCGAGTGCGGTACGGCCCGAGCCGGGCCGGCCGGCGATGAGCAGCACGCGTGCACGGGGCGCCTTGCGGCCGGCCAGGGTGTCCAGTCCGGCGCGCTCGATGTCGGCGCGCAGTTCCTTCAACTCCCGTGTGCGGCCCAGGAACTCGCTCGCCCCGGCAGCGCGCCCGGCCGGCCGCACGTCGCCTGTCTCCACGACCTGATCCGTCACGGGCCACACTCCCGTCCCACCGCACACGCAAGCCCGCCGGGACTCCGGTTCGGGCGTGCCCCAGAGCCTAGTTCACGCTCTGCAACCTTCCCGGAGGAGCACGGCGGGCACGACGGGCACATCCCTCGATCGGATCAGCAGATCGTAGGACTGACAGCGTCGGGATACGCGCATGCAAGGGGCGCGGGGCACTGCGCGACCAGCCACGGCGGCGCCACACCCGGCCGACGGCCTTCGCGGCACCCACCTGTCGCGGCACCCCCGGCGGAGCGCCTACGCCTCGAACGGACGCGCCGGCCACGGCGCCTGAGCCGGGCGCAGGGCGTCCAGGCCGTCGCCGCCCCGGGCGGCCACCAGGGAGAGCACGCCCACGACCAGGCAGTTGTTGTGGAGCTCGCCGGCCAGCACGCCCCTCACGAGGTCCTCGACCGGCACCCGGCCGAGTTCCATGTCGGCCTCTTCCTCCTCGACGGCGAAACGCTCGCCCTGGGCCTCGGAAAGGTCGCGTGCGAGGAAGATCCGGACGGCCTCGTCGCAGCCGCCGGGCGTGGTGTAGACGTCGGTCAGCACCCGCCAGTCCTCGGCCTTGACGTGTGCCTCCTCGTACAGCTCGCGCTGCGCGGCGTGCAGCGGGTTCTCACCGGGGACGTCGAGCAGTCCGGCCGGGATCTCCCACAGCCGGTGGCGCACGGGGTGGCGGTACTGGCGCAGGACCAGGACGCGGTCGGACTCGTCGAGGGCGAGGACGGCCACGGAGCCGGGGTGGACCTGGTAGTCACGGCCGACCACGGTGCCGTCGGGCATGACCACGTCGTCCGTGCGGACGGAGGTCTTGTTGCCCACGAAGGGAGTCTGAGTCGCCCGGATCTCCCACTCCTCCGGGGTGTCCTTGATCGTCATGCCTGTCCTTCCACGTGCCACACGACCTGCCGAAACGAAACCGGGGTGCACACCCTTTGAAGGGATGCACCCCGGCCACCGTACAACTGGTGTGTTACTTCGAAATCTTCCGCTCGACCGAGGCCTTGACGAGCCCGGCGAACAGCGGGTGCGGACGCGTCGGCCGCGAGCGCAGCTCCGGGTGGGCCTGCGTGGCGACCAGGTACGGGTGGACGTCCCGCGGGTACTCGACGTACTCGACGAGCTTGCCGTCCGGCGAGGTGCCGGAGAACAGGATGCCCGCCTGCTTCTCCAGCTCGGCGCGGTAGGCGTTGTTCACCTCGTAGCGGTGCCGGTGGCGCTCCTCGACGTACTCCTTGCCGTCGTACACCTCGCGCACGATCGAGCCCTCGGCCAGCTTGGCCGGGTACATACCGAGCCGCATGGTGCCGCCCATGTCACCCTCACCGGCGACGATGTCGAGCTGCTCGGCCATGGTGGAGATGACCGGGTGGGAGGTGGCCGGGTCGAACTCGGTGGAGTTGGCGTCCGTGATGCCGGCCAGGTTGCGCGCGGCCTCGATCACGATGCACTGCAGGCCGAGGCAGAGGCCGAGCAGCGGGATCTTGTTCTCGCGGGCGTACTTGATCGCGCCGACCTTGCCGAGCACACCGCGGTCGCCGAAGCCGCCGGGGATGCAGACGCCGTCGACGTCGCCGAGCTGCGCCGCAGCACCGGCCGGGGTCTTGCAGTCGTCGGAGGTGACCCACTTGATCTTCACGCGGGCCCGGTTGGCGAAGCCGCCGGCCCGGAGGGCCTCGGTGACCGACAGGTAGGCGTCGGGCAGGTCGATGTACTTGCCGACCAGGGCGAGGGTGATCTCGTGGTCGGGGTTGTGGACGCGGTCGAGCAGGTCGTCCCAGGTCGTCCAGTCGACGTCCCGGAACGGCAGGTCGAGCTTGCGGACGACGTAGGCGTCCAGGCCCTCGCCGTGCACGGTCTTCGGGATGTCGTAGATGGAGCGGGCGTCGGGGCAGGCGACGACGGCGGCCTCGTCGACGTCGCACATCAGCGAGATCTTCCGCTTGATGGCGGTGGGCACCTCACGGTCGCAGCGCAGCACGATCGCGTCCGGCTGGATACCGATGTTGCGCAGGGCCGCAACCGAGTGCTGGGTGGGCTTCGTCTTCAGCTCACCCGAGGGGCCGATGTACGGCAGGAGCGAGATATGGACGACGAAGACGTTGTCACGGCCGACCTCGTGGCGGACCTGGCGGACCGTCTCCAGGAACGGCAGCGACTCGATGTCGCCGACCGTGCCGCCCACCTCGGTGATCACGACGTCGACCTCGTCCGTCGCCATGCGGCGGATGCGGTGCTTGATCTCGTTGGTGATGTGCGGGATGACCTGCACGGTGTCGCCCAGGTACTCGCCGCGGCGCTCCTTGGCGATCACCGTGTTGTACACCTGGCCGGTGGTCACGTTGGCGGAGCCGTCGAGGTCGCGGTCGAGGAAGCGCTCGTAGTGGCCGATGTCCAGGTCGGTCTCGGCGCCGTCGTTGGTGACGAACACCTCACCGTGCTGGAAGGGGTTCATCGTGCCCGGGTCCACGTTCAGGTACGGGTCGAGCTTCTGCATCACGACGCGCAGACCGCGGGCCTTGAGCAGCATGCCGAGGCTGGAGGCCGTCAGGCCCTTGCCGAGCGAGGAGACGACACCCCCGGTGACGAAGATGTGCTTGGTCGTCGAGTTACGAAAAACGGCGGGCGGCATGGCCAAGGCGGGGCTCCCGTGGTCGCGGTCTGGGGGTGCGGTGCGGCTGCCCGCCGGAAATCTCCGGGGTGCCGTCGCTGCGGTTCGGGGGTTCCCTGTCGGGAAGGGGCCCACCGGTCCACGGGCTACCAGCGTATCAGCGCCGCGGGGCGATGGCTTCCGGCCACGCTCCGCACACATCCCGACACGGAGACGATCACCGTCACCGCTCTCTCACCCGTTGCTCACTCGTTCGGCGTACTCGCCTTGCCGGGACGGGCCCCCGGATCATCCGCGTGCGTCGTATCCTGCTCGGACACTCGCTGCCGAGCCCGTCCGGCCCAACGGCACCACCCCCCGCCCGTAAGCACCGGAACAACGTGAGCTCGTCAGTTCGTTGAGTAACAATTGGCGCTTTGCGTCACGGCTGAGTGACCTGTTTTGCTTCATCGCTCAACGACGCATTGCAAGACCTGCTGAACCCCCCTTGACCGCACTAGCGACAGCCCCCTCGTGGGGTGACGTGGCCGTTCGACTGGAGTTGCACGTGGCCGGGCGCATCGAAGACTACGCACTCATCGGAGACATGCAGACCGCCGCGCTGGTCTGCCGGGACGGCACAGTGGACTGGCTGTGCCTGCCCCGCTTCGACTCGCACGCCATCTTCGCCGGCCTGCTGGGCACCGAGGAACACGGCTTCTGGCGGCTCGGACCCGCGTACGCCTCCGACCAGCAGCCCCCCACCGCCGCGCGGCGCAGCTACCGGGGCGACTCGCTGGTCCTGGAGTCCGAGTGGGACACGCAGCGGGGCACGGTCCGGGTGACCGACTTCATGCCGCCGCGTGACGGCGCCCCGCAGCTGATCCGGATCGTGGAGGGCGTCTCGGGCCGGGTGCCGATGCGCTCGGCGCTGCGGATGCGGTTCTCCTACGGGCGGGTGGTGCCGTGGGTGCACAAGCACGAGGGGCGCACGGTGGCCGTCGCGGGTCCCGACTCCGTGTGGTTCGACACATCCGCGGAGACCTACGGCAAGTCGCTGACGACGTACGCGGACTTCACGGTCGCGCCGGGTGACCGGATCGCGTTCACGATCTCCTGGGAGCCCTCGCACAAGGAGCCGCCGCCGCTGCCCGAGCCGGAGCAGTCGCTGGAGGCGACGGAGGACTTCTGGCGCGAGTGGGTCGACCACTGCACGTACCACGGCCCTTACCGGGAGGCCGTGATCCGGTCGCTGATCACGCTGAAGGCGCTGACGTACGCCCCGACCGGCGGCATCGTCGCCGCGCCGACCACCTCCCTGCCGGAGGACATCGGCGGCGTGCGCAACTGGGACTACCGCTACACGTGGCTGCGCGACGCGGCGATCACGCTGTCCTCGCTGCTGCGTACCGGCTACCGCGAGGAGGCCCGCGCCTGGCGCGAGTGGCTGCTGCGGGCCGTGGCCGGCGACCCGGAGAACCTCCAGATCATGTACGGCATCGCCGGCGAGCGCGAGCTGGGCGAGGCGGAGCTGGACTGGCTGCCGGGCTACGAGAACTCCGCCCCGGTCCGGGTCGGCAACGGCGCGGCCCACCAGCTCCAGCTGGACGTGTACGGCGAGGTCACCGAAGCCCTGCACCTGGCCCACATGACGGGCCTCGCGCGCAACGACTACGCCTCGCTGCTCCAGCTGAAGCTGATCCGCTACCTGGAGGACCACTGGCAGGAGCCGGACGAGGGCATCTGGGAGGTGCGCGGCCCGCGCCGCCACTTCGTCCACTCCAAGGTGATGGCCTGGGTCGCGGTCGACCGCACGATCAAGCTGATCGAGTCGGGCGACGCCGACGGCCCGCTGGAGCGCTGGCGGGAGCTGCGCGACGACATCCACCGGGACGTGTGCGAGCGGGGCTACGACAAGGAGCGCAACACCTTCACGCAGTCGTACGGCTCGAAGGAGCTGGACGCGTCGCTGCTGCTGATCCCGCAGATGGGCTTCCTGCCGCCGGACGACAAGCGGGTCATCGGCACGATCGAGGCGATCCAGCGGGAGCTGTCCACGCCGGACGGCTTCATCCTGCGCTACCCGACCTCGGGCG
The DNA here is from genome assembly GCF_042803315.1 of Streptomyces sp. NPDC057424. Taxonomy (NCBI): domain Bacteria; kingdom Bacillati; phylum Actinomycetota; class Actinomycetes; order Kitasatosporales; family Streptomycetaceae; genus Streptomyces; species Streptomyces sp. NPDC057424. Next base: position 20,245 of record NZ_JBHVCP010000072.1, read on the forward strand.
GCGACGAGGGCGTCGACGGCCTGCCCGGTGACGAGGGCGCGTTCCTGGCCTGCTCGTTCTGGATGGCCGACGACCTGGCGATGATCGGCCGCGTGGACGAGGCTCGCAAGCTGTTCGAGAAGCTGCTGGCCCTGCGCAACGACCTCGGCCTGCTGGCCGAGGAGTGGGACCCGCGCCTGCAGCGTCAGGTGGGCAACTTCCCGCAGGCGTTCAGCCATGTGCCGCTCATCGACACGGCCCTGCGTCTGACGGCTTCGGGCGCGTACGGCGGCTGAGCGGGGCGTCCCGCGGGGGTGTCACTCCGGCCTGAGGGCCGTGAGCGTGCGCTCCCCCGCGGAGTCCCCGGCCGTGGCCGGGACGAGGGCGATCTCGTCGAGTCCCGCCTCGGCGTATGCGGCGATGCGGGCGCGGACGGTATCGGTGTCGCCGACGAGGGCGACCGTGCCGGCTGCTTCGGGCGGCAGGGCCTCCAGCAGGGTGTCCGGGTCGGCGCCCTTGGCGGCCAGCTCGACGACCTCGGCGAACCCCGCGTCGACGAACATGTCGCTGTAGCCCGGCACAGCGAGGTAGCCGACGACGCTGCGCAGGACCTGGGCGAGCGACTCCGGCTCCGGCTCCACGGCGGCGGGCAGCCAGGCGGCCAGCCGCGGCGGCGTACACCCCGTCTTCTCGGCCGCGGCGAGCATCCGGGCCCGCAGCATCCGGACCTGCTGGGGCGAGACGATGTCGAGCAGCATCCGGTCGGCGTGCCGGACGGCCGCGGTGACGGCGCGCTCTCCGAACGCCGCGACGGTGACCATGCCTCCGGGCGGCGGCAGCCGGCGCAGGAAGCCGCTGCCGGGCACGATCGGCTCGCCCGGTACGCCGTCCATCAGCTCCCGCACGGTTTCGGCCGACTCCTCCAGGGCTGCGGCGGGCCGGGTGCGCGGCCGGCCGTGCACGCCCTCGACCACGCGCTTGCTGGAGGTGCCCAGGGCCACGCCGACGGGCCGGCCGGTGACGGCCGCGGTGGAGGCGGCGCCCCGCACGATGGTGAGCGGGTCGCGCACCGACACCGGCATGGGCCCGGCGGTCAGCGCGACCTGCTCGGTGGCCGCGCCGATCGCCGTCGCCAGGACGAACGAGTCCCACGTGGGTCCCTCCCCCGCCCACACCTCCCGGTACCCGAGCCGGTCGGCGAGCACCGCGACCCGCAACGGCTCCCCGGCCGGAGTGTCGTCCTCCCGCCCCACCGCGACCACGCTTATGTCCATGACAGCGCCCGTACCCGGTCGATCACGCCGTACTCCGGGGAGGTGCGCCACGGGAGACGGGAGCTGATCGTCTGGGTGCCCCTCCGGAGATGTCCGGGAGGCACCCGCGCGGGTAGCGTCCGCACATGGACAGCGGGACGGACAGCGGTTACGACACCCAGGGAGCCGGAATCACCGTGCAGCGGGCGCTGGAGCTGCCGGGACTGCGCAGCGGGCTGCCCGAGGTGCTGGCGGGCGCCGAGCGGCTCGGCCGGACCGTGCGCTGGGTGCACGCCGGCGAGGTGCCGCACATCGCCTCCCTGCTCAAGGGCGGCGAACTGCTGCTGACGACGGGCTACGGCCTCGGCACCCGCCCGGCCGAACAGCGGGCGTTCGTGCGCACCCTGGCCGAGCGCGGCATCGCGGCCCTGGTCGTGGAGCTCGGCCCGCGCTTCACCCGGCTGCCCGCCGCCCTCGTCGACACGGCACGGACGGCCGGGCTGCCGCTCGTCCAACTGCACCGCGAGGTGCCGTTCGTCACGGTCACGGAGGAGGTCCACACCGAGATCGTCAACGGCCACTACGCGCTGCTCCAGCGGGCCGAGGAGGTGCACCGGCGGTGCACGCAGGCGGTGCTGGGCGGCGGCGGCGTGCCCCAAGTGCTCGGCATCCTGGCCGACTTCGCCGGCAATCCCGTGTTCCTGGAGACGGCGGACGGGCAGTTGCTGTACGCGGCCGGGGCCGGTCCCGAGGGCGCGGGCCCCCTCCAGGTGTGGGAGGGGCTGCGTGGGCAGCACAAGGACGAGCCGCCGCTCGCGGGTTCGGTCCTGGTGGACGTGCCGGGTGGCGGGCCGGGCAGTGGCGGGGTCCGGGCGCGGCTGGTGCTGCTGCCCGTGCGGGCTTCCCTGGCGCCGGTGCACCGGATGGCGGCCGAGCGGGCCGCGGGCATCCTGGCCGTGGTGCTGATGCAGGCGCGGCAGGAGGAGGAGCTGGCGGCGAGCGGGCGCGGCGACTTCCTCACCGACCTCGCCGAGGGCCGGGTCACGGCCGAGGACGCCCCGGCGCAGGCACGCGTGCTGGGGTTCCGGCCTGGCGAGGGCCCGCTGCTGCCGGTGGTCATGCGGCTCGGTGACGCCCTGTCCCCGGGCGGCAGCTGGGCCGTGCCGGCCCGGGCGATCTCGGAGGAACTGGCGACGGTGGGCGTGCCGGTGCTGCTCGGGGTGCGGCCGGCGGAGGGCCGGGTTCTGGTGCTGCTCGGGCTGCGTGGGGAGCCGGAGCGGGCGGCGGTCGCGGACCGGGTCGCGGCGGCGCTGCGGGCCGGTGTGGGACGGGCCGGGATGCCGCGGCCGGGCGGGCAGCCGCCCGTCGTGGTCGTGGGGACGGCCGGCGGCTGGACGGCTGCGGCCTCGGGCCTGCGGCACGCGGCCGAGACGGCCACGGCGGCCCAGGGCCTGCCGGACCGCCCCTGGTACGACGCCCGCCGCCTCGACATCGACCTGTTGCTGTGGCGGCTGCGCGACCACCCGGACCTGGCGGCCTTCGTCGGCCGCGCCCTCGGCCCGCTCCTGGAGCACGACCGCCGTTCCCGGCCGCCGTTGCTGCCCACGTTGACGACGTACCTCGCCCACGCGGGACGCAAGGCGGAGACGGCCCGGGAGCTGCATCTGAACCGGCAGACCCTGTACAACCGCCTGGCGCGCATCGGGGAGTTGCTGGGCACGGACCTCGACGACCCGCAGACGGTCCTGGCCCTGAGCCTGGCCCTGCGGGCCCGCAGGCACGTGCCCTGAGGGCTTTCAGGGGAGCGGCTGGGGCTGGGTCAACTCGTCGTACACGGTGAGCACCTGGGCGACGGTCTCGTCCTCGGTCGGCCAGGTGGCGGCCTGCCGGGCACCCTTGGCGGTCAGCAGTTCCCGGCGCGCCTGGTCGCCGAGCAGCCGTACGACGGAGTCGGCGAGGGCCTTCGCGTCCCCGTACGGGACGAGTTCGGCCGCGTCACCGACGAGTTCGGGGATGCCGCCGACATCCGTCGCGACGAGCGGCACGCGCGCGTGGAGGGCCTCCTGGGCGAGGACGGAGCGCGCCTCCCAGCGGCTCGGCAGCAGGGCGAGGTCGGCGGCTGTGAGCAGGTCGGTGATGTCGTCGCGCCGCCCGATGAGACGGACCGGCAGTCCTTCTTCCTCGATGCGCCCCTGGAGTTCACAGCGCAGCGGCCCCTCCCCGGCGATGACGACCAGGGGCACGGGATCGAGCCGGCGCCAGGCGCGCGCGGCGTCCAGCAGCACGTCGTATCCGCGGTGGCGCTCCAGGGAGCCGACGGCCATCAGCAACGGCCGTCCGATGGCGCCGAGTTCGGCGCGCACCTTGGGCCGCAGCCGGTCGGGGTCGTCGGGTTCGAGGGCCCTGCGGGGTCCGGGGAGCGCGACAGCCGCGAGCCGTGCGTCCCGCGCGCCGGTGAGCCGTGCCCGGTCCACGAGCGCCGAGGTCGTCCCCAGCACCACGGTGGCGGCCTTCACGACCCGTCGCTCCAGCACGCGGAGCATATGGGCCCGCGCACCGTCGGCGTGCGCCCGGTCGTGCCACGTCACGACCAGCGGAGTACGCACGCGCCGCCCGCTGAGGGCGAGCACGGTGCGGAAGGAGGCGTGCAGCCCGTGCGCGTGCACGAGATCGGCGTTGGCGCAGGCCGCTCGCAGGGCCGCCACGGACACCGGGTCGCTGCTGCGCGGCACGTGCACATGGTCGGCCCCGACACCGCTGAAGTCGTAGGCGCGATCGGCTTCATAGGGGGCGCACACCGTGACTTTCACGCCCCGCGCGACGAGCCCCGCGGCCAGCGAACGCACATGCGCACTGCTGGCGGCATTGCCTCCGCCCAGCACCTGCACGGTGCGCAGCGGCAACTGGCCATGCGGTGAGTGGCTGCTCACGGGGGTCACGTGGCCGGGCTCCTGGTTCGGGTCGGGCGGTCACGGCGCGTACTCCGCCAAGGATGCCAGGACATACGGGGGTTCCGGGAACGCCGGAACCCCCGCGGCGCGACAGCGGGGCGCGCCACCGGGGGAATGCGCCGGGCCGGGTCACCCACACGAGTGAAATCGGGCGACCCGCCCGGCCTCGCCGCAGAACCCTCTAGCCGTCCGCCCGGGCCGCCGCCAGCAGCTCCTCCGCGTGCGCCCGGGCCGTCTCGGAGTCCTCCTGGCCGGCGAGCATGCGGGACAGCTCCCTGACCCGGTCCTCGCCTTCCAGGACCTTGACGCCCGAGCGGGTCACGGACCCGTCGTCGGTCTTCTCGACCAGCAGCTGCCGGTCGGCGAAGGCGGCCACCTGCGGGAGATGGGTCACGACCACGACCTGCGCGCTCTTCGCCAGCCGTGCGAGCCGCCGGCCGATCTCGACCGCCGCCTTGCCACCGACGCCGGCGTCGACCTCGTCGAAGAGGTACGTCGGCACGGGGTCAGTCCCCGCGAACACGACCTCCACGGCCAGCATCACGCGCGACAGCTCACCGCCGGACGCGCCCTTGGCGATCGGCCGGGGCGGCGCGCCGGGGTGCGGGGCGAGCAGCAGCTCGACCTCGTCGGCACCCGCGGGACCGTAGGCGACCGGACGGCCGCCGACCTCGACGCCCTCCGGGTCCTCGGTCTGCCGGATGTCGAAGGACACCCGCGCGTGCGGCATGGCGAGCGAGGCCAGCTCGGCGGTCACAGCGGCGGCGAACCGCTCGGCTGCCTCCGTCCGGGCGTCCGTCAACGCCTGTGCCAGCCCGCCCAGTTCGGACCGCAGCGCGTCCCGCTCGGCGGTCAGCTCCCCGATCCGCTCGTCGTCACCGTCGAGTTCGGTCAGCCGGGCGGCACTCTGCTCGGCCCAGGCCAGCACGGTGGCGATGTCCTCGCCGTACTTGCGCGTCAGCCCGGTGAGCGCGGCCCGCCGCTCCTCGACGGCCGCCAGCCGCAGCGGATCGGCGTCCAGGTCGTCGGCGTACCCCGCCAGATCGCCCGCCGCGTCGCGCAGCAGGATCCCGATCTCCCCGATGCGGTCGGCGAGCGCGGCCAGCGCCGGATCGTGCGACCGGACGGCGTCCAGGGCCCGCTGCGCGCCCGCGACGAGCGTCCCGGCGTCGACGCCCTCCGGGTCCTCGGGGTTGCCCGCGACAGCCGCGTGCGCGGCCGCGGCGGCGGACGCCAGCGCCTCTGCGTGCCCGAGCCGCTCGGCCTCCTCGGCCAGCTCCACGTCCTCGCCGGCGCGCGGTTCCACGGCGGCGATCTCGTCGAGCCCGAAGCGCAGCAGGTCGGCTTCCTGGGCCCGTTCACGCGCCCGGGTGGTGATCTCGTCGAGTTCGGCGGAGACGGCCCGCAGCCGCTTGTACGCCTCGCCGTACTTCGCCAGCGGCCCGGCGACCGCGTCGCCGGCGTACCGGTCGAGCGCCTGCCGCTGCCGGGACAGCTTGAGCAGCCCCTGCTGGTCGGTCTGTCCGTGCACGGCCACCAGCTCGTCGGCGAGCTCGGCCAGCACGCCCACGGGCACGCCGCGCCCGCCCAGGTGCGCCCGCGAGCGCCCCTCGGCGGAAACGGTACGGCTGATCAGCAGGGCACCGTCGTCGAGCTCGGCCCCGGCCTCCTCGGCCCGTACCGCGGCCGTGGCGTCCCGGGCGACGGTGATCCGCCCCTCCACGACGGCCTTGCCGGCCCCGATCCGCACCAGCGCCGGGTCGGCCCGCCCGCCCAGCAGCAACCCCAGGCTGGTGACCACCATGGTCTTGCCCGCACCCGTCTCACCGGTGACCGCGGTGAACCCGGGAGACAGCTCGACGACAGCATCGTCGATCACGCCCAGCGACCGTATCCGCATCTCCTCCAACACGGACACGACCTTACGAGGTCCGGGCCACGAAGTGCGACCGGCCCACCCCTGTCACCCACGAGAGTGGTGGCGCCCGTCAGGGGCGCGGGGCTGTATCGATGTGCGGCTCCGCCGCGCGGGCGCGACAAGCCACAGGAGCACCCGCACCCGCCGACGACGAGCAGCGACTCTAATGAGGGGCGCCCCGCCACCCCGAAACCGGCAGCGCGAACTTCGCCACCAACCGGTCCGTGAAGGACGCATGGTGCAGCCGGGCCAGCCGAACCGGCACCGCCCCCCGCCGCACCTCCACCCTGGCACCGGGCGGCAACTCCACGGTCCGCCGCCCGTCACACCACAGCACGCCCGGGGGAATGTGGGGCAGAACCTCCACAGCCAGCACAGAATCCGGCGATGTCACCAGCGGCTTGGCGAACAGCGCGTGCGCGGAGATCGGCACCATCAGCAGGGCCTCGACCTCCGGCCACACCACCGGCCCACCCGCCGAGAAGGCGTACGCCGTCGACCCCGTGGGCGTCGCGCACACGATCCCGTCACAGCCGAAGCCCGTCACCGGCCGCCCGTCGATCTCCAGGACGATCTCCAGCATCCGCTCGGCGGACACCTTCTGCACGGCCGCCTCGTTCAGCGCCCAGTCCGTGTGCACGATGTCCCCGTTGCGGTGCACGACGACGTCGACGGTCATCCGCTCCTCGACCTCGTACGCCTTGGTCACCACCCGGTCGACAACCTTGTCGAGGTCGTCCCGCTCGGCCTCCGCGAGGAACCCGACGCGCCCGAGGTTGACGCCGAGCATCGGCACGCCCGACGCCCGAGCGAACTCGGCACCGCGCAGCAGCGTGCCGTCGCCGCCCAGCACGATGAGCAGCTCACACCCGTCGAGGCACTGTGGAGTGGCCTCCTTGACCAGCTCCACCTCCGCCGGCAGCGGCAGGTCGCAGGCCTCGGCCTCCAGGACGCGCACGCCCAGCCCGGAGCGCAGCAGCCCCTTCACCACGAGCTCGGCACTGCGCACGGCGGCGGGCCGCCCCGTGTGGGCGAGCAGGAATACAGTACGAGCTCGGTTCTCGGTCAACGCGGCCCCTCCGCCACTGCACGGTCTGCCTCTGCCGGGTCCAGTTCCGGTGCCCCGGACCGCAGCCACAGAAAGTATTCGACATTCCCCGACGGCCCCGGCAGCGGACTGGCCGTCACGCCCTCCACCCCGAGCCCGAGCCCCCAGGCCTTCTCGGCCACCCCCCGTACCGCCTCGGCCCGCAGCTGGGTGCTGCGCACCACTCCCCCGCTCCCCAGCCGCTCCTTCCCCACCTCGAACTGCGGCTTGACCATCATCACCAGGTCGGCGTCCGGCTTCACGCACCGCACCAGGGCGGGCAGGACCAGCCCGAGCGGGATGAAGGACAGGTCCCCCACGACAAGATCCACTGGCTCCCCATCGATCGCTTCAAGCGTCAACTCGCGTACGTTCGTACGGTCCTTGACGGTGACGCGTTCATCCTTCTGGAGGGACCACGCGAGTTGTCCGTATCCGACGTCCACGGCGACGACATGGGCGGCGCCCGCCCGCAGCAGGACGTCGGTGAAACCGCCGGTGGACGCGCCCGCGTCGAGCGTCCTTCGCCCCTCGACGGCCAGCCCCCGCGGCCCGAACACCGCCAGCGCGCCGGCCAGCTTGTGGCCGCCGCGCGAGACGTAGTCGGGGTCGCTGTCGTCCTGCGCCACCACGATCGCGGCCGCGGTCTCCACCTGAGTGGCCGGTTTGGTCGCGACGGTCTTGCCGACGGAGACCCGCCCGGCGGCGATCAGCTGCGCGGCATGCTCACGCGAGCGCGCGAGCTTCCGGCGGACCAGCTCCGCGTCCAGACGGCGGCGTGCGACTCCTGCCACGTTCGGTTCAGCTCCTAGGTCCGTACGGCGATCAGAGGGGACCCGAAGGGTCTCATTGAGGGGTGGTGGTCGGGTGACGGGCGGGAGCCGGAGGTCCCGGGCGGGCGTCGAGCGCGGTGAGCGCGTCGCGCAGCCCCCGGTGTACATCCTCGTACACCTCGACATGGCCGTCCGTGGCGAGGTGGTCCGCGTCGCCGAGCCGGCCCAGGGCCGCGTCCACACCGGCGTCGCCGGTGGGCGTGCGCGGCACGTTCAGGGGGGCGGGGGCGGCGGGATCGTACGCGGGCTCTTCCTGCGCCGCCGGCGGGGTCCCGGGAACTGCGTCGTCCATGCCCCGACGCTACCGCGAACCGCTGCGGTACCGTCGACCGCGATGGCCACGATCGAGGAGTGCCGCAGCGCACTCGACAAGCTCTCGGACAGCATGCAGCGCGCCGAAGGGGACGTCCGCGAGGCCGCGGCCCTGGACCGCTCGGTGAGCTGCCACATCACGGACCTGGACGTCACCTTCGTCGGCCGGATGCGCGGCGGGCGGATCGAGGTGCACGACACCGTGCAGGGACCGCCGCCCGGCAAGGCGGAGATCAGACTCGCCATGACCGGCGACGACCTGGTGGCCCTGGTCGGCGGCGAGCTGCACTTCGCCAAGGCCTGGGGCTCCGGCCGGGTGAGGCTGCACGCGGGTGTGCGGGATCTGTTCCAGCTCAGGAAGCTTCTGTAGCCGCGGCCTTCCCTGCCGCGCTCTCGGCGCGGGCCCTGCGCGCCGCCGGCACGACCAGTGGTGTGCCCGTCTCCGGGTCGTCGATGACCTGGCAGCGCAGTCCGAAGACCGCCTCGACCAGTTCGGCCGTGACGATGTCCTTCGGCGCGCCCTCGGCGATGACCCGGCCCCCGCGCAGGGCGATGAGGTGGGTGGCGTAGCGGGCGGCGTGGTTCAGGTCGTGCAGCACGGCGACGAGCGTGCGCCCCTGCTCCTCGTGCAGCTCCGCGCACAGGTCCAGCACGTCGATCTGGTGCTGGATGTCCAGGAACGTCGTCGGCTCGTCGAGCAGCAGCAGCGGCGTCTGCTGGGCGAGGGCCATGGCGATCCACACGCGCTGGCGCTGGCCGCCCGAGAGCTCGTCGACGTAGCGGTCGCCGAGCTCTCCGACGCCGGTCCGGCGCATGGACTCCTGGACGACCCGCTCGTCCTCGGCCGACCACTGGCGCAGGATGCCCTGGTGCGGGTAGCGGCCTCGGCCGACCAGGTCGGCGACCGTGATGCCGTCGGGCGCGATGGACGACTGGGGCAGCAGGCCGAGGGTCCGCGCGACCTTCTTCGCGGGCATCGACTGGATGAGCTGCCCGTCGAGCAGCACCCGGCCCTCGCTCGGCTTGAGCATCCGCGACAGCGCCCGCAGCAGCGTCGACTTGCCGCACGCGTTGGGGCCGACGATCACGGTGAAGGAGTTGTCGGGTATCTCCACCGAGAGTTGCTCGGCGATGACCCGCTGGTCGTAGGCGAGGGTGACGTTCTCGGCGGACAGGCGGTTCACGGGGCTCCTTCGGTGGTTCAGTCCGCTGCTGGTGCTGCTTTCGGGACGCGTGCCGGTCTTCATATGCGGCCCGCCCTGCGCTCGCTGACCAGCAGCCACAGCAGGTAGACCCCGCCGAGCACGCCGGTGACCACGCCCACGGGCAGTTGTTCGGCGCCGAACGCCCGTTGCGAGACCCAGTCGGCGACGACCAGCAGGGCCGCACCCATGCACAGCGAGGGCAGCAGGTTCGGCCCGGGGGAGCGGGTCAGGCGGCGGGCCAGCTGCGGCGCGGTGAGCGCGACGAAACTGACGGGACCGGCCGCGGCGGTGGCGGACGCGGTGAGCAGCACGGCCGCCACCATGAGCAGCAGCCGTACGCGCTCGACCCGCACCCCGAGGGCGTACGACACGTCGTCGCCCATCTCCATCATCCGCAGACCGCGCGCGTTCCCGAGCACGAGCGGCACCAGCACGGCGGTCAGTGCGAGCAGCGGCCACACCTGGTCCCAGTCGCGGCCGTCGAGGGAGCCGGTCATCCACACGACCGCGCGGGCCGCGTCCACGATGTCGGACTTGGTCAGCAGATAGCCGTTGACCGCCGTGACGATCGCGGAGACGCCGATACCTACCAGGACCAGCCGGTAGCCGTGCACGCCCCGCTTCCAGGCGAGCACGTAGATGGCGAGCCCGGTCACCAGGCCGCCCACCAGCGCCCCGGCGGCGACCTGGTTGGCGCTGCCGGAGGTCAGCACGATCACCACGAGCGCCCCGGCCGTAGCCCCCTGTCCGAGACCGAGCACGTCCGGACTGCCCAACGGGTTGCGGGAGATGGCCTGGAACAGGGCCCCGCCGAGTCCGAGCGAAGCCCCGACCAGCAGCCCGACCAGGACCCGCGGCAGCCGCAGCTCGCTGACGATGAACTCCTGGCCGGGGTTGCCCTCGCCGACCAGCGTCCGCAGCACGTCGGCGGCCGGGATCGGGAAGTCGCCGGTGCCGATGAGCACGACACTCGCCACGAGCGCCGCGACGAGCAGCAGGAGCACGACGGTGACGGCCCGCACGTCCAGGCGTACCGAGAGCCCGCCCGGGGTCCGCACGGCACGATGGGTGGTCTTCACAGCTGCGCCGTCCTCCGCCGTCGTACGAGAAAGATGAACACCGGCCCGCCGAGGATCGCGGTGACGATGCCCACCTGGAGCTCCGAGGGGCGGGCCACGATCCGGCCGATGACGTCGGCACCCAGCAGCAGCACGGGCGACAGGATCGCCGCGTACGGCAGGATCCAGCGCAGATCGGGCCCGGTGAAGGAACGCACGACGTGCGGCACCATCAGCCCGACGAACACGATCGGCCCGCAGGCGGCGGTCGCGGCCCCGCACAGCACGGTCGCGGCCAGCATGGACAGCGCCCGGGTGCGGTTGAGGTCGGCACCGAGGGCCTTGGCGGTGTCGTCGCCCATGGCCATCGCGTTGAGCGGCCGGGCGAGCGCGAGCGCGAGGATCGTGCCGGTCAGCAGGAACGGCAGGACCTGTTCGATGGTCGAGTCGGTCGCCGAGGCCAGCGAACCGACCGTCCAGAACCGCATCTTGCCGAGCGCCGCCTCGTCCGTGATCATCACGGCCTGGAGGTAGCCGTACAGCGCGGCACTGACCGCCGTACCCGCGAGCGCGAGCCGCACCGGCGTGGCGCCCCGGCTGCCGCCGAGGAACCAGACCAGCGCCCCGACCGCGGCCGCACCGAAGAACGCGAACCAGACGTACCCGGTGAGCGACGTGACACCGAAGTACGTGATGGCCGTGACGACCGCGGCGGACGCGCCCGCGTTGATGCCGAGCAGTCCGGGATCGGCCAGCGGATTGCGCGTGAGGGCCTGCAGGACCGCCCCGGCCAGGCCGAGGGCGGCGCCGGCGAGGAGACCGAGCAGGGTTCGCGACAGCCGCTCCGCGACGACGACGTCCCCGTAGGTCCCCGAGTCCTCGAACAAGCCGTGCCAGACCTGCCCGAGAGACAGCTCTTTCGCTCCGATCGCGACACTCGCCAGCGCGAAGAGAACCAGGAGCGCCACGGACGGAAGCAGCCCGAAAGCTCGTACCGCCCGTCGGGTCGGGGGCGCGGGGGCGGTCTCCGCGCGCTGTTCGGGGGGACTCTCGACCAACACGCAGTTAGGTTAGCCTACCCTCGCATTTGAGCAAGATTCGGATACCCGGCCCTGCCCCTGGTACCCGGGCCGGTCACTGACGGGCGCTCAGATACCCAGCCGCGCCAGCGCCTTCCCCCCGTCCAGCTCGCACACGCCCTCACCGGCCGCCGTCCACGCCACGGCACACAGTGCGCGCAGCCCGTCCAGAGCTTCGCCCTCACCGTCGAGCTCCAGCCGGTCCGCACCGGCCGTCGCCGTCCAGCCGCCGCACCGGAACCCGCCCTCGCCCACCGCGACGACGTCCGGCTGGCTGCCGAGCATCCCGCGCAGATCGGCGTCCACATACGTCGGCCGGTGCTGCGGCGGCGCGGCCAGCAACTGCGCGCCGTCGGTGACACCGGTGAGGACGAGCAGCGAGTCGACCTCCCCGTTGAAGGCGCCCTCGATGTCCGTGTCCAGCCGGTCCCCGACCACCAGCGGCCGCTTCGCCCCGGTCCGCAGGATGGTCTCCCGGTGCATCGGGGGCAGTGGCTTGCCGGCGACCTGCGGCTCGGCACCCGTGGCGATACGGACGACCTCCACCGCGGCTCCGTTGCCCGGCGCGATCCCGCGCCCGCTCGGAATCGTCAGGTCGGTGTTGGAGGCGAACCACGGCACGCCCCGCGCCACCGCGTAGGACGCCTCGGCGAAGCGGCCCCACGGCAGATCGGGCCCGCCGAACCCCTGCACCACCGCCGCCGGATCGTCGTCCGCCGACTCCACGGGCACCAGCCCGCGTTCACGCAGCGCGACCCGCAGCCCCTCACCACCGATCACCAGCACCCGGGCGCCCTGCGGCACCTGCTCGCTGATCAGCCGCGCGACCGCCTGCGCCGAGGTGATGACGTCCTCCGCGCCCGTCGGTATCCCCAGCTCCGTCAGATGCCCGGCCACGGTGTCCGGGGTCCGCAGCGCGTTGTTCGTCACGTACGCCAGGTGCATACCGCCCTCCCGGGCCCGGGCCAGCGACTCGACCGCGTGCGCGATCGCGCTCCCGCCCGCGTACACGACACCGTCCAGATCGAGCAGCGCCGTGTCGTACGCCTCGCTCAGGGCCTGCCCACTGCCCTCGGGCCTCGTCCTGACGCTCCGGCTCATCCCGCATCGCTCCTCGTTCGACGGCTTTCCCCCGATCATCCCCCATGCCACCGACAGCCGTACGATGCCCTGATGAACACAGCAGGTCACTCGGAGGCAACGACGCACCGAGGCCTGGAACTCACCCCGTTCCGAGGCCTTCGTTACGACCCCGACCGGGTCGGCAGCCTTGCCGCCGTCACATCTCCGCCGTACGACGTCGTGGTGCGCCCCGACGGCCTGCACCACCTCGAGTCCGCCGACCCGCACAACATCGTCCGCCTGATCCTCCCGCAGGCCGCCACACCCAGCGCCCGCAACGAACGGGCCGCCGACACCCTGCGCCGCTGGCTGTCCGAGGGCGTCCTGACCACCGACCCGGAACCGGGCCTCTACGTCTACGAGCAGCAGGACGGCAACGGCATGCTGCAACGCGGCATCATCGGCGCCCTGCGTGTGTCGGATCCCGCCGAGCAGGTGGTGCTGCCGCACGAGGACGTCATGCCGCACGTCGTCGCCGACCGGGCCGCCCTCATGCGCGCCACCTCGGCCAACCTCGAACCCCTCCTGCTCACCTACCGCGGCGGCAGCTCGACGACCAGCACGGCCGACCTGATCGAGCGCACCGCCGACCGGCCTCCGCTCCTCGCCACCACCACAGAGGACGGCTTCCGCCACCGCCTGTGGTCGGTCACCTCCCCCGACGACCTGGCCGCGGTCCGGAGGGACCTCGGCCGGCACCAGGCCCTCATCGCGGACGGCCACCACCGCTGGGCGACCTACCGCCGCCTCCGCACGGAGCACCCCTCCCCCAGCCCCTGGGACCACGGGCTGGTCCTCCTCGTCGACACGGCCCGCTACCCCCTCCGGGTCCGCGCCATCCACCGTCTCCTGCACGACCTGCCGGTCGGCGACGCCGTGGCCGCCCTGGAGGGCCACTTCCGTGTGCGCCGCCTCGAAGTGCCCCTGCCCGAGGCCCTGGACACACTGGCCGACGCCGCCGGCGCCGGCACCGCGTTCCTGCTGGCCGGCGACGGCGCCTTCCACCTCGTCGACCACCCGGACCCGGACCTGCTGGCCCGGACGATCCCCGCCGACCGCCCCGCGGCCTGGCGCACCCTGGACGCGACGGTCCTGCACGCCACGCTGCTCGAGCACGTCTGGCGCATCCCCGAGGACTCCCCCGCCCACATCGCCTACATCCACGACACGGCGGCCACGGTGGAGAAGGCGGAACGCGACGGCGGCACGGCCGTCCTGATGCACCCGGTCCGCGAGGAGGTCGTCCGTGACCTGGCCCGCCAGGGCGTGACGATGCCCCGCAAGTCGACGTCGTTCGGCCCGAAGCCGGCGACGGGTCTGGTACTGCGGGCGCTGGACCTCTGACAGGACCGGCAGCGCTTGCACGGAGAAGGGGCGGGGCCCCGGCTTCACA
>NZ_JBHVCP010000073.1:0-32326 GCF_042803315.1 Streptomyces sp. NPDC057424
GGGCACCCGCCCGCCCCGCCCCCCGCGGGGCGCGCGGCGGCCCAAACACCCGCGGCGGCCGCGGGCCGCTCGGGCGCGGCGGGCCCCTCCCCCCGGGCGGTCCCCGGGGCGGCCCCCCCCGGGCCCACGGCTCCGGTGCTGGTCCTGGCCGGAGGAGCCGACGGCGGCCCGAGCCCGGCCCTCGCACGCCGTACCGCCGACGCCTTCCCCGAGGCCGAGTGCGTGGTGCAGCCGGGCGCGGGGCACTACCCCTGGCTCGACGACCCGCAGTGGTTCACGCGGCGCCTGGCCGCCTTCTTCTCCTGACCGGAACGGCAGGCCCTCTGCCGTCGGCAGAGCGGGCCCGGCGCAGCGGCACCCCTCGCCTACCGTGCCCGGCGTGAACACACCACCGCACACCGCGCAGGCGAACGGCATCACCCAGGCCTATCGCGTCCGGGGACCGCAGGACGCCGAGCCTCTCGTGCTGCTGCACGCCCGCGGCGCCGACGGCGCGGACTGGGCCGGCAGCGCCCCCGCCCTGGCCGCCGGACCCCGCCGCGTGTACGCCCCCGATCTGCGCGGGCACGGCCGCAGCGACTGGCCCGGCGGATACGCGTACGAGACCATGCGCGACGACATACGTGCCTTCCTCGGGGCGCTCGGCATCCAACGCACCGTCGTCGTGGGCCACTCGCTCGGCGGGGCCGTCGCCTAGCTGCTCGCCCAGCACAGCCCGGGGCTCGTACGGCGGCTCCTCCTGGAGGACGTGCCCGCGCCCGTTCCGCTGGACCCGCCGCGGCCGCGCGCCGAACGGCCCGGCGGAGACCTGCCGTACGACTGGGCGATGATCCTTGCCACCGACGAACAGCGCAACGCACCGAACTGCAGGTGGTGGGACCACGTGGGGAGCATCACCGTGCCCACGCTGCTGATCGGTGGCGGGCCGAGCAGCCCGATCCCCAGGAGCGGATCGCCGCATTCGCGGAGCTGCTTCCCGGCGCCCGGCACATCAGCGTCGACGCCGGGCATCTCGTGCACGAGGCCCGCCCGAGGGAGTTCCTCGCGGCCGTGGAGGGGTTCCTCAGCCCTGCGGACCGTACGCCGTCATGAAGCGGTCGCGGAACTTGTCCATGCCCCACCGGGGAGCGTTCCCGGCCGGCTTGAGGCCGTCCGTCCAGCCCCAGTCGGCGACCCGGTCCAGGACCTTCTCGTCGTGGGCGACGATCGTCACCGGCACGTCCTTGCCGGTGTCCCCGGCGGTGACGGTCGGCACCGGCTGGTGGTCGCCGAGGAAGACCAGCACCGTGTCCTCGTCGCCGTAGCGCTCGACCCACTCGGTCAGGCTCCGGATCGAGTACTCGATGGCGCGCCGGTACTCGGTGCGCACCTTCTCCGGGTCCTTCCAGACCTCCGTGGGGTCGGTGCCCTCCTTCTTGATCCGGTGGAACACCGAGCCGTCGCCGAGGTCCTCCCAGTCGATCATCCGGGCGATGGGGGACCAGGGGTTGTGGCTGGATGCGAGGATGATCTCCGCCATGATCGGCTCACGGTCCTTCTTGCCGTGCTCCAGCCGCTCGAAGGCCTCCATGCTGAACTGGTCGGGCACGGGCGTCCAGCTGAAGTACGGGCCGTGGTAGCCGAGGTGCTCGGAGTCGTAGATGTGGTCCAGGCCGAAGTACTTCCCCTCCGGCCAGGCCCGCCGCACACCCGGGACGATGCCGACGGTCCGCCAGGCACCCGTCTTGCCGAAGTACTTGGTCAGCGTCATCCGGTCGCTCGTGGTCAGGCTGCGGTACCGCTGCTGGTTCTTGATCCACAGGCCGGACAGGAAGGTCGAGTGGGCGAGCCAGCTGCCCGCGCCCGTCACCGGCGCCTGCAGCCAGCCGCTGCGCGACTCGAAACCGGCCGCCTTCAGCCTGCCGGTGCCCTCCTTGAGCACGGCGTCGGTCTGCTGCGCCATCGCCGGATCGTCGATCGCGACCCGGCCGTAGCTCTCGATGAACGTGAACAGGACGTCCTTGCCGCGCAGCCCCGTGAGCAACTGGTCGGGCGGCGTCTTCGCGAACGCGTCCACGGCGGCCTGCTTCTCGAAGACCCGGGCGTCCTTCAGGCCCGCCCGGACCTGCTCCACCCGGTTGCCCAGGAATTCCGCGTTGCCCTTGGTGGCGATCGGAACGGTGCCGATCTGCACGCCCAGCGTCATGCAGGTGATCCACACCGTGCCGAGGATCAGCGTGGTACGGGCGGCGACGGGCCGGTGCCGGACCATCAGGTGCGTCAGCCGCACCACGGCGAGGGTCGTGAGGACCAGCACCCCGACGAACAGGACGATCACGCCGGCCACGGCCAGCACCTGGCCGGTGCGGCCGAACGTCTCTCTCAGGAAGTCCGTGCCGTTCTCGATCAGTATCCAGTCCAGGACCAGGTCGAAGGGCCGGGCCAGGATCTGGTAGAAGCCCATGTCGACGAACTTCAGGACCGTGACCAGGCCGAGGAACACGCCGGTGACCACGGCCGCGATACGACGGGGCTTCGCGGGCAATGCGAGCAGCAGGCCGGCGAGCAGCACGCCCTCGGCGGGGATGCGGACGAACGACGCGAACTCGATCTTCTCGATCCGGTTCGGTACGAGCAGCGCGAACAGGACGAGGGCACCGGCCAGCACGCTGATGCCGATGGACACGCCTCGTGCCGTACGGGGGTGGCGGCGCCGCCAGCCGAACCAGCCGGGCTTCGCCGCGCCGGGGGGCGCCGCGGGCGGCTGCTCGGCAGGGGCCGTCTTCGCCTCGCCGGCGCCCTCGGAGGCGTCAGTGACGCTGCCCTCCGGATCCGCCGTATGGGTGTCGTCATCCGGTTCCGCCCCGCCCTCGGCCGTGTCCGAAAGCTGACGGGAGCGAGTGAAGAGCGACACCCGGTGGTCCTTCCGTGCGGTCTTGCTGGCATGGCTGACAGAGCCCGGAGACCGAGCCTGCCACCACCAGTACGTCCGCACGTCACCATGGGTTCAATGGTCCGGCCGGACAATCACCCGTTCGCCGTCACCGCCACCTCCCGCGCCCACCGGTAGTCCGCCTTGCCGCTCGGCGACCGCTGGATCGACTCGGTGATCACCAGCTGGCGCGGGATCTTGTAGCCGGCGAGCCGGTCACGGCAGTGGGTCTGCAGGTCCTCCAGCGACGGCGGTACCGCGCCCGCGCGCAGTTGCACCACCGCCGCCACATGGTGGCCCCACTGAGGGTCCGGCACCCCGGCCACCAGCGCGTCGTAGACGTCCGGGTGGGACTTGAGGGCCTGCTCGACCTCCTCCGGGTACACCTTCTCGCCGCCGGTGTTGATGCACTGCGACCCCCGGCCCAGGACGGTGACCACGCCGTCCTCGTCGACGGTGGCCATGTCGCCCAGCAGCACCCAGCGCTCGCCGTCCTTCTCGAAGAAGGTCGCGGCGGTCTTGGCCGGGTCGTTGTAGTAGCCGAGCGGTACGTGTCCGCACTGGGCGACCCGGCCCACCTCGCCGGCCGCCACCGGTGCGCACGTGGCCGGGTCGACCACCTGGGTGCGGGCGTTGACCCGTACCCGGAAGCCCCGCTCCGGGCCGGAGTCCTCGGTCGCCGTCCCGTTGAAGCCCGACTCCGACGAGCCGAAGTTGTTCAGCAGCATGGCGTTCGGCACCAGCTCCTGGAACTGCCGGCGCACCGTGTCGGACATGATCGCGCCGGACGACGACACGCTGAACAGCGACGAGCGGTCGATGTGCCGCAGCGGACCGCTCAGCGCGTCGATCAGTGGCCGCAGCATCGCGTCCCCCACCAGCGAGATGCTGCCGACCTTCTCCTTCTCCACGGTTCGTAGGACGTCCTCGGGCGCGAACTTTCGGTGGATCACGACCCGCTGGCCGAAGTTGAAGCCGATGAACGCGGTGAGGGTGGAGGTGCCGTGCATCAGCGGGGCCGTCGGGAAGAACGTGATCCCGGTACCGCCGGCCGCGACCCGCTCGGCGAGCTCCTCCGGCTTCTTCACCGGCTCCCCGGTCGGCGCGCCGCCGCCGAGGCCCGCGAAGAACAGATCCTCCTGCCGCCACATCACGCCCTTGGGCATCCCGGTCGTGCCGCCGGTGTAGATGATGAACTGGTCATCGGCCGAGCGGGCCGGGAAACCGCGCCCGGGCGACCCGGCGGCCTCGGCCCGGTCGAACTCCGCACAGGGCACCTCTGCGGCTCCCGGCGCCGGAGCGCCCACCCGGATCAGATGCCGCAGCTTCTCCGCCCGGGGCAGCGCCGCCGCCACCCGGTCCGTGAACTCGGCGTCGAAGACCAGCGCCGCCAGGTCCGCGTCCCGGTAGAGGTACACCAACTCCTCCTCCACATAGCGGTAGTTGACGTTGACAGGGACGATCCGCGCCTTGAGGCAGCCCAGCACCGTCTGCAGGTACTCCACGCCGTTGTAGAGGTGGAGCCCGAGGTGTTCACCCGGGCGGATCCCGCTGTCGAGCAGATGGTGGCCGACGCGGTTGGCCGCCGCGTCGAGCTCCGCGTACGTGAGGCGGCGCTCCGCGCCCGTGCCGGGATGGTCGGCGTACACCAGCGCCTCTCGGGCGGGGACGACGTCGACGACCGACTCGAACAGGTCGGCAAGGTTGTACTCCACCGCTCCTCCTGACCCCGGGCGTGCCTGGCATCGGACGGTTCGCCGGTCATCAGAGCAAAGGGCGGTTCAACTGTGAAGGGTCCGCGCGAAAGAATCTGACTGTCTGTCAGAAAACCCTTGAAGTGCTCCCCGCCCTACTGCAACCTGTTCTCGTTCCACGAGAGGGGAGTTCGCCATGGGTGGGACGGAACACCTCACCGTGCAGCGCGAAGGCGCCACACTGGTGCTCACGCTCAACAGGCCGGAGGCCAGGAACGCGCTCTCGCTGCCGATGCTCGTCGGCCTCCACGACGGGTGGCTGGAGGCCGACGCGGACGACTCGGTCCGCTCGATCGTCTTCACCGGCGCGGGCGGCTCGTTCTGCTCCGGCATGGACCTCAAGGCCCTCGCCGGGAACGGTATGGCCGGAGAGGAGTACCGCGACCGGCTCAAGGCCGACCCCGACCTGCACTGGAAGGCGATGCTGCGCCACCACCGCCCGCGCAAGCCGGTGATCGCCGCCGTCGAGGGGTACTGCGTCGCGGGCGGCACCGAGATGCTCCAGGGCACCGACATCCGCGTCGCCGCCGAGTCCGCCACCTTCGGCCTGTTCGAGGTGAAGCGCGGCCTGTTCCCCATCGGCGGCTCCACCGTCCGCCTGCAACGCCAGATCCCGCGCACCCACGCCCTGGAGATGCTCCTGACCGGCCGCCCCTACAGCGCCCGCGAGGCCGCCGCCATCGGCCTGGTCGGCCATGTCGTCCCCGACGGCACCGCACTCGACAGGGCCCTGGAGATCGCCGAGCGGATCAACTCCTGCGGCCCGCTGGCCGTCGAGGCCGTCAAGGCGTCCGTCTACGAGACCGCCGAGATGACCGAGTCCGACGGCCTCGCCGCCGAACTCACCCGAGGCTGGCCGGTCTTCGACACCGCCGACGCCAAGGAGGGCGCCCGCGCCTTCGCGGAGAAGCGACCGCCCGTCTACAAGCGCGCCTGACCGTGCGCGCCGACCGAAGGAGCCCTCCGGCATGTCCGAAGTCCTCAAAGCCCCCCTCGTCGTCGAGTTCCCCTTCACCCGTTCCCTCGGCCCCGTCCAGAGCGCGTTCCTGACCGGCCTGCGCGAACGCGTCGTCCTCGGCGTCCGGACCGGCGACGGCCGCACCCTCGTCCCGCCCGTCGAGTACGACCCCGTCACCGCCGAGGAACTCCGCGACCTGGTCGAGGTCGCCCCCACCGGCACCGTCACCACCTGGGCCTGGAACCCCGCCCCGCGCCGCGGCCAGCCCCTCACCACCCCCTTCGCGTGGGTCCTGGTCCGCCTCGACGGCGCCGACACCGCCCTCCTGCACGCCCTCGACGCCCCCGGCCCCGCCGCCGTGCACACCGGCATGCCCGTCCGCATCCGCTGGGCCGGGGAACGCACCGGCGCCATCACGGACATCGCCTGCTTCGAGCCCTGTGACGGCCGCCGAGCCGAACCGACGGGACACACCGGTGAGTTCGAGGACCCCGTCACCGGCATCGTCGCCGCCGCCCGCCTCGACTACACCTACTCGCCCGGCCGCGCCCAGACCGCCTACATCAACGCCCTCTCCGGCCGGCGGACCGTCGGCGAGCGCTGCCCGTCCTGCCGCAAGGTGTACGTCCCCCCGAGGGGTGCGTGCCCCACCTGTGGGGTGGCCACGTCCGAACAGGTCGAGGTGGGGCCGCGCGGCACGGTGACCACGTTCTGCATCGTCAACATCAAGGCGAAGAACCTCGACATCGAGGTGCCGTACGTCTACGCCCACATCGCCCTCGACGGCGCCGGCCTGGCGCTGCACGGCCGGATCGCCGGCATCCCGTACGGCGAGGTCCGCATGGGACTGCGCGTCGAACCCGTGTGGACCGAGGGCGCCCGCTACCCCGACCACTACCGGCCCACGGGCGAACCGGACGCGGACTACGACACCTACAAGGAGTTGCTGTGACGAGCGCACCGCGGGACCGCGAGATCGCCGTCGTCGCCTTCGCCCAGACCGGCCACCGGCGCACCAGCGAGGAGCTCTCCGAGGTGGAGATGCTGATGCCGGTGCTGCACGAGGTCCTCGACCGGACGGGCCTGAAGACCGCTGACATCGACTTCACCTGCTCCGGCTCCAGCGACTACCTCGCCGGCCGCGCCTTCTCCTTCACCCTTGCCCTCGACGGCGTCGGCGCCTGGCCGCCCATCTCCGAGTCGCACGTCGAGATGGACGGCGCCTGGGCCCTGTACGAGGCCTGGACGAAACTCCTCACCGGCGACGCCGACACCGCCCTGGTCTACGCGTACGGCAAGTCCTCGCCCGGCTCGGTCCGCGACGTCCTGACCCGCCAGCTCGACCCCTACTACGTGGCACCCCTGTGGCCCGACTCCGTGGCACTCGCCGCCCTCCAGGCGCAGGCCCTCATCGACGCCGGTGACACCGACGAGCCCGCTCTCGCCGCCGTCGCCTCCCGCAACCGTGAGGCAGCGACCGCCAACCCCCACGCACAACTGCGCGGCCCCGTGCCGCAGGGCGACTACCTCGTACAACCCCTGCACACCGGCGACTGTCCGCCCATCGGCGACGGCGCCGCCGCCGTGATCCTCGCGGCGGGGGACCGGGCCCGTGAACTGTGCGCACGCCCCGCCTGGATCCGCGGTATCGACCACCGCATCGAGGCCCACGGCCTCGGCGTGCGCGACCTGACCGACTCGCCGTCCGCCCGCCTGGCCGCCGAGCGGGCCGGAGCCTTCGAGCGACCCGTCGACACCGCCGAACTGCACGCGCCCTTCACCGCGCAGGAGATCGTCCTGCGCAAGGCCCTCCGGCTCGGCGAGGACGTGGTCGTGAACCCGTCGGGCGGAGCCCTCGCCGCCAACCCGATCATGGCCGCCGGTCTCATCCGCATCGGCGAGGCCGCCGCCCGCATCCACCGCGGCGCGTCCGGCCGCGCCCTCGCCCACGCCACCTCCGGCCCCTGCCTCCAGCAGAACCTGGTCGCCGTACTCGAAGGGGAACCCCGATGAGCAAGGAGCCCGTGGCCGTCGTCGGCATCGGCCAGACCAGGCACGTCGCCGCCCGCCGGGACGTCTCCCTCGCGGGACTGGTCCGGGAGGCAGCTCAACGCGCCCTGCAGGACGCCGACGTGTCGTGGGCCGACATCGACGCCGTCGTGATCGGCAAGGCGCCCGACTTCTTCGAGGGCGTCATGATGCCGGAGCTCTACCTCGCCGACGCCCTCGGCGCCGTCGGCAAACCCATGCTCCGCGTGCACACCGCCGGCTCCGTCGGCGGCTCCACCGCGCTCGTCGCAGCGAACCTCGTCGCGGCCCGCGTCCACGGCACGGTCCTCACTCTCGCCTTCGAAAAGCAGTCCGAGTCGAACGCCATGTGGGGCCTGTCCCTGCCCATCCCCTTCCAGCAGCCCCTGCTCGCCGGGGCCGGCGGGTTCTTCGCCCCGCACATCCGCGCGTACATGCGCCGCAGCGGCGCGCCCGAGACGATCGGCGCGCTCGTCGCCTACAAGGACCGCCGCAACGCGCTCAAGAACCCCTACGCCCACCTGCACGAACACGACATCACCCTCGACAAGGTCATGGCCTCGCCCATGCTGTGGGACCCGATCCGCTACTCGGAGACCTGCCCCTCCTCCGACGGCGCCTGCGCCATGATCCTCACCGACCGTGCCGGAGCCGCCCGGGCACCGCGACCGCCCGCCTGGATGCTCGGCGGGGCGATGCGCAGCGAACCGACCCTCTTCGCCGGCAAGGACTGCGTCTCCCCGCAGGCCGGGCAGGACTGCGCGGCCGACGTCTACCGCCAGGCCGGGATCACCGACCCCCGCCGCGAGATCGACGGCGCCGAGATCTACGTGCCGTTCTCCTGGTACGAGCCGATGTGGCTGGAGAACCTCGGCTTCGCCGGCGAGGGCGAGGGCTGGAAGCTCACCGAGGCGGGCGTGACCGAACTGGCCGGGGACCTGCCCGTCAACATGTCGGGCGGTGTGCTGTCCGCCAACCCCATCGGCGCCTCCGGCATGATCCGCTTCGCGGAAGCGGCACTCCAGGTGCGCGGGCAGGCCGGAGAACACCAGGTGGACGGGGCTCGCAGGGTCCTCGGACACGCCTACGGCGGCGGATCGCAGTTCTTCTCGATGTGGCTCGTGGGCGACCGGCCGCCCGACTCCTGAAAGGTCCCCTTCACGTGCCCTGTTGGCCGTGGGACACGATCGCTAGGCTGGCCGCGGACGACGAAACCGGGAGGAGCACGGACGTGGCCGAGACCACCACCCAGCAGCGCCCGCTCACGGGCTGGGACAAGCCGGAGCTGGACCTCACCAACGCACAGTGGCAGTCCAGCAGCCGAGGGCGGGGGGATGTCCAGATCGCCTTCGTCGAGGGCTTCATCGCCATGCGGAACAGTGCCCGCCCGGAGAGCCCTTCGCTGATCTTCACGCCCGCCGAGTGGGGTGCGTTCGTGTCGGGAGCGCGGGAGGGAGAGTTCGACCTCACCTGAGGCCGGGCGAACCATCCCGGACGGCCGGGATCCGGCGGCCGATCCGGGGGTGTTCCGCCCGCAATTCCGGACACGCGACCGGAGGCAGCTTCCCGGAGCCGGCACCTGAGTCAGGCTGGCCCCCGGGAGGGGACGGTCGGATCCCGGAGGTGAGGAACCCATGAGCACCCTGCCTGTCGTCGCGGCGGTCGACGGTTCGGACGACAGCCTGCGGGCCCTGGAATGGGCTGTCGACTCCGCTCGCCGGCGCGCGGCACCGCTGCGCGTGGCGCACGTACGCCAGTACGCCCACTGGGCACAGCCCGAGCTCCTCGCCGCCGGCCCCACCGACCCGCAGGACGACCCCGTTCTCGATCAGGTCCGCACCCACCTGGAGGGCCGCACCGACCAGCCGGACACGGAGTACGTCGGCCTGGAAGGCGCGGCCGGAGCGGTCCTGCCCGAACTGGGGTCCACCGCCCAGCTCCTGGTGCTCGGCTCCCGGGGCCGCGGCGGCTTCGCCAGTCTGCTGCTCGGCTCCAACAGCATGGCCGCCGCCCGCGACGCCGAGTGCCCCGTCGTCGTGGTGCCCCGGCCCGGACGCGAGGTCCCCGACGGGGCGCCGGGCGGTCCCGGCTCGCGGGTGGTCGTCGGCCTGAAGGTGGACGGCCCCGACGAGGCGACACTCGAATTCGCCTTCGCCGAGGCCGCCCGGCGCGGTGCCCGTCTCCAGGCGGTCGCCGCCTACCCGTGGCCGGCGCAGCCCTGGATGATGCCCGGGGAGATGCCCCCGCCGATCGTCGACCAGAACGTCATCGAGGACGAGACCCGGGTCCTCGCCGACGGCTTCCTCGCCCCGTACCGCGAGCGGCACCCGGACGTCCCGATCGAGCTGGTCCCGGCGGCGGGCGACGCGGCCGGCCACCTCGTCGCGGCCTCCCTGGACGCCGACCTCGTCGTCGTGGGCCGGCACCGGCGGCGTCTGCTCTCACCCGTCCGCATGATGGGCTCGGTCACCCACGCCGTCCTGCTGCACGCCGCGAGCCCCGTCGCCGTGGTGCCACCGTCGCCCTCGGCGGACTGACCTCGCCGTCATGGATAGGGCCAGGCCTATCATCAGCCGCATGCGGGAACCGATCAGCAGGGACGCCCGGCTCGCCCTGGACCTGGCCCTCACCATCCGCCACGACGGCAACGGCGACGTCGCCGACGACCTGACCGACCCGGCAGACCTGACCGCCTGGGTCCGGGCACACCCCGCGGCCCTGCCGGCCGTTCCTCGCAGCCGACCCGACGACCACGACGAGCCGGGGCGGCGAACCGGCAGCATGGCCACCCCGGCCGACGCCGCGCGGCACACCGGCCGAGGGAGTGTCGCCGCCGATCCCGCGCGGCGCGCCGACCGAGGCGCTGCTGCCGATGATGCCCCGAGGCATGCGGGGCCAGGAGGTGGCCCCGGCGATCCCTCGCACGGGGGAGATCGCGAGGACTTCCCCGCCGACCCCGCCCGGCGAGGCGACCGCGAGGCCTCGCCCGGCGGCCCGGCAGCGCGGCCGGCCGTCGGTGACGGCGGCGGTGCCGGGTTCACCGCCGACGCCGCGCAGCTCACCGCCGTCCGCGAGCTGCGGGCCGCCGTCCGTGCGCTCTTCGCCCGGGTCGTGCGCCCCGGCGAGCCGAGCCCTGCGGACGCGGCCCGGCTCATGCCCCTGCCGGAAGCGGTGCGGTGTCTGAACGAGGCGGCCGCCCGCACCCCCACCGTGCCGGTCCTGCACTGGTACGAAAGCGCCACCCCGGTCGTCCACCAGAGGCCCGTGCGTGGCGGTGACGACCTGACCGCGGCCCTCGCGCACGCCGTGATCGCGTTCCTCGCGAGCCCCGACCGTGACCGGCTGCGGGCCTGCCACGCGCCGCGCTGCGTGCGGTACTTCCTCAAGGAGCACCCGCGCCAGGAGTGGTGCAAACCCTCCTGCGGGAACCGCGCCCGAGTGGCCCGCCACCATCAGCGGCACAAGGCGTGGGCCTAGGCCGACCGGTACCGGCCGAGCGGTCTCGCACCGATCATGGCGGCAGCCGGCAATCCGGCCTACCCGGTCCGCCGCCCGCCCCGCACTTCGCAGGCCGGGACACGTACCATGGGCGACATGTCGTTCCTCCGCCGCCGCAGCGCCACTCCCGCCGGGCCCGACTTCGACGTACTGGCCATGGACCCGGGTGACTGGCCCGGGAACCTCGGTGCGGGACTGCTGCCCGCGCCCGACGGCACCTGCCAGGGCGTCTTCCTGCGCTATGACCTGTTCGGTGGCCGCGGCCCCGCGATGATCATCGGCAATCTGCCGGAGGGCTCCCCGGCCCGCGAGGTACCCGAGGGCCAGGTCCCCTTCGAGGTGGCCCAGCTGCTGCTGGCGCTGGAGAACGACGAGGAGGTCACCGTCGTCAGCACCGAGGACGTACCGGTGATGCAGGGCGACAACCTTCTGATCGTGCGCCGCGTCAAGCTCTCCGAGGGCCGGATCTCCTGCGTGCAGTTCGACCGCAGCGACAACGTCCTGGTGACCATCGCCGCCTGGGACCGCCCCATCACGGACGACCTCTACGCCCTCCTCAAACCGCTGCCCGCGGAACTCTTCCAGCAGGGCTGAGCAGGAACCGACCGCACACGGAAGGGCCGCTGTACGCCGGCCCCGGCATACAGCGGCCCTTCCGTCCCCGTCAGCGAGTGCCGACCGCCGCGCGCACGGCGCGCCGGGCCAACTGGCAGTCGTCGTGCAGCCGCCGCAGCAACAGCCTCTGCTCCTCGCCGGTCGGCGCAGCACCCGGGTGAGCCGTGCCCGGTGCCGCCGGGGCCGCGTCGTGCATCGAACGCTGCACGGCGGTCTCATAGGTACGGATCTCACGGGTCAGCACCAGCATCAGGTTCACCAGGAAGGCGTCCCTGGACGCGGGCCCCGCCGACTGGGCGATCTGACTGATCTGACGGCGAGCGACCGGTGCGTCCCCGAGCACCGACCACAGCGTCGCCAGGTCGTAGCCCGGCAGGTACCAGCCGGCATGCTCCCAATCCACCAGCACTGGACCGGCTGGTGACAGGAGAATGTTCGACAGCAGTGCGTCGCCGTGGCAGAACTGGCCCATGCCCTGCCGCCCGGAAGCCTGCGCGATGCCGTGCAGCAGCTTCTGCAGGTCGCCCAGGTCCCGGTCGGTGAGCAGGCCCAGCTCGTGATACCGGGAGATCCGGGCCGCGTAGTCGAGCGGGGCGTCGAACGTGCCCGCCGGTGGCCGCCAGGCGTTCAGCCGGCAGATCGCGCCGAGTGCCGCTCTGATGTCCGCCCGGGGCGGCGCCTCCGCCGGGTGCCGCTGGAGCGCCGCCACCCGGCCCGGCATCCGCTCGATCACCAGGGTGCAGTTGTCCGGGTCCGCCGCGATCAGTCTCGGCGCCCGCACAGGAGGGCGGTGCCGGACGAACGAGCGGTACGCCGCTATCTCGTGGCGGATCCGCTCGGACCATGCGGGGGAGTGGTCCAGTAAACACTTGGCGACAGCCGTACTGCGACCGGTCGTACCGACCAGGAGCACGGACCGTCCGTTGCGGCGCAGGACCTGCACCGGGGCGAACTCGGGGCAGATGCGGTGCACGGACGCGATCGCCGTGCGCAACTGCGCGCCCTGAGAGCCGGACAAGTCGAGTCTCCCGCTGAGCGGTTGGGTGCCGAGGACCGCGCCGCGCCGAGCCCTGCCCGCACCGAGCACGGGGGCCGCCGGCCGCGCGGGGGCGAGGTAGGGGCCGCTGTCCGTGGGACGCGGGTGCAGCGACCGGGGCGGTGCGGACACGGAGGACGATGCTGTGTACATGGGCGAAACAGATCCCTTCGTGTGCCTGCGACGACAGCGCATCACCCGGCCCGGAAGCCCGGGAGAACCCTGGGGAGTGTCCCTGGCGACCGGGTCGGGGTGGCGCGTTCCTACCTGACACCGGATGGCCGGTGGCACACCATCTGGCGCACCCTGGCGAACCCTGGCGAATAGTCGCCCGGCAAGTCTCCCCGGGCTACTGTCAACTCAGCCGAGAACCTGGGGGCTTGACGTGAGCGGACAACCCAACACCCGGCTCGCGGACCTGTTCGGCCTGGCCGGCTGGTCCAAGGGCGAACTCGCGAGGCTGGTCAACCGGCAGGCGGCGGCCATGGGCCATCCCCAGCTGTCGACCGACACCTCCCGGGTGCGGCGGTGGATCGACACGGGAGAGATCCCGCGCGATCCGGTGCCGCGGGTGCTGGCGGCTCTGTTCACCGAGCGTCTCGGCCGTGTCGTGACCATCGAGGACCTCGGTCTGGTCCGGCACGGGCGTGCGGGGAAACGGCAGGGCGGCGGGAGCGCCGATGCTCCCGACGGTGTGCCGTGGGCGCCCGAGCGGACTGCTGCGGTCCTCACCGAATTCACGGGAATGGACCTCATGCTCAACCGACGCGGCTTGGTGGGCGCGGGCGCCGCGCTCGCCGCGGGATCCGCACTCAGCAGTGCCATGTACGACTGGCTGCACACCGACCCTTCCCTGGCTGCCGACGCCCCCGACCTCGACCATCCCCTGCACGCCGACCCCGCTGGGTTCGACCGCTACGAGGCCACCCCCATCGGGTCGCAGGAGATCGAGGAACTGGAGCGCTCGGTCGAGGTGTTCCGCGCCTGGGACGCGGCCCGCGGCGGCGGGCTCCAGCGCAAGGCCGTGGTGGGCCAGCTCAACGAGGTGGGCGGCATGCTCGCCTACCGTCACCCACCCCACCTCCAGCGGCGCCTGTGGGGCGTCGCCGCCAACCTCGCCGTCCTCGCGGGCTGGATGTCGCACGACGTCGGCCTCGAACCCACGGCCCAGAAGTACTTCGTCATCGCCGCGCACGCGGCCAGAGAGGGCGGGGACCGGCCCCGCGCGGGTGAGGCACTGTCCCGCGCGGCCCGCCAGATGGTCCACCTGGGCCGGCCCGACGACGCCCTGGACCTGATGAAGCTCGCCACGTCCGGTTCCGGCGACGAGGTGCTGCCCCGCACCCGGGCGATGCTCTACACCATCGAGGCCTGGGCACAGGCCTCCATGGGCAAGGGCCAGGCGATGCGCCGCACGCTCGGGCGGGCGGAGGACCTGTTCGTCTCCGACAAGGCCGACGTACCGCCGCCGGACTGGATGCAGACCTTCAAGGAGGAGGACCTCTACGGCATGCAGGCCCTGGCCTACCGCACGCTCGCCGAGTGGGAGCCGGGCGCGGCCGCCCATGCCCAGCACTACGCGGAGAAGGCCCTGGCTCTGCGGGTCGACGGCCGGCAGCGGTCGAAGATCTTCGACTACCTGTCGATGGCGTCGGCCTGTTTCATCGCCGACGACCCCGAACAGGCGGACCGCTACGCGCGACTGGCCCTGGTGTCGATGGGATCCAACTCCTCCCATCGCACCTGGGACCGGCTGCGCCAGATGTACCGCCTCACCGCCGAGTACTCCGGCTACCCGAAGATCCAGGAGCTGAGGGAGGAGATCAAGCTCGCTCTGCCGAAGACGAAGGGCAGGGGCGGCAGCCGCGCACCGGCCTGAGATTCCTAAGACATGACCTTGGCGACGAGCACACAGGCGTTGTCCTCGCGCTCGCTCTCGCCGAACTCCTGGACCACGGTCCGTACGCAGTCCTCTGCCGTGCGGTTCCCGGCCAGACGGGGCGCGAGGCCGAGGAGGAGGTTCGCGGCGGCCGATCCGGTGTGCCCGGGTACCAGCCCGTCGGTGTGCAGGAGCAGCAGGTCGCCGACCTCGAGTGTCTCTTCGGCCTGCCCGTAGACGGCGCCCGAGGTGGCGCCGAGCAGGACGCCGTCCGGTGCGTTCAGCACGCGCCCCGTCCCGTCGCGGAACAGCAGCGGGGCGGGGTGTCCGGCCTGCGCCCATACCAGGGTGCGGGTCGCGGGCCGGTAGCGGCAGCAGACGGCGCTGCCCAGGGCGGGTTGCACGGTGGCGTCGAGTAACTGGTTCAGCCAGGCCATCAACTGCCCCGGCTGGGCACCGGCCATCGCCATGCCGCGTACGGCACCCAGCAGCATGGTCATGTTCGAGGTGACGCCGACTCCTTGGCCGGTGAGATCGCCCACGCTGAGAAGCGTTTCGCCGCCGGTCAGTTCGAGTGCGTCGTACCAGTCGCCGCCGATGAGTGTCTGCGTGGCCGCCGGCAAGGTGTGGGAGGCGAGGTCGAGGGTCCTGGGGCCCCGGTGCGGGAGCCGCAGGGAGCCGCGCCACGACGGCAGCACGGCCTCCTGCAGCTCGACCGCGAGCCGGTGCTCGCTTCGCGCGGCCTCCTGACGGTGGTGGAGCGAGTCACGGGTCTCGCTCACCGCCCGCTGGCTGCGGCGCAGTTCGCTGACGTCGCGCAGCACGGCCCACATGGAGGCGGTGCTGCCGTCAGAGTCGAGCACCGGTTCGCCCATCATGTGCACGGTCCGTACGTCGCCGCCCCGGCGGGCGATGCGGAACTCGCCGTCGATGGGCCGGGCGTCGACGAGGCAGTCGGTGACCATCGCCGTCAGTTTCGGCCGGTCCTCGTCCACGACCAGTGAGGGCAGCTCGTCGAGGGTGAGCGGGGGAGCGGCCGGGTCGCGGCCCAGGATCTGGAAGAGCTCCCCGGACCAGCTGGCCTGGTCCGTCAGCAGGTTCCACTCGGCACTGCCGACCCGGCTGAGCAGGGAGCCCGGCGAGGGTGCGGCAGGTTCAGGGGCCGCCGCCGTGGGAAGGGGGCCGTCCCGCAGCTGGGCCAGGTGCTCGTCGAGGTCGTTGAGCTGGTGCAGGGCCAGGTCGTACAGGGCGCGCTGCCAGCGTTCGCGCGGGTGGTCCGATCCCTCTCCCGCGGCGTCGCGGCGCACCGCGTCAACGTCGCCCTTGAGCCGCCGCGTCTGCGATATGAGCGCGTCGACCGAGCCGCGTCCGGGCGGCTGGGCGGCGGGGCGGTCCGCGGAGAGGTGGGACGGCATGACGCACTCCGATGCGGGGACGGTACGACCAAGGCGGACGGAGGGACCGTTACGACTGTTGCACAGCCCGCGACGCCCTGTAAGGGATTCGGCGACACACGATACGGTGGTGCTTCTGGCATATGCCACAGTCTCACGGAGTTACTCCGAGGTAGGTGCGGAGTGCGCCACCCGGAGATCCAAGTCGTAGATTACACAGGGAATTTGACGACCCGTCGGGATGGCGATGCTGTGTACTCCGGGTGTTCGACGGCCCTGTGTTCGATCCTCGTCGGGCAGGGACTCCAGGGCCGTCGAGTGCCTCCCGGGGGAGGCCGACCGGTGCTCCGTCAGTACCGCAGCACCCCGGCCATGCCGTCCGCCTCCCCGAGTGCGCCGTCCGGTACGAAGCGGACGTCGGCTCCGGTTTCCAGGCACTGCTCGACGATCTCGTCCACGATGTCCTCGCGGGAGTCGAGGTCGCCGCTCTCGGCGAGGACCAGGTGGTCCCCGGCGTCGCGGACCGTCACACGGTAGTTCTCCTCGACGGCCAGCAGCCGGACGCGGCCGTCCCGGGCGCTCTGCCACAGCTCGTCGACACCGGCGGCGAACTCCCGCCGTCCGCGGGCCGTTTCGAGGGCGCGGGTCACGGCGTCGGTACCCCTGCGGGCCTCCGCCTCGACCACCGGGCGTACGGCCTGCCACACGGTCTCGGCGGTCCCGTGCGCGAGCCCGCCGTGCGGGATGTGCACCGCACTCCGGGCGGTGCCGCCGACCTCGTCCAGCAGGGAGAGGGCGGCCGGCTCCCCGGTGACGTACAGCTGTCTCGGGTGCTCGCGCAGCACGGCGCTCATCGCGGTGTCGGCCTCGCGGAGGAACTGGCGGGTGCGTTCCTCCCGGAAGGCGCTCGGTGTGTCGCCGATCCGCTGCTGCCGTTCCGGGTCGAAGTTCTCCACGCGCCGGGTCAGCGGGAAGCCTCCGAGGCGGGCCCCGGCGACCCGGTCGACGCCGCCGTTCCAGAGCACGGCGCGGTCCGCGGCGAGGGACAGGACCCAGAAGGGTCGCCCGGCCGTCTGGGCGGAGACGAGGTTGCGGGTGAGGAAGGTGTCCGAGAGCATCACGCGTTCGGGTACGGGCCTGGCCAGTGACCACACCTGGTGCTCGCCCGGAGCGGCGAAGATCGCCAGGCCGTCCTCGGCGTGTGTCAGGTCGATCTCGGCCATGGCCCGGTCGAGATGCCCGGCGACCTCGGTGCGCCGCTCACGGGTGACGGCCGGATCGGCCTCCAGTTGCCTCTTGGCCTCGGCCACCACATTGCGCAGCCGGACCTGGTCCTGGGCGTTGTAGGGATCGCGCCGATGTGTCGGCGTCAGCACGGAGACCGCGGGGTAGGGGCGCGGGCGCCGCAGCTCGGCAAGGTTCGCGGGACTCAGAACGTGCTCCATGACAGAACGATAGAGCGAATTCGCCATGAGGGCATTTGGGGCACTCGGTCTCATTCGTCGTCGCGGTCGGAGCCGCAGGAGCTGCCGTCCGGAGGGAGCGTTCCGTACAGCAGGAAGGCGTCGACCTTGCTGTGCACGCACTTGGACGAGCCGTAGCCGGTGTGGCCCTCGCCCCGGTTGTCGAGCACCACGGCAGAGGATCCGAGCCGCCTGGCCGTCTCCACCGTCCAGCGGTACGGCGTGGCCGGGTCGCCCCGGGTGCCGACGAGCAGCATCCGCGGCGTGTCGACGTCCTTGACGTCGTCGCGGATGTAGTCGGTGCCCTTGGGGCGGCCGTAGCACATCAGCACCTGGGTGAGCCGGTACCGGCCGAAGACCGGGGACGCCTGCTCGTAGCGGGCGCGCAGCCGGCCGAGGTCCTTGGTGATCTGTGCGGCGGCGGGGCGGTCGGGATCGTCCGCGCAGTTGACCGCCATCAGCGCCGCCGGCAGGTTGTCGAGGGGCACGTCCGCCGGGTCGGTGAGTCCGGCGTGCGGGCTGCGCCGCGGCGGGAGGGTGAAGCCCCCGGACAGGAAGGCCTCCAGGCCGCTCGGGTCGCCGTCCTCGAGCAGCCGGCCGATGGCCCGCTGCAGTGAGGGCCACAGCTCCCTGCTGTAGAGGCCCTGCCCGAGGGCGCCGGCGAAGTCCTGGCCGGAGAACGCCTCGCCGAACTCGCTCGGCAGCGGGTCCTTGTCGAGCGATTCGACCACCTGTACGACGTGTTCCCGGGCCTCGCGCGGGTTCCGTCCGAACGGGCAGGCGATGTCCTCGGTGCACCAGGTCAGGAAGTTCTCCAGTGCGGTCTGCTGCCCCTGGGCACTCACCACGCCCTGGTCGGCCAGCGGCTCGGTCAGCGTGTCGACGCCGTCCAGCACCATCCTGCCGACCTTCTCGGGGTACTGGGCCGCGTACACCGCGCCGAGCCGAGTTCCGTAGGAGAAGCCCAGATAGTTGAGCTTGTCGTCACCGAGCGCGTCGCGCATGACGTCCAGGTCGCGCGCGGCGTTGACCGTGCCGATGTGGGGCAGGACCGGGCCCGAGTGCTCGGTGCACTCGGCCGCCGCGGCGCGCAGCTCTTCGAGCACGGCCCCGGGATCGGTCACATCGGCGTTGCCGTCCGTGGCGTCCAGGGCGTTGTCCGAGGCGTTTCCGCAGGTCACCGGCGAGGACCGGCCGACGCCGCGGGGGTCGAAGGAGACGACGTCGTAGCCGTTGGTCAGGCCCATGAAGTCCTTGCCGCCCATGGCGAGTTGGGCCACGCCCTGGCCGCCCGGGCCGCCGAAGTTCAGCAGGACCGAGCCCCGGGACTTGCCCGTGGCCCGGTAGCGGGCGACGGCGAGGTCGAGGGTGCCCTTCCCGGGCTTGGCGTAGTCGAGCGGGACGGTGACCTTCCCGCACTGGAGGTCCTTCGGCATGTCCATGCCCTCACACCTGGACCACGTGACCTTCTGGTCGTAGAAGCGCGTGACGCTGGGTGCGGGGTCGTCGGCGGCCGGCAGCGCGGTGCCCAGCAGGGCGAGCCCGGCCGTGCCGGTGACCGCGCAGCGTCGTATCGAGGGGCGCGTGGACAGCTTGGCCAGCATCGATGCCTCCAGGGACGCGGGGCGCCCCGCAGCGGACCGGGATCGGCGCCCTCGCTCACTTTAAGCGGGCCCCGGAAGCCCCGCCTCCGGGCGACCGGGGCCGGGCGACGCGCCCGGATTCCGCGCGGGACCGCCCCGCCCGCGAAGCTGTATACGACCGCATGCGAACGCATACGAAGGGCTTTACCGCTAGTTCGACAACCGGGCCGCTCGATGGAGTGAAAGGCCGATGAGCCATAACTAGGACCGGGCGTCCCGCGTTCTACCCGGTGCGGGTGAGTGCCCGCGACGATGTCTGGAAGGCAGGGGTTCCATGAGACGGGTTACCCGAAAGGGAGTGATCGCCGTCGCCGCCGCCTCGGGCGCGATGGCCGTGACCG
The DNA here is from genome assembly GCF_042803315.1 of Streptomyces sp. NPDC057424. NCBI lineage: Bacteria > Bacillati > Actinomycetota > Actinomycetes > Kitasatosporales > Streptomycetaceae > Streptomyces > Streptomyces sp. NPDC057424. The sequence continues at coordinate 19,521 of NZ_JBHVCP010000073.1, forward strand.
TCCCCGCGTACGCCGGTTCCGGTGCGGACGGCTCGACGGCCGGTTCGCCCGGGGTGGTCTCCGGCAACACCGTCCAGCTGCCGGTGCACGTTCCGGTGAACGTGTGCGGGAACACCGTGAACGTGGTGGGGCTCCTCAACCCCGCCGCCGGCAACAGCTGCGCGAACAAGGACGACGGGCGGGCGGGCCGGCCGGGCAGGTCCGGCGGTGCGGTCGCCGAGGGCGGCGCACAGGATTCACCGGGCGTGATCTCCGGTAACGGCGTGCAGCTTCCGGTCGACCTCCCGGTCAACGTCACGGGCAACTCGGTGAACGTGGTCGGCATCGGCAACGCGTCGACCGGCAACGAGTCCTCGAACACCCCTGGTGACCATCGCCCGGTCCGTCCCCAGCATCCGCCGGAGCCGGCCCCGGAGCCGACCCCGCCACCCCGGCCGAACCCGGCTCCCGAACCCGCCCCGCACACCGCCCTGCACGCCACCGGTGCCCTGGCCCACACGGGCATGGACCACACCCTCCAGGCCGTCGCGGCGAGCGCGGCGCTGGTCGCCGGGGGCGTGGTGCTGCGCCGGAGGTTCCGCCCGGGTTCGAACGGCTGACTCGCACGGGAGACGGGCTACACCGCCTCCGCCACCCCCGTGAGCAGCACCATCCCCGAGTCCCCGTAGTCCGGCAGGGTCGGGTCCACGTCGATGTGGGTCACGTCCAGGTCCCGGGTCAGGGGCGTGAAGACCTCCGTGACCGTCGCCGGGTTCACCGGGCAGCCCGGCCAGCGGGTGGCGGGGCCGATGCGGTACGTCGGCATGTTCTCCATGAACGCGGCGATCAGACGGCCGCCCGGCCGGGCGGTGCGGACGAAGGTGCGGCAGAACTCGGCGAACTCGGCGAAGTCCTCGGTGACGCTCTCGGCGACGAAGTGCATGGAGGCGAGTTCGTACGTGCCCGGTGGCAGGGTCCGGACGTCGGCGTGGACGACGTGCACCGGCGCCAGCGCCCCGGCCAGTGTCGGGGGCACCTCGGGGTTGAGCCGCCGGCACAGCGCGTGGAAGGGCAGCCAGCTCGCGTCGAGCCGGTGGCAGATCTGGTCCTCGAGGTAGGCGACATTGCTCGCACCGGCCTCCACGGCGTCGATCCGGCGGCACGCGGCGGACGCCAGCATCAGCGGGTACAGGTTGGGGCCCGCCCCGAACTCCACCGAGCGGGCGATCCTGCCGGGGGGAAGACGCCGGTAGAACGCGGAGTGGTGCGCGATGACCGCCGCGTCCGACGCATGCACCTCGCGGTAGTTCTCCGCGAGGTAGTCGGCGACCGGCCAGCGGTCCCAGTCCACGTCGTCGTTGTGCGTCGTCATGGCCGTCTAGCCCTTCAGCCGCAACGGGAAGCGTTCGGACAACCGGGTCAGAGTCCCGTTCAGGTGATCGATGTCGTCGTCGGAGTTGAGGGCGGTGAGCTGGACGCGGAAACCCACCCGGTCACGCGGGACCAGCGGGTAGGAGGCCAGTGTCACGTACACGCCCTCCTTCCACAGAAACGCGGCGACCGCGTCCAGGTCCGCGGGGTTGGCCAGCGGCACCTCCACGATCGGCAGCCGGTCCGTGTTGAGGGTGCTCACCCCCATGCCCTCCAGGTGGTCGAGCACGCGGACCGTCTTGCGGTACAGGTCGGCCCGGATCGCGTCGCCCCGGCGCTCGTTGACGCCCAGCCCGGCCAGCGCGGTCGCCAGTGATGCCGTGGGTGACGGCCCCGAGTACAGATAGGGCGCCGCCGCGGTCTTCAGCCGGTTCTTCAGCTCCGACGGCAGCGCGAGGAACGCCAGCAACGACGAGTACGCCTTGGAGAAGCCGCCTGCCAGCACGATCGCGTCGTACGACTCCCCGGTGTGCCGCACCACGCAGTTGCCCCGCATGCCGTACGGGCACGTCTCGCCCGGCCCGCGCTCCCCGATCACCCCGAAGCCGTGCGCGTCGTCGACGTACAGCGTGGCCCCTTCGGAGCGGCACACCGCCGCCAGCGCCGGCAGGCCGGGGATGTTGCCGCTCATGCTGTTGACGCCGTCCATGCACACCAGCCGGGGTGTCCCCGCCGGCACCCCGGCCAGCAGGGCGCGCAGTTCGTCGAGCCGCTCGGCGTGGAAGCGGTGCAGGGTTGCGCCCTGCGCACGGGCCACCACGCAGCCGTCGTAGACCGTACGGTGAGCGGTCGCCTCCACGAACACGTGGCCGTCCTCGACCAGGACCGGGATCACCGACGAGTGGACCAGCGTCAGCGTGGGCAGCAGCAGCGTGTCCGGCGCGCCCAGCAGCGCGGCGAGCCGCTCCTCGATGTCGGGGTACAGGCGCGGACTGCCCAGCAGCCGCGACCAGCTGGGGTGCGTGCCCCAGCGGCGCACGGCGGGGTCGATGGACTCCATGACCTCCGGGTCCCAGTCGAAGCCCAGGTAGTTGCACGACGCGAAGTCGATCAGCCAGTGGTCGCCGCTGCGGATGTGCCGTCCGCGCACCTCGTCGAGGACCGCGTCGCTCATCGGACTGGTGCGCCGCAGATGCTCCAGGTCCGCCCAGCGCGCCTCCCGGCGTCCCCGGGGGGCGGAGTCCACACGCGGCCGTCGCGCCGGGGGTGCCGCGAAGGGCTGGGCACTCGGCTCCTGCAGCACGTGTGCGCTCTGCTCCACCGTCATCGGCCGGGCGAACAGGAACCCCTGCCCGAACCGGCACCCCATCCCGGCCAGCAGGTCCCGCTGCGCGGTGTTCTCGATGCCCTCGGCGATGACCTGCAGGCCCAGGGTGTCGGCGATCCGCACGATCCCCTCGACCAGGGCCACCTGCTGGGCATCGCGCGCGATGTTGTCGATGAACGACTTGTCGATCTTCAGCACGTCGAGGGGGAAGTCCTGCAGATAGCGCAGCGAGGAGAAACCGGTGCCGAAGTCGTCGACCGCGATGTGCACACCGAGCTGCTTCAGCGTGTGCAACACCGTCTGGAGGCGGTCGTCGCGGTGCAGCAGCACCGTCTCCGTCATCTCCAACTGCAGCGACCCCGGTTCCAGACCCGGCGTGCTCAGCACCTGCCCGACCTGCTCGATGAACCCGGCATCGCGGAACTGGCGGGCGGAGACGTTCACGCTCACGTACGGCGGACGGGCGGGCCCCGGCAGCTGTTGCAGACCGGCGATGTCGTTGACCGCGTTCTCCAGCACCCACGATCCCAGGGGCGAGATGTGCCCGGTCTCCTCGGCCAGGCTGATGAACTGCTCCGGCGCGATGGGCGGCCGGTGCTCGTGCGGCCAGCGGACCAGGGCCTCGAACCCGACGATCTCGCCCGCCGTGATGTCCACGACCGGCTGGTAGCGCAGCGCGAACGACTTGTCGGCGACCGCCCGGGCCAGATCGGACTGCATGTCGTGCCGCTCGACCATACGGCTGCGCAGCAGCGGCTTGAAGCGGCGCCACTGCCGCTTGCCCGCCGACTTCGCCGCGTACAGCGCGAGGTCGGCGTGGCCGAGTAGTTCCTCGGCGTCGGTGCTGTCGTGTGCCGTGGCCACGCCCACGCTGGCGGACACCGGCACCGACTCGTCGGCCAGGTCGAAGGGCCGGCCCAGCGTCTGGATCACCTGTGCTGCCAGGAGTTCGGCGTCGAGCGGCTGCTTGGCGTCCTCCATCAGCACCGCGAACTCGTCCCCGCCCAGCCGGGCCGCGGTGTCGGTGCGCCGCAGCGTCCGGGACAGCCGCTCGCCGACCGCGATCAGCAGATGGTCGCCCGCGCGGTGTCCCATCGTGTCGTTGACCAGCTTGAAGTCGTCCAGGTCGATGAAGAGCAGACAGGTCAGGGCCGACTCGCGGCGGCCGCGCAGCAGGGCGCGCTCGATCCGCTCCAGCAGCAGCGTCCGGTTGGGCAGACCGGTCAGCGAGTCGTGGAACGCCCGCTGCGTCAGCTCCTGCTCCAGCCGTCGCTGCTCGGTCACGTCCCGCAGGGTCACGACCAGTCCGGACACGGTCCGCTCGTCCCGGAAGTCGCTGAACCGGACCTCCACCTCGACGCGCCCGTCCGGGCGGCGCACCCACCAGTGGTCGTGTCCCGCCCGCGAGCCCCTCTGCCGTACCGCGGCGAGTTCCTGCGCGGCCCGCTCCCGGTCGCCCGGGTCCACCAGCTCCGACAGCAACCGGCCGATGAGGTCCTCGGTGCCGAACACGGACCGCGCGGACGGGCTGGCGTACCGGATGGTGTCGTCGTCCTCCAGGATGAGGATGACGTCGGAGGTGTTGCGGATGAGGGTGCGGAAGTACGCCTCGCTCTCCTGTCGGAACACCTCCTTGCGCAGGCTGACGCGCTCCAGCGCCAGGCCCGCGTGCGACGCCAGGATCTCCAGGGAGCCCCAGGTCTCGTTCAGCTGCCGCTCGGGTGCGGCGACCAGCAGGGCACCCGGGACCGTTCCCCCCGGCCTGTCCGGCTGGGTCATGGGGCACACCAGGATGGAGGGCGGACCGGCCAGTCCGGCGGCGGTGGCGGGCTCGAGGGCGGACGGGCTCACCAGGTGGGCGCCGCGCGCCCCCAGTTCCGCCGCCTGCTCGGCCGGCAGCAGCAGGGTCCGGTGCGGCACCTCGGGCCCCATCAGCCGGTCGACTGCCGCACAGCAGGACCGGTCGACCTCCTCCTCCCGGAACGCCGAGACCAGCGAGGCGGCGGCTCCTCGCAGGGCGAGTTCCCGCGACACCGCCTGGCGGTGAGCCACGACCATCCCCGCCAGCCGGAGGATCACCAGCAGGAACAGCACGCCCGAGAAGGCCGCGATCACGGCGGCGTCCCGGGTCTGGTTGCTCACCCCCTCCCAGAGCAGGATCCCCGGTGCGATGAGCGTGGCCACAGCGAGCATGACCAGCCGGCGCGGCGGCGGAAGCAGGGACTCCCGCTGCCGCACGGAAGCCGTCAGCTCGACCATGGAGGGATGCAGCGCGGCCAGGCCCCAGGCGGTGTAGAAGGCGACCCAGCCGAGATCCAGCAGGCTGCCGGTCTCCCACACGTCGTTCAACTGCAGGATTCCGTAGGCGATGTCGGTGACGAGCAGTGTCACCGTGCCCAGGACCAGCAGGCGTACGGCGCGATTGGAACCGTCGATCGGGCTGGGGGTGAGCAGCCGGACCAGCAATGCCAGCACGAGGATGTCGCCGAGGGGGTAGGCGATGCTGATCGCACGCTGCTGCCAGGTCAGGCCCTGCACCACGGTGAGCGGCTGCACCAGGTACACCCACACGGGCAGCGCGAGGCCGGCGGTGACGATCAGGGCGTCGAGCAGGCTCGGCACGTCGCGGTCGGCCCACCGGTGCCGCACCAGGCCCGACAGGCCGATCGCGATGAGCGGGTACATGGCGAGATAGCAGGCGTCGGCCGGGGACGGGAACGGGTTGGACGCCCCCAGGTACTGCTCCATCACGTAGTAGTACGTGTCGCCCGCGATGAAGACGAGCAAGCCGCCGGCCAGGACCCACCAGGGCCACCGGTGGGCGGGACGGTGGAGGCGTGTGCCGATCAGGATGGCGACGACACCGGCCAGACCCATCACGGCCCACATCACGGGGACCATCACCGGGACGGTCATATAGACGATGGTGACGACCGCAACCAGGGCGATGTAGACGGCCATGAGCCGACGTGCCGACAGCGAGGACATGTGCCTCCCCCCGTCGGGGAGAAGGGGGCGTACGCCTGGTCCGAAACCTGGTCCGATTGACATCGATCGTAGGTTCCTCCGAGCGGCTCTGCATCTCGGGCCGTCGTCCGCCCCCGTGTCTCAGCCGCGCCACCGTGATCCATGCCGCGACCGCCCTGCGCAAGCCCCCCATCCGGGACCGCGACATGGACGCCACCGACGCGCTGCGCACCCAGGGCACGACCCACCTGGTCGAGGCCGCCATACCGCGGCAGCCCGTCTGTCAGCGGCGTGCCCTGGAACGGTCGAGCGCGGCGACGCCGAGTGCGGCGAGGCCGATCTGGATGAGCCATTCGGCCCAGTCAGGACCCCCACAGTAGTGCTTGTGCCGCCGGACGGCCGGGACAGTCCGGGCCGGGCCCCGCCGCCGCGGGCGGCCGCCGAAGCGGACATGAACGGGCCGGTCCGGGATGCGGACCGGCCTTCGGCTCCTTTCCGGCGGGGCGCTACGGCCTGGGTGAGGCCTTCGCCGCCGTTCCGGCGCACACCAGCCCCAGGATCACGGCCAGTGCACCGATGATGATGTTGTTCCACACGACACCGGCGTCCGGGCTTTCGCCCACGATCCACGGCGAGATGATCATCCACACCCCGATGGCGCACATGGCCCAGCTCAAGCCGTACATGCGCTCCGGAGCGCGAGTGAACCCGAGCGCCAGCAGGCCGATCGCGATACCCATGATCAGGTTGTGGGTCACGAGTGCCGGCTGGCTGGTCGTGTAGTGGACTATCCACGGGGAGGCGGCGCAGTACAGACCGAGCAGGAACACCGGTCCGTCCACGAGCGCCACATCGCGGCCGCCGAGCACGCGGGCGTACCGATCCCGCATCTCGGAGGCGTCAGGGTGGCTGCTTATGTCACCTCGGGTGGGTGAGACGTTGGCCATGACTCGTCTCCTTCATGGTGCAGGGCGACCGCGTCTGAAGGGGGTATGCGGTATGCGCCGCGTAAGTATCATTCTGCCCTTATTTCTCCTTTATGTGTAGAGGTCGGTGCGGGGCGCGGAATCTACCCGGCGGTACATGTCCGGGCGGATCGGGGGCATCCGCATGTGGACGACGACAGCGACCGATCGACGTCGCCCGGCGGGCGGCGCGGGACAGGGGAGGGCGGCGGACGTGACTGCGGCCATCAGCGCGAAGGTGTTGGAACGGTTCCCGGCGGGGTCTCCGCGCGGATCGTGGCCCGCGGAGGAGTACGCGGCACGCCGCCGCGCCGAGGGCGAGCCCGCCACCGTCGTGATGGACCTGGAGTCCGACGCCTTCCTGGTGGTCGTTCCGGCGGACGAGGGCTGAATCGCCGGCGGGACCACCACCCGGCGCACCGACGTCTCTCCCGCCTGGGGTGAAACGCCCGCCCGGGTAGCCGAGAAGCCCCCCCGGATCCGGTCGCCGGCCGTACAGGGCCGCACCCTGCGACGCGTTCATCTTCTCCGGCCATCCGCACCTGGAAGTGGCGTACTGGTCCGGCGAAGGCGTCCTCCGCCGAGCCTCGCCGCGCGGGGACTGTGGCGGCATCGTTGTGTATCGACGTCATCGAAGCGGAGTTCTACGGCGAGTTCCCGTCCCGGAAGGACAGGGCCCCGGCCGTAACCGGCCTCGGCTAGCCGGACGCCAGCGAGCCGAGGTGCGTCCGGCGCGCCTCGGCCGTCTGGCCCTGCACCAGCAGGAACATCCCTTCGCGTGCGAGCCGCTGGGCCCGGCTGCCCAGGTCCATGGAGCGGCCGCCTCCGGCCACGATCGCCGCGGTGGTGGCCGCCCGCAGGAGGCCGTACGCGCGTGTCTTCACGGCCAGTCGCTCCGGTACGGAGCCGTGCGGGGCGGGCCGGTCGGCCAGGGCGTAGGCCTCCCGCCGGACCTCGTCGAGCCGTGCCCGCAGCGACCGGGCCGTCTCCCGGCCGTCCGGACTCTGCGCCACCAGGTCCAGCGCCGCGTACGCCACCCCGAACACGGCCGGACTGGCGCCGGCGGCCCGGGGCCGGTCGGCCAGGGCGAACTCCTCCTGCGAGGTGCGCAGCACGACGGCCTCCTCCGGCACCCACAGGCCGTCCAGCTCCAGGGACACCGTGCGGGCGGCGGTGAGAGCCGCGAGCCGCATCGGCGCCGACGGCGTCAGCCCCGGCTGCGCGCGGGCCTCGGTGGACACGAACACCACCTCGGCGGTGTCCGTCACCCCGGCGAGCAGCATCACGTCGTTCAGACCCCAGCCCGTGTACCAGGGCACCCTGCCTTCGAACCGCCAGCCGCCCTCCTCGGGAACGGCCCGTACGGGCACCCGGGGGAAGGCGCGGACATGGGCGTACGCGATGCCCGCCATCAGCTCGCCGGTCGCCAGGGGGCGCAGCAGCTTGGCCCGGAGGGGCGAGTCGTGTGTGGCGAGCAGCTTCACCGGTGTGTGGTGCTGTGTCTGCACGAACCATGTCGAGCAGCACGCCCCGGCCAGGATCTCCGCCGTCTCCCGCGCCACGTCCACGGGCGCGTCCGCCCCGCCGAACTCCTGCGGTGCCACCACTCCCAGCAGCCCCGCCCGCTTCACCGCCTCGACATGGCTCGCGGGCACCCCCTCCTGGTCGACGCGCTCGGCCTGCGGGACGAGGAGATCGCTTGCCAGCCGCTGAGCGCGGGTGACGAGGGGGTGGGGTGCGGTGGTCATGGGAGGAATTCTCGCGGTCGGGCGGCCCGGGGGGTCGATCCGGGGGCGTGTCGTCGGCCGACCGGGCGCGGTCCGTGCCGTCAGGGACGCGCATCCAGCTCCGTGAGGACGTCGAGTCGAGCCCGTCGGCCCGCGCCCGGTGGATCCGCTGACGCGCGTGAGTGTCCCGCAGGTGCAGCAAGCCGTGCGGGCCCCCGTACGACACGGCCCTCGCAGCAGACGAAGCGCCGGTCTCCGAGACGTCCGGCGTCCCGGCCCCGTGCCGGCCCGACGACCTCGCGCAGTCGCTGACGCGGGCCGAACGGCTCGCGGCGCGGCGGCGGCAGGGGGCGGCCGGGGCGTGCCCGGGGCGTGGCTGACCGGTCGTCACCCGGCGCGGACACAACGGGTCTGCACCTGACTGGTCTACACCCTTGACTGGTACAGACCAAGGCGGTTGAGTGTGCCTCCACAGCCCCCACCACGGCCGCCCCCATGCCGTGACCGGATCACCGGTGCGTGCGTTCCAGGGTCTGCCTCGCCCTGCCCTCGTCAGGGTGCGGCCGTGCTCCGCGAAGGAGTTGAACCCGTGTCACGACGCCGCATCTCCGCAGTCCTGGCCGCCCTCGCCCTCGCCGGTGCCGCGCCGGTGCTCCTGCCCGCCTCGAACGCCTCGGCCGCCGCCTGCTCCAGCTACCCGAACTGGACGGCCGGGAAGTCGTACGCCGTCGGCGACATCGTGCGCTACACCGACGGCAAGGCGTACATCGCCGAGCACGCCAACCCCGGTTACGACCCGGTCATCAGCACCTGGTACTGGGAGCCGTACGCCTGCGACAACGGTCCCGGCACGCCCGACGCGCGCTTCGTGGTGACCGAGGCCCAGTTCCACCAGATGTTCCCGAACCGGAATTCGTTCTACAGCTACAGCGGTCTCACCGCGGCGCTGAGCGCCTACCCCGGCTTCGCCGACACGGGCAGTGACACGGTGAAGAAGCGGGAGGCCGCCGCCTTCCTCGCCAACGTCAGCCATGAGACCGGTGGTCTGGTGCACGTGGTGGAGCAGAACACGGCCAACTACCCGCACTACTGCGACTGGGGACGGCCCTACGGGTGCCCGGCCGGGCAGGCCGCCTACTACGGGCGTGGCCCGATCCAGTTGAGCTGGAACTTCAACTACAAGGCCGCGGGCGACGCGCTCGGCATCGACCTGCTGAACAACCCCTGGCTGGTGCAGAACAACTCGGCCGTCGCCTGGAAGACGGCCCTGTGGTATTGGAACACCCAGACCGGCCCCGGCAGCATGACCCCGCACAACGCCATGGTGAACGGTGCCGGGTTCGGCCAGACGATCCGGAGCATCAACGGCTCCCTGGAGTGCGACGGCAAGAACCCGGCGCAGGTGCAGAGCCGCGTGAACAACTACCAGCGGTTCACGCAGATCCTCGGGACGTCACCCGGCGGCAACCTGTACTGCTGACGCCGGACCACGTGGCGTGGTGTCATGCGGGATGTCATGAACCTGATCGAATGATCGAAGGGCATCCCTCATGCGCCTACGCACCCCCCACGCCCTGCTCGCCACGACCGCGGCGCTGGCTGCCGCGGTCGTGGCCCCCCAGCCCGCTGCGGCCGCCGTGGCCGTTCCGGCTCCGGGTACGTACTACGTCCAGAGTGCCGCGACCGGACTGAACGCTGCCGACAGCGGCGGAGCGGTCGAGCAGCACAGACCCCGCGGCAACGAGGACCGCCAGCAGTGGCAGCTTAAGCCGAACGGCTCCTCCTATCTGCTGGAGAGCACCGACGCAGCCGGCAACTGCCTCGGCCGCAGCGGCGACCTGGCCGCGACCGTCGCCTGCGCGAGCGCCGACGCCGGGTGGGAGATCAGTCCTCTCGGCGCCGACCGCTACACGCTCGAGGCCCCGGGGACCGCGCGGCACCTCACGGTGGCGCCCAGGCCGTCCGGCGCCACCTACCCCGCGCGGCTCGCCCTCGGCGGATCCGGCGACCTCGCCGCCTGGTACCTCACCCCGGTCGCCCCCGCCACCACCCCCATGCCGCCGCAGGACCGGCGCACCCTGGACCAGGTCACGTTCCTCACCTCGCACAACGCGTACGCCAACGGCGTCGACGGCGGCTTCGCCCCGCCCTTCGTCAACCTCGTGCCCAACCAGACCCGCGGCATCGAACGCCAACTCGCCGACGGGGTGCGCGGATTCATGCTGGACATCCACCAGACCCCCGACGGTGCGATCCTGTGCCACAACAGCTGCACCCTCGTCAGCAGGCCCGTCGCCCTGTGGGTCGACCTCCAGCGCATGGTCGACTTCCTGAAGGCCCACCCCGACCAGTTCGTCACCGTCTTCCTGGAGGACTACGTCGCCCCGGCCGTCCTGCGTTCCGAACTCGCCCGCGTCGACGGCCTGTCGGACGTGCTCTACCGGCCCGACCTCACCGGCGTACGGCAGAACGGCTGGCCGACGATGGCGGCTCTGGCCGCCGCCGGAGACCGGCTGCTGATCTTCACCGACCGCAGCCGCTCCGCCGACCAGGCCGCGGGCCTGACCCGGGACAGCTTCGGCGTCATGTACCAGCGCGAGTGGACCGTCGAGAACCACTGGTCGATGGGCTCGGGCATCGGCGCCTCCGACTGGTCCTGCTACAGCCGCTGGTACGGCGCCGACACCAACATCCCGCTGACCCGCACCGAGCCCGGATTCCGTCCGCTGTTCGTCATGAACCACTTCCGCGACGTCCCGATCACCGGCACGGCCGGCACGGACAACACCAAACTCGCCGACCGCGCCCAGAGGTTCTGCCAGCCGGCCGCCCGCAAGAAGCCCAACTTCCTCGCCGTGGACCACTACGACCGCGGCAACCCGGCCTCCGCCGTCAGCACGCTCAACGCGTACACGTATCCGTGAACCGGGTTCGCCGGTGCGTGTGCCGTGTGTGAGACTCCGCCGGTGAGCTCACAGACGATCACCGCGGACACCGCCGGCACCTGGAAACTCGGCGACCTGCCCGTCCACCGCGTCGGCTTCGGCGCGATGCGGCTGACGGGCAGCGCCGCCTTCCACCACGGCACACCCAGCGACCGCGACCGGTCGATCGCCGTCCTGCGCAAGGCGATCGACCTCGGCGTCAACCACATCGACACGGCCGCCTTCTACTTCTCGTCGCTGCGCTCCGCCAACGAACTCATCAACAGCGCGCTCGCCCCCTACCCCCAGGACCTGGTCATCGTCACCAAGGTGGGCCCCTACCGCACCTACGGCGGGGAGTGGGGCACCTCCGCCCGCCCCGAGGCCCTGCGCGGCCATGTGGAGGAGAACCTGCGCCAGCTCGGCCGCGACCACCTGGACGTGGTCAACCTGCGCCGGATGCCGAAGTACGACTCCATCGCCGAGCACTTCGGTGCCCTCGCGGAACTGCGCGAGGCGGGCCTGATACGGCACCTCGGCATCTCCAACGTCGAGCCCCGCCATCTGGCCGAGGCGCAGGCCATCGCACCCGTGGTCTGCGTCCAGAACCGGTACGCCCTCGACCGCCCTGCCCCCGACGCCGACGAACTGCTCCGCGTCTGCGGCGAACAGGGCATCGCCTTCGTGCCGTTCTACGCCGTCGCCGGAGAGACCGCCGAGCAGGGCGCCACCACCGCCCACGACGAGGACGTCCGAGCCGTCGCCCGGGCCCATGGCGCGAGCCCCGCCCAGATCCGCATCGCCTGGACACTGCACCAGGGCCCCCACGTCCTCGCCATCCCCGGCACCGGCAACCCCGGCCACCTCACGGAGAACGTGGCGGCGGGCGCGATCCGTCTCACCGACGAGGAACTCAGCCGGCTCGACAGGCTGCATCACAAGGCCGGTTGAGCTTCGGTCACACGGCCCAGACGCCCTCCCGCATGAGATGCCTCCGCGGCAGCTCGTGCTCCTCGCACCACGCCTGCACCGCGCGCGGCCGTACCCGGAAGAAGGCGTACGGCGCGTGGTCCCCGCGCGGATCCCATCCGGTCTTCGCGCAGAACGCCTCGGCCGCCGCCGACGGAACCTCCCGCATCGGGTAGGTCCGCACCTCGCCGTCGACGAGCACGACGTCCCGGGTGTCCCCGAAGGCCAGCCGGGTCCGCCCGCCGTCCCGCAGATTTCGGCCGGTGGGGTTGGACAGCCGTGTGCACAGCCACACGGCCTCGTCGTGCCACACGAACCACAGCGGCACCAGACAGGGAACCCCCTCGGCATCCGCCGTCGAGACCCAGATGTCGATCTCCTGTTCCAGACGGCCCAGCAGGTCCGCCTTGCGCTGCTCGGGGGTGCGAGGCGGCTCGGTGATCTTCATGGGCGGGACGCTACCGGGCGGAGGCGCCGTGGCGCCTCGGGCCCCGGTCCTAGGCCCCGGTCCTAGGCCCCGGGCCTAGTAGTGCTTGGTCAGGTCGGTTGTGGTGGTGCGTGTCTTCTTGGCTCGGTG
>NZ_JBHVCP010000074.1:0-30973 GCF_042803315.1 Streptomyces sp. NPDC057424
GGCCCGGCCCGCGCACCCCGGGACACGCCCAGCTCGCACGGAATCCCGACACCATGTCATGGCCGCCCGTCCGCCGATCCGGAGCGAGGTGGCCCGAGAGGGAGTACGAAAAGGTGGCCACACCTAAAAAGGGCAGGAACGCGAGCGCCCAGAGCAAGCCGGGGCGCTCGCTGGCCCTGATCCTGATCGCCATCGCGGCGCTCACCGGTGGGATGTTCGCCTCGGAGCACACGAAGCCGCGTCTCGGCATCGACCTGGCCGGCGGTACGAGCATCACGCTCCGGGCGGTCCCCGAGGCCGGCAACGAGGCGGCGATCAACAAGACCAACATGGACACCGCCGTCTCCATCATGGAGCGCCGTGTCAATGGTCTGGGCGTCCAGGAGGCCGAGGTCCAGACCCAGGGCCGGGACAACATCATCGTCAACATCCCCAAGGGCACGAACTCCGAGCAGGCGCGCAAGCAGGTAGGCACCACCGCCAAGCTCTACTTCCGCCCGGTCCTCGTGACCGAGGTCTCCGGCGGCGGCACGGCCAGCCCCTCGCCGAGCCCCACGGGAAGCCCCTCGGACCAGCCGTCCGGCAAGGCCACCGACAAGCCCGAGGCCACCGACAAGGGCTCCGCCTCCCCGTCTGCCTCTCCCACTACGCAGGGCCGCGCGGTCACCGACGCGCTGAAGGCCGACGCGACGCCGTCCGCGAGCGCCTCGGGCGAGTCGAAGGCCAGCCCCTCCGCGACCGGCGGCGCCGCAGGTGACGACCCGAGCAAGCTCCAGGAGCAGTACGCCAAGCTCGACTGCACCGACGAGAAGACCCGCTCCACCGTGGGCGACGGCGTCAAGGCCTCCCAGCCCACCCTGGCCTGCGGCCAGAACTCGCAGGGCCAGTGGCAGAAGTACATCCTCGGCCCCGCCGCGGTCGACGGCACGGACGTCGACGAGGCCCAGGCCACTCTGGACACCCAGAGGGGCGCGGGCTGGACGGTCCAGATGGACTTCACCGACGGGGGCGCCAAGAAGTTCGGCGACATCACCGGCAAGCTGGCTCAGAACCAGCCGCCGCAGAACCAGTTCGCGATCGTCCTGGACGGCGAGGTGGTCTCCGACCCGTCCGTCCGGCAGGCCCTGACCGGCGGCAACGCCGAGATCTCCGGCAACTTCACCCAGCAGTCCGCCCAGGAACTCGCCAACATGCTGTCGTACGGCGCGCTGCCGCTGACCTTCAAGGTGGACAGCATGACGACCGTGACCGCCGCGCTGGGTGGTGACCAGCTGCAGGCCGGGCTGATCGCCGGCGCGATCGGTCTCGCGCTGGTCGTCATCTATCTGCTGGCCTACTACCGCGGCCTGTCGTTCATCGCGATCCTCTCGCTGCTGGTCTCCGCCGCCCTCACCTACACGCTCATGTCCCTGCTCGGCCCGGCCATCGGATTCGCGCTGAACCTGCCGGCCGTCTGCGGTGCCATCGTCGCCATCGGCATCACGGCGGACTCGTTCATCGTGTACTTCGAACGCGTCCGCGACGAGATCCGGGAGGGCCGCTCGCTGCGTCCCGCCGTCGAGCGGGCCTGGCCGCGTGCCCGGCGCACCATCCTGGTCTCCGACTTCGTGTCGTTCCTCGCCGCAGCGGTGCTCTTCATCGTCACCGTCGGCAAGGTCCAGGGCTTCGCGTTCACGCTCGGCCTGACCACCCTGCTCGACGTGGTCGTCGTGTTCCTCTTCACCAAGCCGCTGCTGACGCTGATGGCCCGCCGCCCGTTCTTCGCCAACGGCCACAAGTGGTCCGGCCTCGACCCGAAGAGCCTGGGTGCCCAGCCGCCGCTGCGCCGCACCCGCCGTCCCTCCGCCCCCGTCGAGACGAAGGAGGCGTGAGATGTCGAAACTCGGCAACCTCGGCGCCCGGCTGCACCGTGGCGAAATCGGCTACGACTTCGTCAAGAACCGCAAGATCTGGTACGGCCTGTCGATCCTGATCACCATCACGGCCATCGTCGGCCTGGCGGTCCGCGGCCTGAACATGGGCATCGAGTTCCAGGGCGGCGCCGTCTTCAACACCCCGAAGAACACCAGCGTCTCGGTGTCCCAGGCGGAGGAGTACGCGGAAGAGGCCTCCGGCCACGACGCGATCGTCCAGAAGCTCGGCGACGGCAGCCTGCGTATCCAGGTCGCGGGTATCGACACCGGCGCGGCCAACGAGATCAAGAACACGCTCGCCGACGACCTCAAGATCGACTCGGAGCAGATCAACGCCGAACTGGTCGGCCCCAGCTGGGGCGAGCAGATCGCGAACAAGGCCTGGCAAGGCCTCGGCATCTTCATGGTCCTGGTGGTGATCTACCTCGCGATCGCCTTCGAGTGGCGCATGGCGCTGGCGGCGTTCGTCGCACTGATCCACGACATCACCATCACGGTCGGCATCTACGCCCTGGTCGGCTTCGAGGTCACACCGGGCACGGTGATCGGTCTGCTGACCATCCTCGGCTACTCGCTCTACGACACGGTCGTGGTCTTCGACAGCCTCAAGGAACAGACCAAGGACATCACCAAACAGACCCGCTGGACCTACAGCGACATCGCCAACCGCTCGATCAACAGCACCCTGGTCCGCTCCGTCAACACCACGGTGGTCGCGCTGCTGCCGGTGGCGGGCCTGCTGTTCATCGGCGGCGGTGTCCTCGGCGCCGGCATGCTGAACGACATCTCGCTGTCGCTGTTCGTCGGCCTCGCCGCCGGTGCGTACTCCTCGATCTTCATCGCCACGCCGCTCGTCGCCGACCTCAAGGAGCGCGAGCCGCAGCTGAAGGCCCTGAGGAAGCGCGTCCTCGCCAAGCGGGACCAGTCCGCCGCCAAGGGCGAGACCGAGGTCTACGAGGACGGCGAGTCGTACGCCGGCGAGCCCGAGGACGCCGCAGCCGCGGTGGTCGGGCCGCGCAACCAGCCCGCCTCCCGCACCCGTGGCCGCGGCCGCCCCTCGGGGAAGCGCCGATGACCGACATCAGGGAGCTGCTGCTCAGCCGCATCCGCGACGTGGCCGACTACCCGGAGCCGGGGGTGATGTTCAAGGACATCACCCCGCTCCTGGCGGACCCGGCGGCGTTCACCGCCCTGACCGACGCCCTCGCCGAGATCGCCGAGCGCGCCGGCGCCACCAAGGTCGTCGGCCTGGAGGCCCGCGGCTTCATCCTCGGCGCCCCGGTCGCCGTCCGCGCCGGCCTCGGCTTCATCCCCGTACGCAAGGCGGGCAAGCTCCCCGGAGCCACCCTCGCCCAGGCCTACGACCTGGAGTACGGTTCGGCGGAGATCGAGGTGCACGCCGAGGACCTCACCGCCGAGGACCGTGTCCTGATCGTCGACGACGTCCTCGCCACGGGCGGCACCGCGGAGGCCGCGGTCCAGCTCATCCGCCGGGCCGGTGCCGAGGTCGCGGGTCTCGCCGTCCTCATGGAACTCGGCTTCCTGAGCGGCCGGGCCCGCCTGGAGCCGGCGCTGAACGGTGCCCCCCTGGAGGCGCTGCTCACGGTCTAGCCACCGTGCGGCGCCCTGGGGGAGCACCGGCACGACACCGCGCAGGCGGGCCCGGACGATCCGGTGCCCGCCTCGTGCGTTTCCCGGGTAGACGGTCCTCACATTGGCCTGAAGGCGATCCTGGGGCCCAGGATCGCTACCATGGGTGCTCCGGAGCCTGACCGGGGACCCGGATCGCGCACGAGGAGCCCTCTTGCCAGACGAGGCCCAGCACCTGACCGCCGCCAAGCCCGAGTCCGCCTCGGCAGCCGCGGCCAAGCCCGCGCCGACCACGCCCCACGCGAAGAACGACACCCGCGGGCCCGTCGAGCATGCCCAGGCGACGCCGGTCGACAAACCCGCCGAGCAGTCGCGGCCCAAGCCCACCCCGCCCTCGGTACGGCAGGCGGCCGGCCAGCCGGCCCGCTCCGGCTCCTCCAACCGCGTCCGTGCCCGTCTGGCCCGGCTCGGTGTGCAGCGCGCGAATCCGTACAACCCGGTGCTCGAGCCGCTGCTGCGGATAGTGCGCGGCAACGACCCGAAGATCGAGACGGCCACCCTCCGCCAGATCGAGCGCGCCTACCAGGTCGCCGAGCGCTGGCACCGCGGCCAGAAGCGCAAGAGCGGTGACCCGTACATCACACACCCCCTCGCCGTGACGACCATCCTCGCCGAGCTGGGCATGGATCCGGCCACGCTGATGGCCGGTCTGCTGCACGACACGGTCGAGGACACCGAGTACGGCCTGGACGACCTGCGCCGCGACTTCGGCGACGTCGTCACGCTGCTCGTCGACGGTGTCACCAAGCTCGACAAGGTCAAGTTCGGTGAGGCCGCCCAGGCCGAGACGGTGCGCAAGATGGTCGTCGCCATGGCCAAGGACCCGCGTGTCCTGGTCATCAAGCTCGCCGACCGCCTGCACAACATGCGCACCATGCGCTACCTCAAGCGCGAGAAGCAGGAGAAGAAGGCACGCGAGACCCTGGAGATCTACGCGCCGCTCGCCCACCGCCTGGGCATGAACACCATCAAGTGGGAGCTGGAGGACCTCGCCTTCGCGATCCTCTACCCCAAGATGTACGACGAGATCGTCCGACTGGTCGCCGAGCGCGCCCCGAAGCGCGACGAGTACCTGGCCATCGTCACCGACGAGGTCCAGCAGGACCTGCGCGCGGCCCGGATCAAGGCGACCGTCACCGGCCGCCCGAAGCACTACTACAGCGTCTACCAGAAGATGATCGTCCGCGGCCGGGACTTCGCGGAGATCTACGACCTGGTGGGCATCCGCGTCCTCGTGGACACCGTCCGCGACTGCTACGCGGCCCTCGGCACGGTGCACGCGCGATGGAACCCGGTCCCCGGCCGGTTCAAGGACTACATCGCGATGCCCAAGTTCAACATGTACCAGTCGCTGCACACGACGGTCATCGGCCCCGGCGGCAAGCCGGTCGAGCTGCAGATCCGCACGTTCGACATGCACCGCCGCGCCGAGTACGGCATCGCCGCGCACTGGAAGTACAAGCAGGAGGCCGTCGCCGGCGCCTCGAAGGTGCGCAGTGACGCCCCCAAGTCGTCCGGCAAGAGCAAGGACGACCACCTCAACGACATGGCCTGGCTGCGCCAGCTGCTGGACTGGCAGAAGGAGACCGAGGACCCCGGCGAGTTCCTGGAGTCCCTGCGCTTCGACCTCTCCCGCAACGAGGTCTTCGTCTTCACCCCCAAGGGCGACGTCATAGCGCTCCCGGCCGGCGCGACCCCGGTCGACTTCGCGTACGCCGTGCACACCGAGGTCGGGCACCGCACGATAGGCGCCCGCGTCAACGGCCGGCTGGTCCCGCTGGAGTCCACCCTCGACAACGGCGATCTGGTGGAGGTCTTCACCTCCAAGGCACCCGGCGCCGGCCCCTCCCGCGACTGGCTCGGCTTCGTCAAGTCACCGCGTGCCCGCAACAAGATCCGGGCCTGGTTCTCCAAGGAACGCCGCGACGAGGCGATCGAGCAGGGCAAGGACGCCATCGTCCGCGCGATGCGCAAGCAGAACCTGCCGATCCAGCGCATCCTGACCGGCGACTCGCTCGTCACGCTCGCCCACGAGATGCGCTACGCCGACATCTCCGCGCTGTACGCGGCGATCGGCGAGGGCCATGTCTCCGCACAGAACATCGTGCAGAAGCTGGTCCAGGCCCTCGGCGGCGAGGAGGCCGCCACCGAGGAGATCGACGAGTCGGTCCCGCCGGCCCGTGGCCGCAGCCGCAAGCGCCGTACCAGCGCAGACCCGGGGGTCGTCGTCAAGGGCGTCGAGGACGTGTGGGTCAAGCTGGCCCGCTGCTGCACGCCCGTACCCGGTGACCCGATCATCGGCTTCGTCACACGCGGCAGCGGCGTGTCGGTTCACCGCAGCGACTGCGTGAACGTCGACTCGCTGTCCCGCGAGCCCGAGCGCATCCTCGACGTCGAGTGGGCGCCCACCCAGTCCTCGGTCTTCCTGGTCGCCATCCAGGTCGAGGCCCTGGACCGCTCCCGGCTCCTCTCGGATGTCACCCGCGTGCTGTCCGACCAGCACGTCAACATCCTCTCCGCGGCCGTCCAGACCTCCCGTGACCGCGTCGCCACCTCCCGCTTCACCTTCGAGATGGGCGACCCGAAGCACCTCGGCCACGTACTCAAGGCGGTCCGGGGCGTGGAGGGCGTCTACGACGTGTACCGGGTGACGTCGGCGCGCAGCAGGTCGTAACCGGCCGTCGCACACGACCACACGAAAGGGGCTCCCGTACACGGTGTACGGGAGCCCCTTTCGGTCGAATGCGTCAGCCTCCGAACTCCTGCAGGCCCTTCAGCGCCTGGTCCAGCAGCGCCTGCCGGCCGTCGAGCTCACGCTGGAGCTTGTCGGCCTTGGCGTTGTTGCCCTGCGCGCGCGCCTGCTCGATCTGGCCCCGCAGCTTGTCCACGGCGGCCTGGAGCTGGCCGGTCAGGCCCTCGGCACGCGCCCGTGCCTCCGGGTTCGTCCTGCGCCACTCGGCCTCCTCGGCCTCCTGGATGGCCCGCTCGACCGCGTGCATACGGCCCTCGACCTTCGGCCGGGCGTCGCGCGGCACATGGCCGATGGCCTCCCAGCGCTCGTTCACGTTCCGGAACGCGGCGCGGGCCGCCTTCAGGTCCGTGATCGGCAGGAGCTTCTCGGCCTCCTCGGCCAGCTCCTCCTTGAGTTTGAGGTTCTCCGACTGCTCGGCGTCCCGCTCGGCGAAGACCGAGCTGCGGGCCGCGAAGAAGACGTCCTGGGCGCCGCGGAAGCGGTTCCACAGGTCGTCCTCGTGCTCGCGCTGGGCGCGGCCCGCGGCCTTCCACTCCGACATCAGCTCGCGGTAACGCGCCGCCGTCACGCCCCAGTCCGTCGAGTTCGACAGCGCCTCGGCCTCGGAGACCAGCCGCTCCTTGGTCTTGCGGGCCTCCTCGCGCTGCGCGTCCAGCTGCGCGAAGTGCTGCTTGCGCCGCTTGGAGAACGCCGACCGCGCGTGCGAGAACCGGTGCCACAGCTCGTCGTCGGACTTGCGGTCCAGGCGCGGCAGGCTCTTCCAGGTGTCCACCAGGGCCCGCAGCCGCTCACCGGCCGCCCGCCACTGATCGGACTGCGACAGCTCCTCCGCCTCGGCGACCAGCGCCTCCTTGGACTTGCGGGCCTCGTCGGACTGCTTCGCCCGCTGCGCCTTGCGCTCCTCGCGGCGCGCCTCCACCAGCTCCACCAGCTTGTCCAGCCGGACCCGCAGGGCGTCCAGGTCGCCCACCACGTGGTGCGCGTCGACCTGCTCCCGGATGTGGTCGATGGCTGCCTGGGCGTCCTTCGCCGACAGGTCGGTGGTCTTCACTCGCTTCTCGAGGAGGCCGATCTCGACAACCAGGCCCTCGTACTTGCGCTCGAAATAGGCCAGCGCCTCCTCGGGGGAGCCCGCCTGCCAGGAACCGACGACCTGCTCGCCGTCGGCCGTACGCACGTACACGGTCCCCGTCTCGTCGACGCGGCCCCACGGGTCGCTGCTCACAGCGCCTCCTCCACATGATGCCTGCGAGGGGCCTGAAGCTCCCCCGGGCATCGTCCACAGTTTCGTCACGGCCAACATAGGCGACCGGCGGGGGGCCTGTCCGCATCCCGCGCGACCGAAATTTCGCAGTTGGGGGTCAGGATTCGGTGATCGTGGCCTTGTTGATCACGACCGTCGCGTTGGGCGCCGTATTGCCCGTCTGAGGGTCGGGGGCCTGCGCTCCCGCGTCCGCGATTTTCTTCAGGACCTTCATGCCCGCCTCGGACACCGTACCGAACGGTGTGTAGTCGGCCGGCAGCTGACTGTCCTGGTAGACGAGGAAGAACTGGCTGCCGCCGCTGTCGCGGCCCTGCTTCGTCTGCGGGTTGTACTGGTTCGCCATCGCGACCGTGCCCGCCGGGTAGATCCCGCCCTTGAGGCTCTTGTCCTTGAGGTTCTCGTCCGGGATGGTGTAGCCCGGTCCGCCCATGCCGGTGCCCTTCGGGTCGCCGCACTGCAGGACGTAGATGCCCTGGTTCGTGAGCCGGTGGCACTTGCTGTGGTCCAAGTAGCCCTTGCCGAGAAGGAAGTTGAACGAGTTGACGGTGTGCGGCGCCGCCGACGCCTTCAGCGCGACGTCTATCTCGCCGCAGGTCGTGTCCAGCTTCATCGTGTACTTCGCCGACTCGTCGATGGTCATCGCCGGTTCCTTCTTCCAGGTCTCCGACTTGACCTTGCCCGGGGCCGGCTTCTCGCACGGGTCCGGGGCCTTGCTGGGCGTGGCGCTCGGGGTGACGTCCGCGTTCGCGTTCTCCGTCTTGCCGTTGTCCTCGAACGGCTTGGTCAGGAAGACCGTCACCGAGAGCACCACGATCACGCCGAGAGCCGAGGCGATCACGGAGTTGCGGATACGGGCCCTGCGTCGCGCGTCCGTGCGTCGCTGCTGCTGCCGCAAGAACTTCTCCCGGGCGAGCTGACGCCGCCGCTGTTCCTGGCTGACCACCGGGTTCTCTCCTCATGGGTCTCGAACGTCGACCGGTACGCGTGCGTCCTGTGTGCCGACCGCCTGCGTGTGCCCCGTACCGTATATGGGTTCGCTGAGGAATCGGCAGCGCCGGTAGGCTCTGTGAGCAGCCGTAGCCGCCCGTATCGACACAACGAAGGACGATCGTGCTCATTGCCGGGTTCCCCGCCGGGGCCTGGGGGACGAACTGCTACCTCGTCGCCCCCGCCGCCGGTGAGGAGTGCGTGATCATCGACCCCGGCCATCAGGCCGCCGACGGCGTCGCGGAGGCCATCGCCAAGCACCGGCTCAAGCCCGTCGCCGTCGTCCTCACCCACGGCCACATCGACCACGTGGCCTCGGTCGTCCCGGTGTGCGGCGCGCACGACGTGCCGGCCTGGATCCACCCGGACGACCGGTACATGATGAGCGACCCCGGGAAGGCGCTCGGCCGGTCCATCGGGATGCCGCTGATGGGTGAGCTGACCGTGGGGGAGCCCGATGACGTCAAGGAGCTGGCCGACGGGGCGAAGCTGGAGCTGGCGGGCCTGGAGCTGTCCGTGGCGCACGCGCCAGGCCATACCAAGGGGTCGGTGACCTTCGGCATGCCCGAGGCGGCGGACATCCCGCCGATCCTCTTCTCGGGCGACCTGCTGTTCGCCGGCTCCATCGGACGCACCGACCTGCCCGGCGGTGACATGGCCGAGATGCTCGACTCGCTGGCCCGCGTGTGCCTGCCGCTCGACGACTCGACCGTGGTGCTGTCCGGCCACGGCCCCCAGACGACCATCGGCCAGGAGCGCTCCACCAACCCGTATCTGCGGCAGGTGGCGGCAGACCGCCAAGGACACGGCGCCTCCGAGGCTCCCCGACGAGGATTGTGACGAGACCTTCCGTGAGCACCTTCAAGGCCCCCAAGGGCACGTACGACCTGATCCCGCCGGACTCCGCGAAGTACCTCGCGGTCCGCGAGGCGATCGCCGCTCCGCTGCGCAACTCCGGCTACGGCTACATCGAGACGCCGGGCTTCGAGAACGTCGAACTCTTCGCGCGCGGGGTCGGTGAGTCCACCGACATCGTGACCAAGGAGATGTACGCCTTCGAGACCAAGGGCGGCGACCGGCTCGCCCTGCGCCCCGAGGGCACGGCCTCCGTCCTGCGCGCGGCGCTGGAGGCCAACCTGCACAAGGCCGGCAACCTCCCGGTCAAGCTCTGGTACTCGGGCTCGTACTACCGCTACGAGCGTCCCCAGAAGGGCCGCTACCGCCACTTCTCCCAGGTCGGTGCCGAGGCGATCGGCGCGGAGGACCCGGCGCTGGACGCCGAGCTGCTCATCCTGGCCGACCAGGCGTACCGCTCGCTGGGCCTGAGCAACTTCCGGATCCTGCTCAACAGCCTGGGCGACCAGGAGTGCCGCCCGGTGTACCGGTCTGCGCTGCAGGAGTTCCTGCGCGGCCTGGACCTGGACGAGGACACCCTGCGCCGCGCGGAGATCAACCCGCTGCGCGTCCTGGACGACAAGCGCGAGTCGGTCCAGAAGCAGCTGGGGGACGCGCCGCTGCTGCGTGACTACCTGTGCGACGCGTGCAAGGCGTACCACGAGGAGGTCCGCGAGCTGATCACGGCGGCGGGCGTCTCCTTCGAGGACGACCCGAAGCTGGTCCGCGGCCTGGACTACTACACCCGCACCACCTTCGAGTTCGTCCACGACGGCCTCGGCTCGCAGTCCGCGGTGGGCGGTGGCGGCCGCTACGACGGCCTGTCCGAGATGATCGGCGGCCCCGCGCTGCCGTCCGTCGGCTGGGCCCTCGGCGTCGACCGCACGGTCCTCGCCCTGGAGGCGGAGGGCGTCGAGCTCGAACTGCCCGCCACCACCAGCGTGTTCGCCGTCCCGCTCGGCGAGGAGGCCCGCCGCGTCCTGTTCGCCAAGGTCACGGAGCTGCGCAAGAACGGCATCGCGGCCGACTTCTCCTACGGCGGCAAGGGCCTCAAGGGCGCGATGAAGAACGCCAACCGCAGCGGCGCCCGCTACACGGTCGTCGCCGGCGAGCGCGACCTCGCCGAGGGCGTCGTCCAGCTCAAGGACATGGAGTCGGGCGAGCAGACGGCGGTGGGCGTGAACGAGATCGTGGCGGAACTGGAAGCCCGGCTGGGCTGACGTGCGTCCGAAGGCGCCGGAGAGCACGTCCGGCGCCTTCCTCACTGCTCCAGCAGCCCGTACCGCAACGCGCTGGTGACGGCCGCCGTCCGGTCGTCCACCCCCAACTTGCCGAAGACCCGCAGCAGATACGTCTTCACCGTCGACTCCCCGATGAACAGCCGGCGCCCGATCTCCGCGTTCGTGCACCCCTCGGCGACCAGCCGCAGCACGGCCGTCTCGCGTTCCGACAGACGCGGCCGCTCCGGTTTCGTCCGGAGCTGGTCGACCAGCCGGGCCGCGACGGACGGTGCCAGGACCGTCTCGCCGCGTGCCGCCGCCCGTACGGCCTCCGCGAGTTCGGCACGCGGAAGGTCCTTCAGCAGATAGCCCGCGGCCCCGGCCTCCACGGCCCGCAGAATGTCCCGGTCCGTCTCGTAGGTCGTCAGCACGACCACCCGGCACGTCAGCCCGGCCCGCGCCATCCGCACGATCGAGTCCACGCCGCCTCCGTCCGGCATCCGCAGATCCATCAGCACGATGTCGGGCCGCAACCGGGCCGCCAGCGCCTCCGCCTGCGGCCCGCTGGACGCGTCGGCGACGACCTCCAGGTCGGACTCCGCACTGAGCATCGCCCGCAGCCCCTCCCGCACGACGGGATGGTCGTCGGCCAGGATGATCCGGATCACGGCGTCCCCCTCCGTACGACCGGCAGTCGCACCGTCACGACCGTTCCGTCGCCCGGGACGCTGCGCACCTCGGCGGTGCCGCCCACTTCGGACGCCCGGGCCCGCAGTCCCGCGAGACCGTACCCGCCGCAGGCGGCGGAGGGGTCGAAACCGCGGCCGTCGTCCCGTACCGACACCGTCAGCGCGTCGTCGGCGTACGCCAGCGACACGCCGACCGCCACCGGACTCCCCGCGTGCTTACGGGCGTTGGCCAGCGCCTCCTGGCAGGCGCGCAGCGCGACCACCTCCGGGCCCGCGGGCAGCGTGCGCACGGGGCCGGTCACCTCCAGCGCCGCGTCATGGCGCGCGGCGAGCCGCCGCAGCGCGTCCGGCAGGGACGCGCCGTCCAGGTCGGCGGGTGCGCCCCCGGCGACCAGGGCCCGGGCCTCGGCGAGGTTCTGCCGGGCCGTCTCGTCCATCAGCCGCAGATGACGCCGTGCCCCGGGCACGTCGTGGTCCAGCTCCGCCTCGACCGCCTGAATCAGCATCACCAGACTGGTGAACCCCTGCGCCAGCGTGTCGTGGATCTCCCGGGCCAGCCGCTCCCGCTCGGCCAGCGCCCCATGGGCCTCGGACAGCCTGCCGACCTCATGGCGGCTCGCGTCCAGCTCCGCGATCAGCTCCGCCCGTTCCTGGCTCTGCTCGATGATCCGGATGACCCAGATGCCGACGGCCACCGAGAACACCAGGGTGACCACCGAGAACAGCACGTCGAACGCAAGCTCCCGCGCTCCGGGCCACCACAGCAGCGCCCAGCCCGCCACGGGCACGAGGTTCATCACGGCCACCGCCACCAGCGCCGACCGCAGCCGCAGCGTCATGAAGCACTGCGGGATCAGCGCGAAGGTCAGCACCCGCGTCTCACCGGCGAGCACCGCCGACGGCAGGAACAGCGCCAGCGCGGCGGCCAGATAGCCGATCGCCTGCCGCTGGTCGGGCGGATCGCCCCGGATCAGGCGCCGCCCGGCCACCACGTACAGCGGGACCAGCGGGACGAGCAGCGCCGCCGCGACCGCGCGCAGCGGCCAGCCGGGCCGCTCCGAGGCGAGCACGTAGGCCACCGTGGCCACCCAGATCAGCGCGAAGTACGTGTCCCAGAGCCGGAACGAGCGCTCCCAGTGGTAGGCGCTCACGGCATCGCTCATCCGGTGCGCCGGTCCTTCCATCGGAACGTCAGCAGACACAGCGCCAATCCTCCGACGCACCACGCGGCCAGCACCAGAGCCACGCGTCCCGACTCCCAGCTCCCCGCCTGCTCCAGCACCTGCGCCGACTCCGGCAGGAACACCCCGCGCAGCCCCTGGCACATCCACTTCAGCGGGAACAGCGCGCCGACGGTCAGCATCCAGTCCGGAATGGTGCCGATGGCGATGTACACCCCGGAGATGAACTGCAGCACCAGGAAGGGCAGGACGACCACCGAACCCGCGCTGTTCGCGGAGTTCGGGACCGAGCTGATCGCGATGCCCAGCAGGGCACACGCCGTGATGCCCAGCACGAAGATCCACGCCAGGTCGAACCAGCGGCCCGCGTCCGCGGGCAGGTCCACGCCGTAGCAGGTCGTGCCGACGACGAGGAGGATCGCCGTCTCCAGCACACCGGTGAAGAGAACCAGCCAGATCTTGCCGAGGAAGTAGGCCGCCGGCGGCATCGGCGTGCCCCGCAGCCGGCGCAGCACCTTGTCCTGCCGCTCGATCGCGATCGAGATGCCGAGCGCCTGGAAGCTCGTCGACATGATGCCGGCGGCCATCATCGCCGGCACGTACAGCTGCGAGGCGGTGATGCCCGCGCCCTCCACGTCGTCCCGGAAGATCGACGCGAACAGGAACAGCAGGACGACCGGGAAGGCGAACGTGAACACCACCTGGTCGCGCTGCCGGAAGAACTGCCTGATCTCCAGGGCGCCCCGCCGCAGTCCGAGCCCCCACACACCGGGCAGCCGTCCGACGCCCACCTCACCACGTTCCCGTACGACGGTCGTGCTCATCGCGCGTCCTCCTGGGACTGTCCGGTCAGCCGGAGGTAGACGTCCTCCAGCGTGGGGCGCGTCACCGTCAGCCCCGGGATCTCGCCGCCGAAGCGGTGCATGAGCCCGGCGACGGCCCGGGTCGGCGTCTCGGTGCGCTCCGCACGCGGGGTGCCGTCCGGCTCGGTCCAGGCGACGGTGGCCTCGGTGCCGTACCGCTCCCGCAGGGTTCCGGGTTCGCCCTCGGCGACGATCCGGCCCCTGGCGACCACGGCCAGCCGGTGCACGAGGGCTTCCGCCTCCTCCAGGTAGTGCGTGGTCAGCAGGATGGTCGTGCCCTCGTCGGCCAGGGCGCGGATCAGCGACCAGAACTGCCGCCGGGCCGCCGGATCGAAACCGGTCGTCGGCTCGTCCAGGAGCAGCAGGTCGGGACCCCCGATGACGCCGAGCGCCACGTCCAGACGCCGACGCTGGCCGCCCGACAGCGCCTTGATCCGGCTGTCCGCCTTCGCCTCCAGACCGACCAGGCCGATGATCTCCTCCGGGTCCCGTGGCCGGGGGTAGTAGCGGGCGAAGTGCCGCACGGTCTCCCGGACCGTCAACTCGGCGGGCGCCGATTCGTCCTGCCAGACGATCCCGACACGTGATCGCCACGCGCGCGTGCCGGTCGCCGGGTCCGACCCGAGCACGGACACCTCGCCCGCGTCCCGGTCCCGGTTGCCCTGGAGGATCTCCACCGTGGTGCTCTTGCCCGCACCGTTGGGCCCGAGCAGGCCGAACACCTCGCCCCGCCGGATGCCGAGATCGATGCCGTCGACGGCGGTCACGTCCCCGTAGCGCTTGCGCAGCCCCCGCACGTCCACGGCGAGTTCGTACCCCTGTGCTGTCATGCGACGAGCGTCGGCCGGAACACACCCCTCAGGGACGACCGGGCGGACATCCTTATGTCCACTGAACGGTGGACACAGGCACCGGTGCGGCACAATGGCCCTGCCCGAAGATGTTCAGGTCTCCCGTGACGGATCGGCGTGATGAGTAAGACGACAGTCAAGGACGTCTCCACAGAGCCCGAGCCGGAGCGCGCCGAGATCGCGCCTCGCGCGCAGGGCGGCAGCCGGGCCCTCGCCCTGCTGCTGGTGATCACCGGCGCCGCCGGACTGCTCGCCGCGTGGGTCATCACGATCGACAAGTTCAAGATCCTCGAGGCCAAGGTCGAGGGCAAGACGTTCACGCCCGGCTGCAGCTTCAACCCGGTCGTCTCCTGCGGCAGCGTCATGGAGAGCAAGCAGGCCGCGGTCTTCGGCTTCCCGAACCCGATGCTCGGCCTCGTCGCCTACGGCATCGTCATCGGCGTCGGCATCAGCCTGCTCGCCGGCGCCCGCTTCCCGCGCTGGTACTGGCTCACCTTCAACGCCGGCTGCCTCTTCGGCGTGAGCTTCTGTGCCTGGCTGATGTTCCAGTCCCTGTACCGGATCAACGCGCTCTGCCTGTGGTGCTGCCTGGCCTGGGTCGCCACGATCCTGATGTTCTGGTACGTGACGTCGTTCAACATCCGCAAGGGCTTCCTGCCGGCCCCGAGCCGGCTCAAGAGCTTCTTCGGCGAGTTCACCTGGGTCATGCCCGTGCTGCACATCGGCATCATCGGCATGCTGGTCCTGACACGCTGGTGGGCCTTCTGGACCAGCTGACCCCGGGGCTCCGGGGTCAGGCCGGATCACCCGGCCGGAATGTCGGTGCCGTGATTTAGGGTTTCTGACGTGGAACCCGACCTGTTCACCGCCGCAGCCGAAGAACGCCAGGAGAAGGAGCCGTCCAGCAGCCCCCTGGCGGTGCGGATGCGCCCGCGCACCCTCGACGAGGTGGTGGGCCAGCAGCACCTGCTGAAGCCGGGTTCCCCCCTGCGCAGACTGGTCGGGGAGGCCTCCGGCCCGGCCGGGCCCTCCTCGGTGCTCCTCTGGGGCCCGCCCGGCACCGGCAAGACCACCCTCGCGTACGTCGTCTCCAAGGCCACCGACGCCCGCTTCGTCGAGCTGTCGGCGATCACCGCCGGCGTCAAGGAGGTCCGCGCGGTCATCGACGGCGCCCGCCGCGCCTCCGGCGGCTACGGCAAGGAGACCGTCCTCTTCCTCGACGAGATCCACCGCTTCAGCAAGGCCCAGCAGGACTCCCTGCTCCCGGCCGTCGAGAACCGCTGGGTGACGCTCATCGCGGCCACGACGGAGAACCCGTACTTCTCGGTGATCTCGCCCCTGCTGTCCCGGTCCCTGCTGCTCAC
This sequence comes from Streptomyces sp. NPDC057424, assembly GCF_042803315.1. Taxonomy (NCBI): domain Bacteria; kingdom Bacillati; phylum Actinomycetota; class Actinomycetes; order Kitasatosporales; family Streptomycetaceae; genus Streptomyces; species Streptomyces sp. NPDC057424. The sequence goes on from NZ_JBHVCP010000074.1 coordinate 15,629, forward strand.
CCTCGAACCGCTCACGGACGACGACATCAAGCGCCTCATCCAGCGCGCCCTCACCGACGAGCGCGGCCTCGAGAGTGCCGTCACCCTCCCCGAGGAGACCGAGAGCCACCTCCTGCGCATCGCCGGGGGCGACGCCCGCCGCGCCCTGACGGCCCTGGAGGCGGCCGCCGGAGCCGCCCTCGACAAGGGCGAGGCGGAGATCGGCCTGACGACCCTGGAGGAGACGGTCGACCGGGCCGCCGTGACGTACGACCGCGACGGCGACCAGCACTACGACGTGGCCAGCGCTCTGATCAAGTCCATCCGCGGCTCCGACGTCGACGCCGCCCTGCACTACCTGGCCCGGATGATCGAGGCCGGCGAGGACCCCCGCTTCATCGCCCGGCGCCTGATGATCTCCGCCAGCGAGGACATCGGCCTGGCCGACCCGACCGCTCTGCAGACGGCGGTCGCCGCCGCCCAGGCCGTCGCCATGATCGGCTTCCCCGAGGCCGCCCTCACCCTCAGCCACGCCACCATCGCCCTCGCCCTGGCACCCAAGTCCAACGCCGCGACCACCGCGATCGGTGCCGCCCTGGAGGACGTCCGCAAGGGCATGGCCGGGCCCGTCCCCGCCCACCTGCGCGACAGCCACTACAAGGGCGCGACCAAGCTCGGCCACGGCCAGGGCTACGTCTATCCGCACGACCTGCCCGAGGGCATCGCGGCCCAGCAGTACGCCCCGGACGAACTGAAGGACCGCGCCTACTACGAGCCGACCCGGCACGGGGCGGAGGCCCGTTACGCGGACGCGGTGGAGTGGACCCGGAAGAACCTCGGTCGAAAGCGGCCCTGAGCACCCTGTAAACTCGTCCGGAGTGCCGCGTCCCGTGCAGTCAGAACGGGACAGTCGGCCGGAGCCCCGATCCTCCGGGATCGGCTCCAGGAGCGTCGCGCACCGTCGAACGGTGTCGCGGGCAGCCCACCACCACCGTCGTACGACGGGACCGGTCGGTGGGCCACTCGCGTGCTGCACGTATGTGCCCAGACCAGGGGAGCGGCTGCCCACCGGGGTCCACCAGGACCAAGGAGGGTTTCCCCGGCTGCGGATGCGACCTCCCTCAACCCTGACAAGCCGGAAACCAGGAAAGAGAAAAGACAGTGGCGAACCAGTCCCGCCCCAAGGTCAAGAAGTCGCGTGCCCTCGGCATCGCGCTGACCCCGAAGGCCGTCAAGTACTTCGAGGCCCGCCCCTACCCGCCGGGTGAGCACGGCCGCGGCCGCAAGCAGAACTCGGACTACAAGGTCCGTCTGCTCGAGAAGCAGCGTCTGCGCGCGCAGTACGACGTGTCCGAGCGCCAGCTCGTCCGCGCCTACGAGCGTGCCTCCAAGGTCCAGGGCAAGACCGGTGAGGCCCTGATCATCGAGCTGGAGCGCCGTCTCGACGCCCTGGTGCTGCGTTCGGGCATCGCCCGCACGATCTACCAGGCCCGCCAGATGGTCGTCCACGGTCACATCGCGGTCAACGGCAAGAAGGTCGACAAGCCCTCCTTCCGTGTCCGTCCGGACGACGTCGTGCAGGTCCGTGAGCGCTCCAAGGAGAAGACCCTCTTCACGATCGCTCGCGAGGGTGGCTTCGCCCCCGACGGTGAGACCCCGCGCTACCTCCAGGTGAACCTCAAGGGCCTCGCGTTCCGCCTGGACCGCGACCCGAACCGCAAGGAGATCCCGGTGATCTGCGACGAGCAGCTCGTCGTCGAGTACTACGCCCGCTGATCTTCGGCAGGCACGCGGTACTCAGCCCGTCGTCTCCCCACCCGCCCGGGTGGGCGAGGCGGCGGGCTTTCGCGATTCCCCTGCCCCCGCGCGGTAATCCGGTACGGAGCGCCATGCCCGGCGCGATAGGCTCGGCGCACGACTTTTTCGATGTTCAGGCACGTTTCAGGGAGCGGGTGCACACAGTGTCCGGTGGAGAGGTTGCCGGGATCCTGGTGGCCGTCTTCTGGGCGATTCTGGTCTCCTTCCTCGCCGTCGCCCTGGCGAGGGTGGCCCAGACGCTCAAGGCGACCACCGAGCTCGTGGCGGAGGTGACCGACCAGGCCGTCCCGCTGCTGGCCGACGCCTCCGCGGCGGTGCGCTCCGCGCAGACCCAGATCGACCGGGTCGACTCGATCGCCTCCGACGTCCAGGAGGTCACGTCGAACGCCTCGGCGCTGTCGACCACCGTCGCCTCCACCTTCGGCGGCCCCCTGGTCAAGGTCGCAGCGTTCGGCTACGGCGTGCGCCGGGCCCTCGGCGGCCGCAAGGAGGACGTGCCCGCCAAGGCGTCCAGGCGTACCGTGATCGTGGGCCGTACGGTCACTCGGCGCAGCGCCCGAGGGAAGAGGGACTGAGAGCCAGCGATGTTCCGCCGTACCTTCTGGTTCACCACGGGCGTCGCCGCCGGTGTGTGGGCCACCACCAAGGTCAATCGCAAGCTGAAGCAGCTGACCCCCGAGAGCCTCGCCAGAACGGCCGGCAACAAGGCGATCGAGGCCGGCCACCGCATCAAGGACCGTGCCGTGGGCTTCGCGCTCGACGTCCGGGACAACATGGCCGTGCGGGAGGCCGAGCTGGGCGACGCCCTCGGGATCAACGAGAACCCCGAACTCCCCGGGCCCCGGCGGTACGCCGCCATCGAGAACCGCAACAACCCCAAGTACGTCGAGGGTTCGGCGTACCAGACGTACCCGTACAACCGGAATGAGGACCACTGATGGAGTCGGCTGAGATTCGCCGCCGCTGGTTGAGCTTCTTCGAGGAGCGCGGTCACACCGTCGTCCCTTCGGCGTCGCTCATCGCGGACGACCCGACTCTGCTCCTCGTCCCGGCCGGCATGGTGCCCTTCAAGCCCTACTTCCTGGGTGAGGTCAAGCCGCCCTTCAGCCGCGCCACCAGCGTGCAGAAGTGCGTGCGCACACCGGACATCGAAGAGGTCGGCAAGACCACCCGGCACGGCACGTTCTTCCAGATGTGCGGCAACTTCTCCTTCGGCGACTACTTCAAGGAAGGCGCCATCAAGCTCGCCTGGGAGCTGCTCACCAGCCCCCAGGACAAGGGCGGTTACGGCCTCGACCCCGAGCGCCTGTGGATCACCGTCTACAAGGACGACGACGAGGCCGAGCGCATCTGGCACGAGGTCGTCGGCGTGCCGAAGGAGCGCATCCAGCGTCTCGGCATGAAGGACAACTACTGGTCCATGGGCGTCCCCGGCCCCTGCGGCCCGTGTTCCGAGATCAACTACGACCGAGGCCCCGAGTTCGGCGCCGAGGGCGGCCCCGCCGTCAACGACGAGCGGTACGTGGAGATCTGGAACCTCGTCTTCATGCAGTACGAGCGCGGCGAGGGCACCGGCAAGGACAACTTCGAGATCCTCGGCGACCTGCCCAGCAAGAACATCGACACCGGCCTTGGCCTCGAGCGCCTCGCCATGATTCTGCAGGGCGTGCAGAACATGTACGAGATCGACACCTCGATGGCCGTCATCGCCAAGGCCACCGAGCTGACCGGTGTCCGCTACGGCGACGCCCACGCCTCGGACGTCTCCCTGCGCGTGGTCACCGACCACATGCGCACCTCCGTGATGCTCATCGGAGACGGCGTCACCCCCGGCAACGAGGGCCGCGGCTACGTGCTGCGCCGCATCATGCGCCGCGCCATCCGCAACATGCGCCTGCTCGGCGCCACCGGCCCGGTCGTCAAGGACCTCATCGACACCGTGATCGGCATGATGGGCCAGCAGTACCCCGAGCTCATCACCGACCGCGAGCGCATCGAGAAGGTCGCCCTCGCCGAGGAGAACGCCTTCCTCAAGACGCTGAAGGCCGGAACCAACATCCTCGACACGGCCGTCACCGACACCAAGGCCGCCGGCGGCAGCGTCCTGCCCGGCGACAAGGCCTTCCTGCTCCACGACACCTGGGGCTTCCCGATCGACCTCACCCTGGAGATGGCCGCCGAGCAGGGCCTCTCCGTGGACGAGGACGGCTTCCGCCGCCTGATGAAGGAGCAGCGGGAGCGCGCCAAGGCCGACGCCCAGGCCAAGAAGACCGGGCACGCCGGCGTCGGCGCCTACCGTGAGATCGCCGACCAGGCGGGTGCCACCGACTTCATCGGCTACACCGACACCGAGAGCGAGTCCACGATCGTCGGCATCCTGGTCGACGGTGCCTCCTCCCCGGCCGCCACCGAGGGCGACGAGGTCGAGATCGTCCTCGACCGCACCCCGTTCTACGCCGAGGGCGGCGGCCAGATCGGTGACACCGGCCGCATCAAGGTGGACACCGGTGCCGTCATCGAGATCCGCGACTGCCAGAAGCCGGTCCCGGGGGTGTACGTCCACAAGGGCGTCGTCCAGGTCGGCGAGGTCACCGTCGGCGCCAAGGCCCACGCCTCCATCGACGACCGCCGCCGCAAGGCCATCGCCCGCGCCCACTCGGCCACGCACCTGACACACCAGGCCCTGCGCGACGCCCTCGGCCCGACGGCCGCCCAGGCCGGTTCCGAGAACCAGCCCGGCCGCTTCCGCTTCGACTTCGGTTCCCCGTCCGCCGTCCCGACGACCGTGATGACCGACGTCGAGCAGAGGATCAACGAGGTGCTCGCCCGCGACCTCGACGTCCGCGCCGACGTCATGGGCATCGACGAGGCCAAGAAGCAGGGCGCCATCGCCGAGTTCGGCGAGAAGTACGGCGAACGCGTCCGCGTGGTCACCATCGGCGACTTCTCCAAGGAGCTGTGCGGCGGCACCCACGTGCACAACACCGCCCAGCTGGGCCTGGTGAAGCTGCTCGGTGAATCGTCCATCGGCTCCGGTGTCCGCCGCATCGAGGCCCTGGTCGGTGTGGACGCCTACAACTTCCTCGCCCGCGAGCACACGGTCGTCGCCCAGCTCCAGGAGCTGATCAAGGGCCGCCCGGAGGAGCTCCCGGAGAAGGTCTCCGCCATGCTCGGCAAGCTGAAGGACGCCGAGAAGGAGATCGAGAAGTTCCGCGCCGAGAAGGTCCTCCAGGCCGCCGCCGGTCTCGCCGAGTCCGCCAAGGACATCCGTGGCGTTGCTCTCGTGACCGGCCAGGTCCCGGACGGCACGACCGCCGACGACCTGCGCAAGCTGGTCCTGGACGTGCGCGGACGCATCCAGGGCGGACGGGCCGCCGTGGTCGCCCTGTTCACGGTGGCGAACGGCAAGCCGCTGACGGTCATCGCCACCAACGAGGCCGCTCGCGAGCGCGGCCTGAAGGCCGGCGACCTGGTCCGCACGGCTGCCAAGACCCTCGGTGGCGGCGGTGGCGGCAAGCCGGACGTCGCCCAGGGCGGCGGCCAGAACCCGGCCGCCATCGGTGAGGCCGTGGACGCCGTGGAGCGCCTGGTCACCGAGACGGCCAAGTAAGAGACGGGTCGGACAGCATGCGCAGAGGACGTCGACTCGCGATCGACGTCGGGGACGCCCGTATCGGGGTCGCCTCGTGCGACCCCGACGGGATCCTCGCCACCCCGGTGGAGACGGTCCCGGGGCGTGACATCCCCGCAGCTCAACGGCGGTTGAAGCAACTCGTCGAAGAGTACGAGCCCATCGAGGTCGTGGTCGGTCTCCCGCGCTCCCTCAAGGGGGGCGAGGGCCCGGCCGCGGTCAAGGTCCGGGGCTTCACCCAGGAACTGGCCCGCATGATCTCCCCGGTTCCGGTGAGACTCGTCGACGAACGCATGACGACGGTGACGGCCAGCCAGGGACTGCGCGCCTCGGGCGTGAAATCCAAGAAGGGCCGGTCCGTCATCGACCAGGCGGCGGCCGTCGTCATCCTGCAACAAGCCCTCGAATCCGAACGGGTGTCAGGTAAAGCACCCGGCGAAGGCGTCGAAGTGGTCATCTGATCGCGATACGGTAACGTTCCGCGCGATGCGACGGCATTCGAACAGCCGCCGCACAGCAAGAGGCGGAACGGGAGCGCCGAGCCGGAAGCCGCGCCACCGCCGCCTCGCGGCTCTAGGGGATCGATGACTGAGTATGGCCGGGGCCAAGGCTCCGAACCGTGGCATCCGGAGGACCCGTTGTACGGGGACGGCGGATGGGACGGACAGCAGGCCCATCAGGGTCAGCAGTCCCCCTACGGCGGCCAGCCGCAGCACTATCCAGAGCAGCCGCAGCAGCCGCAGTACGGCGACTGGGGCACCGGTGACCAGGCCGGATACGGTCAGGCGCAGCAGCAGTACCCGTACGACCAGCAGTACGCGGCACAGGCCCACGGGCACCAGCAGTACCCGGGGCAGCAGGACCACGGACATCAGCAGGCTCAGGGCTACCACCAGCAGCAGTACGACACCGGCGGCTGGGTCAACGATCCCCACCAGCAGGTCTCGTACCCCGGCGACCCCCAGGATCCGTACGGGCAGCAGGCCGGTGCGTACGGCGGGGGCCAGCAGGACTACTACGGCACGCCTGACGCGTACCCACCCCCGGAGCCGCCCGGCCGGCGCGGGGCCGAACCCGCGCCGGAACCGGACACGGGCTGGGATCCCGGCCCCGATCAGGGCGAACACGCCTTCTTCGCGGGCGGCGACGACGATGACGACGATGACGAGCCGGAGAGCCGTCGCGGTCGCGACGACAAGAGGGGACGCGGCGGCAAGCCCAAGAAGCGCCGCAACGGCATGGCCTGCCTGCTGGTCGTCGTGATCCTGGTCGGCGGCCTGGTCGGCGTCAGCTACTTCGGCTACCAGTTCTACCAGGATCGTTTCGGCGACGACCCGGACTTCGCGGGTGAGGGCAACGGGCAGCAGGTGACGGTCGAGATCCCCGAGGGAGCACTCGGGTACAAGATCGGTCAGGTGCTGAAGAGCGCGGGGGTCGTCAAGAGCGTCGACGCGTTCGTCGCGGCCCAGCAGGAGAACCCGAACGGCAAGGGCATCCAGGACGGCGTCTACACGTTGCAGAAGCAGATGTCGGCCGAGAGTGCGGTCGAACTGATGCTCAGTCCGAAGAGCCGTGACAACCTGATCATCGCCGAGGGCAGGCGCAACGCCGACATCTACCGGCTCATCGACAAGCGGCTGGGCGTCAAGGAGGGCACCACCGCCGCCGTCGCCAAGAAGGACTACAAGAAGCTCGGCCTGCCCGCCTGGGCGCTGAATCATCCGGACGTCAAGGATCCGCTCGAAGGATTCCTCTACCCGTCCAGCTATGGCGTCAGCAAGGGGCGGAAGCCCGAGGCCGTGCTCAAGCAAATGGTGACTCGGGCCACCGCGGCGTACGAGAAGCTCGGCGTCGAGAAGAAGGCCGAGAGCCTCGGACTCGAGAACCCGTGGCAGCTGATCACCGTCGCGAGTCTCGTCCAGGCCGAAGGCAAGACGCACGACGACTTCCGGAAGATGGCCGAGGTGGTCTACAACCGTCTCAAGCCCACCAACACGGAGACCAACCAGCTGCTCCAGTTCGACTCGTCCTTCAACTACCTGAAGAACGAGAGCAACATCCACATCAGCGAGTCCGAGATCAACAGCAACAAGGACCCGTACAACACGTACACCAACAAGGGTCTGCCGCCCGGCCCGATCGGCAATCCGGGGGATGTCGCGTTGCAGGCGGCTCTGAAACCCACGAAGGACGGCTGGATCTACTTCGTGGCGACCGATGGCGTGAGCAAGACCGAGTTCGCCAAGACCCATGCGCAGTTCCTGAAGCTGAAGGAAAAGTTCGATGCCAGCTCGGGCAACTGACGCCCGCCGTGCCGGAGTGCTCGGCAGCCCCATCGCCCACTCGCTCTCCCCGGTCCTGCACCGCGCCGCCTACCAGGAGTTGGGCCTGACAGGCTGGACGTACGACAGGTTCGAGGTCGACGAGGCCGGGCTGCCCGTGTTCTTCGAGACACTCGGACCCGAGTGGGCCGGGCTGTCGCTGACCATGCCGCTGAAGCGGGCCGTGATCCCGCTGCTCGACGAGATCAGCGAGACTGCCGCCTCGGTCGACGCGGTCAACACCGTCGTCCGCACCGAGGACGGGCGCAGGATCGGGGACAACACCGACATCCCCGGCATGGTCGCCGCCCTGCGCGAGCACGGCATCGACGAGGTCGACTCCGCCGCCGTCCTCGGCGCCGGGGCCACCGCCTCCTCCGCGCTGGCCGCGCTGTCCCGGATCTGCCCGGGCGAGATCGCCGTGTACGTGCGCAGCGAGGCCCGGGCCGCCGAGATGCGGCAGTGGGCCGAGCGGCTCGACGTCGCCGTCCGCATCGCCGACTGGGCCGATGCCGAGCAGGCCCTGCGCGCCCCCCTGGTGATCAGCACCACGCCGACCGGTGTCACCGACGCCCTCGCCCGGTCCGTGCCGGAGCGTCCGGCGTCCCTCTTCGACGTCCTGTACGACCCTTGGCCGACCGACCTCGCCGCCCGCTGGTCGGCGTACGGCGGTGCCGTCGTCAGCGGTCTCGACCTGCTGGTGCACCAGGCCGTGCTCCAGGTCGAGCAGATGACGGGGCTGGCCCCGGCGCCCCTGGACGCCATGCGGAAAGCGGGCGAACTGGCGCTCGCAGACCGCTAGTATCCGCTCTCGGTTCCGCAGGGGGCGGAACGGGGGAGGGGAACGTCCGTCATGTCCGCAGGGCTGCCTCAGGCGTCCGTCAAGTCCCAGATATTCGAGTCCCTGCTGGGATTCCTGCCCGACTGGGTGCAGATCACGGTGCTCGCCCTGATCGTGCTCGCCGTCGTGGCGTCCTGGGTCGTCAAGATCAAGCGCAAGATCGCCTACCGGCGTGCCGTCCGCAACGGACGGCCGGTCCACGCGGCGGCCCGGCACGGGCAGGGGTGCGGAGCGGACTACCTCGGGGAGTACGCACCCCAGCCGGCGCGGCAGCATGGCAGTGGGGCCGACCACCTTGGGGCGTACGCCCCGCAGCAGGCCCAGCCCGTGCGGCAGCCGAGCGGCGCCGACTGCCTCGGAACGTACGCGCCGCGGCAGCGGCAGGGCGACGGTCCGTCCGCCGACGCGTCCGCTTGATGGACCGGCCGCCGGGCGAACGGCCCCGGCGTGGGAGGATCGGAGATGGCGGGCCGGGCCGCGCACCCGGGTCACGCCGTCGCCGTACGCGACGAGGCGCGTACGCAGGGCAGTACCAGAGCGCGAGCACTGAGGAGCACCGTTGAGCAGGTTGCGCTGGCTGACCGCGGGGGAGTCCCACGGTCCCGCACTCGTCGCGACGCTGGAGGGCCTTCCCGCCGGCGTGCCGATCACCACGGACATGGTGGCGGACCATCTCGCGAGGCGGCGCCTGGGCTATGGGCGCGGTGCCCGGATGAAGTTCGAGCGGGACGAGGTCACCTTCCTCGGCGGCGTCCGGCACGGCCTGAGCCTCGGCTCCCCGGTGGCGGTCATGGTGGGCAACACCGAGTGGCCGAAGTGGGAACAGGTCATGGCCGCCGACCCGGTCGATCCGGAGATCCTCGCCGGGCTCGCCCGCAACGCCCCGCTGACCCGGCCGCGTCCGGGCCACGCCGACCTCGCGGGCATGCAGAAGTACGGCTTCGACGAGGCCCGGCCGATCCTGGAGCGCGCTTCCGCGCGTGAGACCGCGGCTCGTGTCGCGCTGGGCGCGGTGGCGCGGTCGTACCTCAAGGAGACGACCGGCGTCGAGATCGTCAGCCACGTCGTGGAGCTGGCCGCCGCCAAGGCGCCGCGGGGGGTGTACCCGACGCCGTCCGATGTCGAGAAGCTGGACGCGGACCCGGTGCGCTGCCTGGACGCGGACGCGTCGAAGGCGATGGTCGCCGAGATCGACCAGGCCCACAAGGACGGCGACACCCTCGGCGGCGTGGTCGAGATCCTGGCCTACGGCGTCCCCGTCGGTCTCGGTTCGCACGTGCACTGGGACCGCAAGCTCGACGCCCGGCTCGCCGGTGCCCTGATGGGCATCCAGGCGATCAAGGGCGTCGAGATCGGTGACGGTTTCGAGCTGGCCCGGGTGCCCGGCTCCAAGGCGCACGACGAGATCGTGAAGACCGACGACGGCATCCGGCGCACCTCAGGCCGCTCCGGCGGCACCGAGGGCGGCCTGACCACCGGTGAGCTGCTGCGGGTACGCGCCGCGATGAAGCCGATCGCGACCGTGCCGCGCGCCCTGCAGACCGTGGACGTCACCACCGGCGAGGCCGCGCAGGCCCACCACCAGCGCTCCGACGTCTCCGCGGTCCCGGCCGCCGGCATCGTCGCCGAGGCCATGGTGGCCCTGGTGCTCGCGGACGCGGTGGCGGAGAAGTTCGGCGGCGACTCGGTCGCCGAGACCCGCCGCAACGTGACGTCGTACCTCGACAACCTCGCCATCCGATGAGCGGCCCGCTGGTCGTCCTGGTCGGCCCGATGGGCGTGGGCAAGTCCACCGTCGGGCAGCTGCTGGCCGAGCGGCTCGGCGTCTCCTACCGGGACACCGACGACGACATCGTCGCCGAGCAGGGCCGGACCATCGCCGAGATCTTCGTCGACGAGGGCGAGCCCGCCTTCCGCGCGATCGAGAAGGCGGCCGTGCACCGGGCACTCGCCGAGCACGACGGCATCCTGGCCCTGGGCGGCGGTGCGATCCTCGACGCCGACACACGTGCGCTGCTCGCCGGGCAGCGGGTGGCGTACCTGTCGATGGATGTCGAGGAGGCGGTCAAGCGCACCGGCCTCAACGCGGCCCGGCCCCTGCTGGCGGTCAATCCGCGCAAGCAGTGGCGCGAGCTGATGGAGGCCCGCCGCCACCTGTACGAGGAGGCCGCCACGGCCGTGGTCGCCACCGACGGCCGTACACCCGAAGAGGTCACCGAAGCCGCCCTGGACGCACTGGAGTTGAAGGAAGCATGAGCGAGGCAGTGACGCGGATCCAGGTCGGCGGCACAGCGGGCACCGACCCGTACGAGGTCCTGGTGGGCCGGCAGCTGCTGGGTGAACTCGGCGGGCTGGTGGGCGACAAGGCCACGCGGGTCGCGATCCTCCACCCCGAGGCGCTGGCCGAGACCGGTGACGCGCTGCGCGCCGACCTGGCCGAGCAGGGCTACGAGGTCGTCGCCATCCAGGTGCCCAACGCGGAGGAGGCCAAGACCGCCGAGGTCGCCGCCTACTGCTGGAAGGCTCTGGGCCAGTCCGGCTTCACGCGCACGGACGTCGTCGTCGGGGTCGGCGGCGGCGCCACCACGGACCTCGCCGGGTTCGTGGCCGCCACCTGGCTGCGCGGGGTGCGCTGGATCGCCATCCCGACCACCGTGCTTGCCATGGTCGACGCGGCCGTCGGCGGCAAGACCGGCATCAACACCGCCGAGGGCAAGAACCTCGTCGGCGCGTTCCACCCGCCCGCCGGTGTGCTCTGCGACCTGGCCGCGCTGGACTCCCTACCGGTCAACGACTACGTCTCCGGCCTCGCCGAGGTCATCAAGGCCGGCTTCATCGCCGACCCGGTGATCCTCGACCTCATCGAGTCCGACCCCGAGGCCGCACGCACCCCGGCCGGACCGCACACCGCCGAGCTCATCGAGCGCTCCATCCAGGTCAAGGCCGACGTCGTGTCGTCGGACCTGAAGGAGTCGGGCCTGCGCGAGATTCTCAACTACGGCCACACGCTCGGCCACGCCATCGAGAAGAACGAGCGCTACAAGTGGCGCCACGGCGCGGCGGTCTCGGTCGGCATGCACTTCGCCGCCGAACTGGGGCGCCTGGCAGGCCGGCTGGACGACGCGACGGCCGACCGCCACCGCACGGTTCTCGAAGCGGTCGGACTGCCCCTGCACTACCGGCACGACCAGTGGCCCAAGCTGCTGGAGACGATGAAGGTCGACAAGAAGTCCCGCGGCAACCTGCTGCGCTTCATCGTCCTCGACGGTCTGGCCAAGCCCACCGTCCTGGAGGGACCCGACCCGGCCGTGCTGCTCGCCGCGTACGGCGAGGTCGGGCAGTAAGTCCCCCGGCGCGTCTTCCGCCCGAATTCGCCCTACGGCCCGGGCACTTCGGACCGCCCCCGGCCGTTCACACATCGACGACCGGGGGCGGTACCGTTCGGTAGCAGCGGGTTCCGCCCCCGCTGTCAGCGCCCATCGCCTGTACGAGACGGAGTGGCACCGGATGCAGCACGCAGTGGGTTCTCCGCTGCCGCAGCCCCATCAGCCGGGGCACGGACCGGTCGCCGGCTGGTCGCCGGCCGCACATCACCCGGTTCCGCCGAACGCGGGCGCGCACCAGGGCTCCGTGCCCGTGCCCCCGCCGCCCCCGGCACCGGGATATCCGGCACCTCCGCCCGGCCCCACCCCGGCTTCCGGCTCGGTACCGGAGACCACCGGCCACGTGCCGCTGCCGCCCGGCGGCCCGGTCGCCATGCCGACGGCCCCGCCCGCCACGGTGGTTCCCGACCCCGCCGGTACGACGCTCGCGGTGCTCCTCATCGGCCCCGCGGGTGCGGGCAAGACCAGCGTCGCCAAGTACTGGGCGGACCACCGCCGGGTCCCCACGGCCCACATCAGCCTCGACGACGTACGCGAGTGGGTCCGCTCCGGCTTCGCCGACCCCCAGTCCGGGTGGAACGACAACTCCGAGGCCCAGTACCGCCTGGCCCGCCGCACCTGCGGCTTCGCCGCGCGCAACTTCCTGGCCAACGGCATCTCGTGCATCCTCGACGACGCCGTCTTCCCTGACCGTCCGGTCGTCGGCCTCGGCGGCTGGAAGCGCCACGTCGGGCCGGGCCTGCTGCCGGTCGTTCTCCTCCCCGGGCTGGACATCGTCCTCGAACGCAACGCGGAGCGCTCGGGCAACCGACGCCTGTCGGACGAGGAGGTCGCCCGCATCCACGGCCGCATGGCCGGGTGGTACGGGTCCGGGCTGCCGATCATCGACAACTCCCAGCTGGACGTACCGGAAACGGCGAAGGTCCTGGACGACGTCCTGGCCAGGTCGATCGCCAGCCCACCCCAGTGGTGAGCGCCCCCTAGGGGCGCGGGGAACTGCGCGACAAGCCCCCCACACACACGCGGACGGCACACAACCTCGCGCGGCACGTGCTCTCGCCGAACAGCACCCCCAGCCACCCGGACACACCAGGCACCGCCCACTCAGACGCCCTCAACCGGCGCCAAACCGGCGGAGCTCATACGCTCGGGTCATGTCAGAGGTGTACGCGGCCCGCCGGACGCGTCTGAGGGATTACTGCAACGCGGGCGGCAGCGCGGCGGCGCTGGTCTCCCGCCCCGCCAACGTGCGCTATCTCGCGGGCGCCGCCCCGCCCGGCGCCGTTCTGCTGCTGGGCCGGACCGGAGAGCAGGACCTCCTGGTGTGCTCCGGCCCCACTGCCGACCGCCCCGCGCAGGAGCGCCCCGACGAGGCCCTGCGCGTGCAGACCCTGCCCGGAGTCGGCGGCGGCGACCCGGCCGTGGCGGCCGCGGGCCTCGCCGTGAGCCAGGGCGCCGACTCCCTCGCCGTGGAGGAGCACCACCTCACCGTGGCCCGCCACCGTGCCCTCGGCTCGGTCGCCCCCCGGCTGCGCCTGGCCAACCTCGGCGGCGCCGTCGAGCAGCTCCGGGTCGTCAAGGACGAGGAGGAGATCTCCTGCCTGCGCATCGGCGCCGAGATCGCCGACCAGGCCCTCGGCGAACTGCTGGAGTCGATCCTCGTCGGCCGCACCGAGCGCCACCTCGCCCTGGAACTCGAAAGACGCCTCGTGGATCACGGGGCGGACGGGCCGGCCTTTCCGACGTCCGTGGCCACCGGCCCGAATGCCGGCCGCCCCGGCCACCGGCCCACCGACCGCCGCGTCGAGGAGGGCGACTTCCTCTCCGTCTGCCTCGGCGCGACGTACCGTGGCTACCGCTGCGAGATCGGCCGTACGTTCGTCATCGGCACCGCTCCCGCGGACTGGCAGATCGAGTTGTACGACCTGGTCTTCGCCGCCCAGCGGGCCGGGCGTGAGAGCCTGGTACCCGGCGCCGCCTGCCGGGACGTCGACCGGGCCGCCCGCCATGTCCTGGACTCCGCGGGGTACACGGAGGGCCTCACGATCCTGACCGGACACGGCGTCGGGCTCGAAATCGACGAGGACCCTCAGTTGAGTCCCACGGCCATGGGTAAACTGGACGCTTGCGTGCCGGTCACCGTCGAACCGGGGGTTCACCTCCCGGGCCGGGGCGGTGTCAGGATCGATGACACGCTCGTCGTCCGCCCCGAGGCGGACGGCGGACCCGAGCTACTCACCATCACGACCAAGGAGCTGCTCGCCCTGTAGGTAGGCAGGTGCGTGCACCGGGGTCGTACGTCAGTCCAGGAGATTCCGCAACCGTGGCTTCCACGAACGACCTCAAGAACGGCATGGTGCTCAAGCTCGAAGGCGGCCAGCTCTGGTCCGTCGTCGAGTTCCAGCACGTCAAGCCCGGCAAGGGCCCGGCCTTCGTGCGCACCAAGCTCAAGAACGTGCTCTCCGGCAAGGTCGTCGACAAGACCTTCAACGCCGGCGTCAAGGTCGAAACGGCCACCGTCGACAAGCGCGACATGCAGTTCTCCTACATGGACGGCGAGTACTTCGTCTTCATGGACATGGAGACCTACGACCAGCTGCACGTCGACCGCAAGGCCGTCGGCGACGCCGCCAACTTCCTGATCGAGGGCTTCACCGCCACCGTCGCGCAGCACGAGGGCGAGGTGCTCTTCGTCGAGCTGCCCGCCGCCGTCGAGCTCGTCATCCAGGAGACCGAGCCGGGCGTCCAGGGCGACCGCTCCACCGGCGGCACCAAGCCCGCCATCCTGGAGACCGGCCACCAGATCAACGTGCCTCTCTTCATCACCACCGGTGAGAAGATCAAGGTCGACACCCGCACCAGCGACTACCTCGGCCGGGTGAACAGCTAACCGTGGCTGCCCGCAACACGGCCCGCAAGCGCGCCTTCCAGATCCTCTTCGAGGGGGACCAGCGCGACGCCGAGGTGCTGACCGTCCTCGCGGACTGGGTCCGGCTGTCCCGGGCGGACACCCGGCAGCCGCCGGTCAGCGAGTACACGATGGAGCTGGTCGAGGGCTACGCGGAGCACGCGAAGCGCATCGACGAGCTGATCGCGCAGTACTCCGTCGGCTGGACCCTCGACCGGATGCCCGTCGTCGACCGCAACATCCTGCGGCTCGGTGCCTACGAGCTGATCTGGGTCGATGCGACGCCGGACGCCGTCGTCCTCGACGAGATGGTGCAGCTGGCGAAGGAGTTCTCCACGGACGAGTCGCCCTCGTTCGTGAACGGCCTGCTCGGCCGGCTGAAGGACCTCAAGTCCTCGCTCCGCCGCGACGAGGTCTGAGACAGACCACATGCCGGAGGGCCCGCAGCGTCACGCTGCGGGCCC
>NZ_JBHVCP010000075.1:0-30941 GCF_042803315.1 Streptomyces sp. NPDC057424
GGCAGAGGCGCGTGCCAGACCCCGCGTCCGCGGTCTGATCCAAACGACAGGCCCTGGGTCAACGGCCCGCCCGTGCCCCCTGGTGACGCCGGGTCAGCCACAAGGCACCTGCCGCTCCCGCGAGCAGGACCGTGCCACCGAGGGTGCCGAGGGCGACGGCCGAGTCCTCGGGCCCGGTCCGCGGAAGTCCGGCACCGGCGTCCGCGCCGGAGCCGCCGCCCTGGGCGGAGCCGGTGGTGCCGCCGCTGCTCGCGGCCGTGACGTCGAGGGTGAGGGACGGGCCCGGGTCGTTCGTCGGGGTGCACGTGGTCGTCGTGCCGAGCGCCTTGATGGTGAGCACACCGGCCGTGAAGGTGACCTCGCCGCTCTTCTTCGGCGTGTACGTGCCGCTCAGGTCGCTGATCTTGATGGGTGTGTTGGCCAGGATCGCGGCGCCGTTGGCCGGGCCGGTCACCGACAGGGTGCCGCTGTCGGCGCCGCCCAGGGCGATGGTGGCGCTCGGCGTCATCGCGCCTTTGCCCAGTTCGACCGGGCTGGAGGAGACGCCCTTCTGCCAGGACATGGTGATCCGGTAGCCGCTGCCGCTCTTGACGCCCTTGATGTCGATGGGCGAGACGGCACTCTTGTCGCCGATCGGCGTCTTGCACTGGTAGTTGACGTCGACGACCTCGGCCCGGGCGGCGGGGGCGGCCATCCACACCGCCGAGCCGGCCAGGGCCGCGGCGGACGCGAGCGCGGCGGTTCGTTTCCGGTACGACACGGTGCCGCTCCCCTTCCTGTTCCTGACGACGTATCAGATAGGGCCGTCAAGGTACGCCCGGGGCCTTGAGGAAGGAAGACACAGCGCGCGCCGGATCCGTGGCGGTCCGGCAGGGCGGCGAGTGACGCATGAGCGGAGTCGGGGCGAGGGGCTCGTGAGGGGCGGTCACCCGTTCGGACGCGTTCCGGCATCCCCACGGGCCGGGACTCGGGCACGTACGCGAGGCATCCGACGGGAACGCCCGAGATCGGACACGTGGACCCGGGGTCAGGCGGGTACCGCCCGGAATCGGATGCGCACCCCCGGGATCAGGCGGGTACGCCCGGGAACGAATGCGCACCCCCGGGATCAGACGGGTACGCCCGCCATCACGCGGGTGCGCCCAGTTCCGCCCACACCGTCTTGCCGGAGACCCCCGGGGTACGGACGACGCCCCAGTCCAGGCACAGGCGCTGGACGATGAACATGCCGTGACCGCCCGGGCGTCCCGCACGGTGCGGGGTGCGGGGGGCGGGCTGGCCGGTTCCGCGGTCCGTGACCTCGACGCGGATCACCTTGTTGTCGCAGGTGATCCGCAGCTGGTCCGGCCCCTCGGCGTGCAGGCAGGCGTTGGTGACCAGCTCGGAGACGACCAGCAGCACGTCCTCGGCGGCGGCCCGCTGATCGGCGGAGGCGGCGGGCAGCCAGCCCCACGCGTACAGCGCCTGGCGGGCGAAGTCGCGGGCCAGCGGAACCACGCCGCTCTCGTCGCCGAAGCTCAGCCGGCGCACCTGCGGACCCCCCGGCGGCGGCGCGGCCCCGGACGGCGCACCCACGCCCTCGCCGGACGCACCGGCCGCCGCTACGCCACTCTCGGACGCCCCGGAAGCGCCGCTGGGCTCCGGCCCGCGGTCGCCCGGCGGGTAAGGCCGGGTGGTGCTCATCAGCGCTTCACCTCACCGATTCACCAGTTCACGATTCAAAAAAACCACTCCACCGTCAGTCACGCAGCGCGCGGCACCTCGGTTTCGCGGCGCCCCCGCCACCCCGGTGACCGACAGGTTCAGGATGTCTCCTGCCCTGGCGGACCGACGGAACACCCATGTATTCGGCACGAAAGTCGTGACAGCACTGGGACACCGGTCACAGAGGGATGCCCGAGGCCCCGCGCAGCGACACACCGCCGGTCAGCCCGACTCGTCGGCCAGGGCCGCCTCGAGCGAGTCATGGACGCTGAAGACCGCATCCGCACCCGTGATCTCGAATACGCGCGCCACCACCGGCTGCATACCGGCGAGCGAGACGCCGCCACCGGCGGCCTCCGCCTTCAGCCGCGCCCCGAGGAGCACGTTGAGCCCCGTGGAGTCGCAGAACTCCAGGCGCGCGCAATCGATGACCAGGCGCTTGAATCCCTTGGCGAGGCAGTCCTCGAGTGGCTCACGCAACAGATCGGCGGTGTGGTGATCCAACTCACCCGCCGGAGTCACGACGGCACTAGAGCCCTCTTCCCGCACCTCCACCAGAAGCCGGCCAGACTGTGCGCTGCCGACCGTCCCGCGGTCCATGCCGTCTCTCTCTCCCGACGTCGAGGTGGTTGCTGACGCCCTCGAACACTACGCCTTCCCAGCACGGTCCGACACCCGAACAACTGCACACAAACGGACATATGCCCACAGAACGCACTTGCGGTGGGCTCGGGAAAGCGGGTAGGCCTAGTAAGGACACGTAACCGACACGGCCGGCTTTGGAGGCGCCGCACACCGCAGTGCACCTAACGGCTCCGGCAGCCATATGCCGAGAACGATGGAGGACATCATGTCACCCCGGCTCGACGCATCGCGTACCCAGAAAGCGACGTCGACACCCCTTCCGGAACATCGAGATCCCATCGAGCAGGACGAGATGCTCGTCACACAGGACGATGTCCTCGTCGGACTTCCGGACATCCCCCCGTACGAGGAAGTCGGCGCGGTCGACGCCCGTGCCCTGTCCAAGACCCTCTTCGAGCGTCTGGAGACGCTGGAGGAAGGGACCCACGAGTACTCGTACGTCCGCAACACGCTCGTCGAGCTGAACCTCGCGCTGGTCAAGTTCGCCGCCTCCCGGTTCCGCTCCCGCAGCGAGCCGATGGAGGACATCATCCAGGTCGGCACCATCGGCCTGATCAAGGCGATCGACCGCTTCGAGCTGTCCCGCGGTGTGGAGTTCCCCACGTTCGCGATGCCGACCATCGTCGGCGAGATCAAGCGCTTCTTCCGCGACACCTCGTGGTCCGTGCGCGTTCCGCGGCGGCTTCAGGAGCTGCGGCTCGACCTGGCCAAGGCCGGTGACGAGCTGGCCCAGAAGCTGGACCGCGCCCCGACGGTGGCCGAGCTGGCCGAACGCCTCGGCATCTCCAACGACGAGGTCGTCGAGGGCATGGCCGCGTCGAACGCCTACACCGCCTCCTCGCTGGACGCCCAGCCGGAGGAGGACGACTCCGAGGGCGCGCTCGCGGACCGCATCGGCTACGAGGACCACGGGCTCGAAGGCATCGAGTACGTCGAGTCGTTGAAGCCGCTGATCGCCGAACTCCCGCCGCGCGACAGGAAGATCCTGTCCCTGCGCTTCGTCGCGGGCATGACCCAGTCGGAGATCGGCGAAGAGCTCGGCATCTCGCAGATGCACGTCTCGCGTCTGCTGTCGCGGACGCTGGTACGACTGCGCAAGGGGCTGACCGTCGAGGAGTGATCCTCGACCCGGGTGAACGTGTCCTTCGGGGGCGGGCCGGACGGCCCGCCCCCAGGCGCGTGCCACCGGTGGCCGGTCAGAGGTTCCGGCGGTGCCTCAGGAGTTGAGGGCCAGCGCGGCCGTCGGGAGGAGCGGGGCCGTCAGGCTCAGCAGCCAGTAGGCGTGCGGAGCGAGTGCCGTCCGGCGCCGGAGCGGCCGGTTGGCGAGCCACCAGACCAGGCCGTACAGCGTGACGACGGGGACGACGATCACGAGCCAGAGGGCCATGCCGTCGTTCTCGGTGGGCTCCCGCACGGTCCAGCCGAGCTCGGCGAGCGGCCAGTTCACCGCGAGGTACCACAGCAGCCAGAACGGCACCACGCCCGGTATTCCGAGCAGCACGTTCACCACAAGTGGCACCGACCAGTGCTTCGCCATCGTCCCCACCCCCCGGAATGCCGGTCGTCCGCCGGCGCCACAGCACATTGTCGCGGGTGCGATGATCACACCACCCGCGCTCCGCGCCGCCACACCCCGCTGACCAGCGGGACGCCGGGGCGGTAGGCCAGGTGGACGTGGCTCGGGGCGTCGAGGAGCGTCAGGTCCGCGTACGCGCCCGGCGTCAGACGGCCGATGTCGGTGCGCCGCAGGGCCGCCGCCCCGCCCGCCGTCGCCGACCACACGGCCTCGTCAGGGGTCATCCCCATCTCCCGTACCGCCAGCGCGACACAGAACGGCACGGACGAGGTGAAGGACGAGCCGGGGTTGCAGTCCGTGGACAGCGCGACCGTGACGCCCGCGTCCAGCAGCCGCCGCGCGTCCGGCCAGGCGGCCCGCGTGGAGAACTCTGCGCCGGGCAGCAGGGTGGCGACGGTACGGCTGTTCGCCAGGGCGTCCACGTCCGCGTCCGTGAGGTGGGTGCAGTGGTCGGCACTGGCCGCGTCGAGCTCGACAGCGAGCTGTACGCCGGGGCCGTAGGACAGCTGGTTGGCGTGGATGCGGGGGTGCAGGCCCCTGGCCCTGCCGGCGGTGAGGACGGCGCGGGCCTGGTCGCCGTCGAAGGCGCCCTTCTCGCAGAACACGTCGATCCAGCGGGCGTACGGGGCGCAGGCGTCGAGCATCTCGCCGGTGACGAGGGCGACGTAGGACGCCGGGTCCTCCGTGTGCTCCGGCGCGACGATGTGGGCGCCGAGGTAGGTGACCTCGTCGGTGTGGGCGGCGGCGATGCGCAGGGCCCGGGCCTCGTCCGCGACGGTCAGGCCGTAGCCGGACTTGGTCTCGAAGGTGGTGGTGCCCTGGCGCAGGGCCTCGCGGAGGTAACGGGTGAGGTTGGCCTCGAGTTCCTCGTCGCTCGCCGCCCGCGTGGCCGCGACGGTGGTGCGGATGCCGCCCGCGCCGTACGGCCGCCCGGACATCCGGGCGTTGAACTCCTGCGTCCGGTCGCCCGCGAAGACGAGGTGGGAGTGGGAGTCCACGAAGCCGGGCAGGACCGCCCGGCCGCCCGCGTCGACCCGGTTGTCAGTGGCGGGTGCTTTGCTGTGATCACCGGTCCACACGATGCGGTCGCCCTCGATGACGACGGCCGCGTCCCGGACCAGTCCCAGGGGGGAACCGTCACCGGAGGAGGGGTCGTTGGTGACCAGGGCTGCGATGTTGGTGATGAGCGTGCTTGCGGTGCTCGCGGAGTGGGCGGGGCTGACGGTCGTCGCGTTGCTCATGGCGTCCTTGGTGGCCTGGTCGGCGGTGGGGGCGGGGTCGGGGGCGGAGGCGGGCCGTGCGGGCGGCAGGCCCGGGGTCATCCGCGCAGGACTTCGACGGCGTCCGCGAGGGCTCGCGGCACATCCGGCACGAGGCAGTGGACCCCGTCCCGTACGACCCGCCGCCCTCCCACGACCGTATGCGACACGTCTGCTGCCGACGCGGCGAATACGGCCGTCTCGGCCCCGAGCCGCGGAAGCGGCCCTGCCGTCCTGACCGAGTCGAGCGCGAGGGTGGTGAAGTCGGCGAGCGCGCCGGCCTCCAGGACACCCGCCTCGTCCCAGCCGAGGGCCGCGTGGCCGTCGGCCGAGGCCGCCCGCAGGAGGGCCGCCGCCGTCCAGTGACCCCGGGTACGGGTGCGCAGCCGCTCGTTCAGCTCCATGGCCCGTGCCTCTTCGAGCAGGTCGATCACGGCGTGGCTGTCGGAGCCGAGACTGAGCGGTGAGCCGGCCTGCTGGAGGGCGACGGCGGGGCCGATGCCGTCGGCGAGGTCCCGCTCGGTGGTCGGGCACATGCAGGTGCCGGTGCCGCTGCCGCCGAGGAGGGAGATGTCCTCTGTCGTCAGGTGGGTGTTGTGGACGCCGGTGGTGCGCGGGCCGAGCACACCGTGGTCGGCGAGCAGCCGGGCCGGGGTGCGGCCGTGGGCCTCCCGGCAGGCGTCGTTCTCGGCGGTCTGTTCCGACAGGTGCACATGGAGCGGGGCCCGCCGCTCCTCGGCCCACCGCGCGACGGTCGCCAACTGGTCCGCGGGCACGGCCCGTACGGAGTGGATCGCCGCTCCGATCCGCGCGTGATCCCGTTCCTTGAGAACTGAACAGCGTTCGGCCCAGGCGTCCGCGGTGCCGTCGGAGAAGCGGAGCTGGGGGTCGGTGGGCGGCTGCCCGAAGCCGGAGGAGAGGTAGGCGGTGTCGAGGAGGGTGATGCGGATCCCGGCTTCGGCGGCAGCCGCGATGAGGGCTTCGCCCATGGCGTTGGGGTCGGCGTAGGGGGCGCCGCCGGGCGCGTGGTGGACGTAGTGGAACTCGCCGACCGCGGTGATGCCGGCCAGGGCCATCTCGGCGTACACGGCGCGGGCGAGGGCGTGGTAGCTGTCCGGGGTGAGCCGGGCGGCCGTGGCGTACATGACCTCGCGCCAGGTCCAGAAGGTGCCGGAGCCGACCTGGACGGTACCGCGCAGGGCACGGTGGAAGGCGTGGCTGTGGGCGTTGGCCAGGCCGGGGAGGGTGAGCCCGCGCAGGACCTCGGCGCCGGGGGGCGGGGCGGGGGTGCCGGTGCGGACGGCGGTGATGCGGCCGTCCGCGACCTCGACGGTCACGCCCGGCTCGGCGCCGGTACCGAGCCAGGCGTGCTCCAGCCAGTACGTCCGCGGGGCTGCTGTCGTCACCTGCACGCCAGTCCTTCCAGTACGTCGGCGAGTGCGAGTACCCCGGCCACGCAGTCGTCCTCGCTCGCGGACTCGGCCGGGGAGTGGGAGACGCCGGTGGGGTTGCGCACGAAGAGCATGGCGGTCGGGATGCTCCCGGACAGGATCCCGGCGTCGTGTCCCGCGCCGGTGCCGAGGACGGGGACCGTGAGGCCGGTGTCCGTGCCGAGGATGCGGGCGAGTTCGTCGCGCAGGGCGTGGTCGAACTCGACGACGGGGGTGAAGGACTCGCGGACGATGTCGAGGTCGACGCCGTGCGCGTCCGCGTACCGGCGTGCTGCCTTCTCGATACCGCCGACCACGGTGTCGAGGCTCGTCTGGTCCTCGGCACGGGAGTCCAGCCAGCCGCGCACGAGGGAGGGGATGGCGTTGACGCCGTTGGGCTCCACGGCGATCTTGCCGAAGGTGGCGACGGCTCCGGCGACTTCGGCCTCGCGCCGGGCGGCGAGGACGGTCTCGGCGTAGGACAGCATGGGGTCGTGCCGGTCGGCGAGCCGGGTGGTGCCGGCGTGGTTGGCCTCGCCCCGGAAGTCGAACCGCCACCGGCCGTGCGGCCAGATCGCGCTGGCGATGCCGACCCGGTCGCCGGACAGGTCGAGGGCCCGGCCCTGCTCGACGTGCAGTTCGACGAAGGCGCCGATGCGGGCGAGACGTTCGGGGTCCACGCCGATGGTGTCGGGGTCGTATCCGGCGGCCTCCATGGCGCGCGGAAGAGTCACGCCGTCGCCGTCGGTGAGCCGGTGCGCCTGCTCGCGGGTGAGCTGCCCGGCGGTGAGCCGGGACCCGACGCAGGCGAGCCCGAACCGGGCGCCCTCCTCGTCACCGAAGTTCACGATGCCGAAGGGCCGGGTGAAGCGGGCGTCCCTGCCGCGCAGTTCGTCCAGCGCGGCGAAGGCGGACACCACTCCGAGGGGGCCGTCGAAGGCTCCGCCGTCCGGCACGGAGTCGAGGTGCGATCCGGTGACGACGGCGTTCCCCTCGGCGGGGTCGCCGAGCCAGGCCCACTGGTTCCCGTTCCGGTCGACCTCGTAGGCGAGGCCGCGCGAGCGGGCCTGGCCTGCGAACCATGCCCGGCAGTCGGCATCGGCGTCCGTCCAGGCGAAACGGCGGTAGCCGCCGGATGCGGAGCTGCGGCCGACCGGGAGCAGCTCCGCCCACATGCTGTGGAAGCTCACGCCTCGTCACCTTCGCGCATCGGGACACGGACGCCCCGCTCCCCCGCCACCGACTCCGCGATGTCGTACCCGGCGTCGACGTGCCGGATGACGCCCATGCCGGGGTCGTTGGTGAGCACCCGGCGGATCTTCTCGCCCGCGAGCGCCGTGCCGTCGGCCACCGTCACCTGTCCGGCGTGGATCGACCGGCCCATCCCGACGCCGCCGCCGTGGTGGATCGACACCCAGGACGCCCCGGAGGCGACGTTCACCATGGCGTTCAGCAGCGGCCAGTCGGCGATCGCGTCGGACCCGTCGAGCATGGCCTCGGTCTCGCGGTAGGGGGACGCGACGGAACCGCAGTCGAGGTGGTCGCGGCCGATGACGACCGGCGCTGCCAGCTCCCCGCTCGCGACCATGTCGTTGAACCGCTCACCGGCCTTGTCGCGCTCGCCGTAGCCGAGCCAGCAGATCCGGGCGGGCAGGCCCTGGAAGTGGACGCGTTCGCCGGCCATCTTGATCCAGCGGGCGAGGGACTCGTTCTCCGGGAAGAGGTCGAGGATCGCCTTGTCGGTCTTGGCGATGTCGGAGGCCTCACCGGACAGGGCGGCCCAGCGGAAGGGTCCCTTGCCCTCGCAGAACAGCGGGCGGATGTAGGCGGGGACGAAGCCGGGGAAGGCGAAGGCCCGGTCGTACCCGGCGAGTCGGGCCTCGCCGCGGATGGAGTTGCCGTAGTCGAAGACCTCGGCGCCGGCGTCCATGAAGCCGACCATGGCCTCGACGTGCCGGGCCATGGACTCGCGGGCCCGGGTGGTGAAGCCGGCCGGGTCCTTGGCGGCGGCGTCGGCCATGTCCTCGAAGGCGGTGCCCAGCGGCAGGTAGGCGAGCGGGTCGTGGGCCGAGGTCTGGTCGGTCACGATGTCGATGGGCGCGCCCATGGCGAGGAGCTGCGGGACCAGCTCGGCCGCGTTGCCGAGGACGCCGACGGAGAGGGGGCGGCGGGCGTCGCGCGCCTCGGTGGCCAGCTGGAGCGCGTGGTCCAGGGAGTCGGCCTTCACGTCGAGGTACCGGTGCTCGATGCGCCGCTCGATCGCACGCGGGTCGCAGTCGATGCAGATCGCCACACCGTCGTTCATCGTCACGGCGAGCGGCTGGGCACCGCCCATGCCGCCGAGACCGGCGGTCAGGGTGATGGTGCCGGCCAGCGTCCCGCCGAACTTCTTCGCGGCGACGGCGGCGAAGGTCTCGTAGGTGCCCTGGAGGATGCCCTGGGTGCCGATGTAGATCCAGGAGCCGGCGGTCATCTGCCCGTACATGGTCAGGCCGAGCTGTTCGAGGCGGCGGAACTCCTCCCAGTTGGCCCAGTCGCCGACAAGGTTGGAGTTGGCGATGAGGACGCGCGGGGCCCACTCGTGGGTCTGCATGACACCGACGGGCCGGCCGGACTGGACCAGCATGGTCTCGTCCTGCTTCAGGCCCTGGAGCGTGCGCACCATCGCGTCGAAGGAGCGCCAGTCGCGCGCGGCCTTGCCGGTGCCGCCGTAGACGACGAGCTTGTCGGGGTGCTCGGCGACCTCCGGGTCGAGGTTGTTCTGCAGCATCCGCAGGGCGGCTTCCTGCGGCCATCCCAGGGCGCTCGGTTCCGTGCCGCGCGGTGCTCGGACAGGACCAGGGGGCGGCCCCGAGGGCCTCGTTTGAGAGTGGTGGAGGGAGACGGGCGGGCGGGGTCCTGACATGGTCTGCCTCCTGGTGGGTGCCGTGGTGCTCCCGGCGGTTTGTTGCAGTGGCTATTCACATCCTGGACGTCTGAATATAGCTAGTCAATACGCCGGGGCGTCGGCGCGGCGGTGCCGTGGATGTTTGGCTGGATGCATGGGCACACACATCGGGGCGGAAGAGGCCGGCGGCGCCGGGGCCGGGCGGGTGTCCCGGCGGGACGAGGCGGTGCGGGCCGCCGTGGAGCAGGGACTGCTCGGGCCCGCCAGCCCCATCGTCGGGCTGCTGGACGTCACCGGCATCCGGGAGTCGGCGGCTGAGCTGCGGGCGGCGTTCGACGCGGTGGTGGCGCCGGGCACGCCGGTGCTGCACGCCTTCGCGGTGAAGGCGACCCCGTTGGTGCCGGTGCTGCGGCTGCTGCGGGAGGAGGGCGTCGGAGCGGAGGTCGCGAGCCCTGGCGAGCTGGCTCTGGCGCGGGCTGCGGGCGTGCCGGCGGCGATGACGGTCCTCGACTCGCCCGCGAAGACACCGGCCGAGCTGCGCGAGGCGCTGTCCCTGGGCATCGCCGTCAACGCGGACAACCCACAGGAGCTGGCGCGCCTCGACGCCCTGGTGCGGGCGCAGGACAGCCGCTCCCCTCTCGGGATCCGGGTGAACCCTCAGGTCGGCGGGGGCTCCATCGAGGCGTTGTCCACGGCGACGGCCACCTCGAAGTTCGGAGTGGCGCTGCGCGACGAGGGGGCCCGGGAGTGGGTCGTCCAGGCGTATCTGGACCGGCCGTGGCTGACCCGGCTGCACGCGCACACCGGCTCCCAGGGCGTCCCGCTGGCCCTGATGGCACAGGGCGTGGCGGAGACGTACGCGCTGGCGGAGGAGATCAACCGGCGGGCCGGGCGGCGGCAGGTCGACACGCTCGACATCGGCGGCGGCCTGCCGGTGAACTTCGCGTCGGACGCGACGACCCCGACGTACGCGCAGTACGCGCGGCTGCTGGCCGCGGAGGTGCCGGGACTGCTCGACGGGCGGTACGGGCTGGTCACCGAGTTCGGGCGGTCACTGCTGGCGAAGCACGGGACCGTGGTGGCGCGCGTCGAGTACGCGAAGGCCTCCGGCGGGCGGGCGGTGGCGGTGACGCATGCCGGGGTGCAGGTGGCCGCGCGGACCGTCTACGCGCCGGGGAGCTGGCCGTTGCGGATCTTTGCCTACGATGCGAGGGGGCGGCCGAAGGAGGGGCCGGTGGTGGTGCAGGACGTCGCGGGGCCGGCCTGTTTCGCGGGAGATCTGCTGGCCGAGGAGCGGTCCATGCCGTTGCTGGAGCAGGGGGACTACGCCGCGGCGCTGGACACCGGGGCGTACTACTTCGCGCATCACTACGGGTACAACTCGCTGGTGCGGCCCGGGGTGTACGGGTTCGGGCCGGGTGGGCGCTTCGCGGTGGTGCGCAAGGCGCAGACCGTTGCGGAGGTGGTCGCCGAGTCCGGTGGGGCGCAGGTGGATGCGTTGACGCGAGCGTCGTGGGAGCTCCCGTAGTCGCGACCGCGGGTGCGTCGCGAGTCGTCGCGGGCATCCCCGCGCCCCTGGGTGAGCGAACCGCCGCCGGATCACACGAGTGCCGGCGTCTTCCTTCGCGCCCCGCCCGGGGCGGCGTCCCCCGCCGCGATGCCCGTGCTGCGGTACGCCCTCACCCGCTTGCCGGCCGGCTGGGCCGCTCCCCCGCGCAGCCAGTCCACGCGGACCCACAGCAACACCTCGTCGGCCTGCTCCCGGCGGCCCAGCCAGGCCGACTTCAGCCACAGGCCCGCCCCGCAGCCGGCCAGGAGCATGCCGCCCGCGGCCGGGGCCGCGAAGGAGCTGCCCAGGGCGGCGAGGAAGGCGAGAAGGAGCCACCAGCGGTGGCCCCGGCGCCAGTTGCGTACCGTGACCGCGCGGTCCTGGAGCACGTCGTGCTTGCCCGCACGGGACGCGGCGGCGGCCAGGGCCGCGTAGCGCTTGCGGTGTCCGCGGGCGACCGCCGCCGTCGCCAGGAGGAACAGCGCCGCCCCGGCCAGGACGCCGATACGGCGTCCGGTCAGGCCCGGTGCGAGCAGGCCGATGCCCGCCGCCGATACACCCAGCCACCACAGCGGGGCCGCCCCCGCCCGTACGACCACGGCCACCCGGGCCAGTCCCTGTGCTCCGCGCGTCACGTCAAGCCTCCGTCCGGTCTCCGAAGCCTTTGGGAGACCTACGGTAGCGAGGCAACGTGAGACGAATCTGAGAAGTCCCGCGCGTGCCGTCAGTCGACGAACAGGCCCCGCGCCGCCGCCTTCGTGTCGAACTCCTCCAGGCGGGACTGGGCCTGGGGCAGGTCGTCGCACATGGCCTCCAGCAGGACCCGGCCGAGCAGCATCGGCGCACAGGCCGTGTCGAAGGCCAGACCGGTGCCGACGGCGGCGGGGAGCAGCAGGTCGGACACCTTGGCGACGGGTGCGAAGGCGGAGTCGGCGACCGTGACGACGGTCAGCCCGGCCTCCTTGGCGTAGGCGAGGGTGTCGACGACCTCGCGGGGGTGCCGGGGCAGCGCGAAACAGAGCAGTGTGCTCGCGCCGGCCCCGACGGCGGCGTCGATGCGGTCCTGGAGCATGGTGCCGCCCTCACCGAGCAGCCGTACGTCGGGGTGGACCTTGGCGGCGAAGTAGGCGAAGCCGTGCGCCTGGGCCGCTGCCGCCCGCAGGCCGAGGACGAGCAGCGGGCGGGAGGCCGCGAGGAGACGCCCCGCGCGCTGGACGGGCCCGGGGTCGGCCAGTGCCTCCGCCAGGTGCCGCAGGTTCTCGATCTCGGCCTCGACGGCCTGCTGGTACTCGTTGTGCGCCCCGGACTCCGCGGTGGGCTCGGCGGGGGCGACCTCGCGCAGGTGGCGGCGCAGGGCGGGATAGCCGTCGAAGCCGAGGGCGACCGCGAAGCGGGTCACGGACGGCTGGCTGACCCCGGCCAGCTCGGCGAGCTCCACGCTCGACAGGAACGGCACGTCGGCGGCGCGCCGCACCATGCTGTGCGCGATGCGCCGCTGGGTCGGCGTCAGCCGGTGGCCCTCGAAGAGCGCCTGCAGCCGCGCGGCAGGGCTGTCGGTCACGCTCATGACATGCTCCCCCTCGCCTATTCAGTAGCTGAGGATTCTGCATGAGCATATGCAGAGCGGCAAGCCGGACCGGAGGACGGCCCACCGCGGTCCCGGGCCAGGCAGAAGGTGAGGCCGAGCCGCTCTTGCTCATGCGGCTGGGCTCTATACCTCCCCTGCCGAGCCCTGACGTTCGGCCACCACCGCATCCGCCTTCCGGGGGTCCTCTTCCTCACCCGGGATGCCGACCAGATCCTCCACGTCGAACATGCGAGCGATCGGCACGTCGGTGGAACTGTGCGCGATGATCGAGAACGCGATGCAGACCGCGATGAGCGTGTACGCCTCCTCCGCCTGGGGGATGCCGGACTGCAGCACCAGCAGGCCGTAGACGACCGATGCGAAGCCTTTCGGCCCGAACCAGGCCGCGGTCAGCTTCTCCCGGCGGTCGAACTGTGTCCCGATCAGGGAGATCAGCATGGAGGCGGGCCGGATCAGCACGATCGCGAGCACGACCGCCGCGTACCCGCCCAGCGACAGGTCACCGAACAACTGCGGTGTCAGCAGCGCGCCGAACACGAGCAGCGCGGCGAACTTCGCCAGCTCCGCCAGCGCCTCCCCCAGCGGCTCGAACGCCTCCTTCGCCTCCGTGGAGATCGCGGCCAGCACCGCACCCGCGGAGAAGGCGGCGAGGTAGGGGTTGGCGTGGGTGAGGTGGCAGGCCGCGTACAGGATGATGCCGGTGGCCAGCGGCAGGAGCGGTTGCAGCTTCGGCTCCGCACCCAGCAGCCGGAAACGGACAAGGCCGTTGACGAGCAGGGGCAGCACGACACCGAAGGCGAGACCGAGGAGGAGTTCCAGGGCGATCTTCCCGAGCGAGGCCTCCGCGGAGCCGGCCGTCGGGCCGGCTGCCGCGATGAGGACGAGGACGATCGGGAGAGCGAGGCCGTCGTTGATGCCGCTCTCGACGTTGAGCAGTTCGCGCAACTTGGCGGGGACCTCCTTGCGGCCCACGATCGCCGACGCGAACACCGGGTCAGTGGGCGCCAGGACCGCGCCGACCAGGAACGATGTCGTCCAGTCCAGGCCGACCAGGAAATGCGTGACCAGCGCCATGAACACGAACGCCAGCGGCATCCCCAGCCCCAGCGCGCGGGCCGGGTTGCGCCAGTTCGCCCGCAGCTTGGCGAAGGAGACGTGCTGCCCGTCCGTGAACAGCACCGCGAACAGCGCCAAGTCCGCCGTCGTGGAAACGATCTCGCTGTCCGGCGTGATGTGGATCAGGCCCAGGAAGCCGTCGCTGACCAGCGCCCCGCCGACCAGGAAGAGAAAGGAGGTGGAGAGGACCGTGCGGGCGGCGAGCCCGGACAGCAGCACCGCGATCAGCAGTGCCGCACCGAAGACAGCGACGAGTACCACGGACTACGACCCCCGATCAGCGAAAATGATCACTTCCCCGCATCGCCGACCCGACTTCCCGGCACACCGCGTACGACCCTACACACCGGCCAGCGGATTGTGACAGGGCCCTGATGGCAACCTCAGGGCGCGGAATCCTGCCGGGATGCGGAAGCCCGGCGCCTGTGGTTGTCCGTCATCGGCTGCCTCGGGGGCGAGATCGGGGGCGCCCTCCGGACGTTCCTGCCGGGCTGGGTCGAGAACAAGGCCGTCGACATGGTGGTCGCCTTCATCATCGAGTACATCCGCTGACGTTGCTCGGCACCGCGCGAACTCTGGGGCATCCATGGCCTGCATCTTCATCTTCGGCTGTTTCCTCCTGCTGGGCGTGGCCAGTTCGCTGGCCGCGCGCACCGGGTACCGGGGCAAGGTCTGTGACCGGTCCGACGGGTACGAGGTCCCTGCGGAGGTGAAGTCCGACCCGGAGCTGAGGAAACGGGCGAACGACCTGGTGGCCTTCTGGTGCACCGGGGCCGCGGTGCTCAGCTTCGCTGCGTTGGTGCCGCTCGGCACGGTCGTCATGAGCGGCGGTGCCCGAACGGTCGGCACCTGGGGACTTGTGGCCCTCGCCCTCCACGGCCTGGCCGTGGTGATCGTGGGTGCCTACCCGTTCGAGAAGATCAAGAGCCTGGGGCGGTCCGCCGAGGGGTGAACAAGGACCGTGATGGTCCCGTGTGCACGGTCGGGGTGCTCGCCCGCGCCCGTTCACCGGCGCGGGCCGAGGCCGGCTCCTCACTGGGTGCCGGTGGTTCGCACCCTGGGCTGCGGATGCCGGCCGAGGAGTTCGGCGAGTCCCTGGCGGGACGCGGCGAGGACCACGCGGTCTTCGGGCCTCAGGACGTAGCCGGGGTGGAGGTCCCACACGAGTCCGCCGGGACGGTGTACGCCCTCGTGCGCCGGTGTGGCGGCGAGGTCGGGCAGGCGCTCGCCCGGTTCCGCCGTGTCGAGCGCCAGGACGCGCCAGGCTCCGGGACGGAAGGACTCGGCGATGGTGCGTCCCTCCAGCTGCGGGTGCCCGGCGACGTTGAGGGCGGCGAAGAGCAGCACGCGGCGTTCGACGGGTATGGCGCCGAGGACCTGTCGGCCCATCATCGCTCCGGCGAAGGCGGGGGCTGCGAGGCTGGAGACGCTGCGGCTGCGGGTGAGGGCTCGTGGGTGGGCGGTGCGCAGGGTGCGGTGGACGACGGTGGCGAAGTCGTCGTCGTAGAGCCGCAGCACCACCCGCAGGTCCGCTTCGACCGAGCGTGCGTACAGAGCTGCTTCCAGATTCGTCGTGTCGCTGCTGGTGAGGGCGAGCAGGGCGTGCGCGCGGTGGATCTTGGCGGCTTCCAGCACCCCTTCCTGCGTGGCGTCCCCGACCACGGTGGGGACGCGCAGGCGGCGGGCGAGCGGGACACCGCGCGCTTCGGGGTCCTCTTCCACGCACACCACGGGAATGCCGAGTTCCCGGAGCCGGGCCAGCACACGGGTGCCGACCTTGCCGAGGCCGAGCAGGACGACGTGGCCGGACAGTCCACGCGGCGGCCGGCGCAGCGCGGAGGCGGTGCGGAAGGTGCCGAGTGCCTCCAGGACGGCCGCGAGCAGCACCGGCATCAGCAGCAGACCGGCCAAGCCGGAGAGCAGCTGGAGCACTTGGCGTACCGGGGATTCGCCCAGCGCCGGGTCGCCGATCGCGAAGAGGTCGAGCAACGTGAGGTAGGCGGCGTGCAGCAGACCGGGCAGGCCGACGGGTTGATCGCCGGCGGTGAGCCAGGTCGCGACGGCCACGCCGAGGACGCTGGTCACGAGCCCGGTCAGGGACCAGCGCAGCCGGCGCGAGAAGAGGGAACCCAGCGGCAGCCCGCGCCCTGCCAGCCGTCGCACTGCGGAGCCGGAGGGGGTGTGCGTGACGGTTTCGAGGACCACGGTGCCGCGTCCGGTCGCGGCGGCGACCGTGTCGTCGTCGGGCAGGAGGACGGGGGCTTCTCGGCCGCTGGTGTCCGATCCCTCCGCTCCGGCCGGGTCGTTGGTGGTCGAGGACAGCAGGGCGAGGGTGCACAGGCCGGGATCGGCGACCCGGCCGTGGCCGGGTGGGGTGCGTTCCACGGCGCGCAGCAGCAGGCCGCCGGCCTGGACGACCTTGCTGGTGCCCGCCACGGCGGTGGCCGCGAGGGCGGGGGCCGCGGTGTCGGCGTCCGAGAGGACGGTGGTGGAGGTGTCCAGCGCTTCGGGGTCGAGGCCGGGGACGGCGAGGGTGGCGGCCTGGTCGAGAAGGTCCTCCAGGTGCTGGCCGAGCTTGCGGTTGTAGAGCCGGATGACCAGGCGCAGCCGGGGGTTGAGACGACGGGCGGCCAGGGCGGCGCGGACGTTCGTCTCGTCGTCGTCATGGACCAGCGCCATCGCCGCGGCCTCGCTCACGCCCGCCTCGGCAAGGGCGGCTTCGTCGAGTTCCGCGGCCTCGACGACGTGGGCCGTGGCGGTGTCGTCGAGGCCGGTCGAGTCCACGGTGCGGTTCACCGCGGCCTGCAGCCGGCCGAGCAGCGCCGCGACGCGTGTACGGCCGGCACCGGCGCCGGACCGTCGTGAGGGCGGCACGACGAGCGTGACCTGCTCGCGGTACACCGTGGCGAGCTCGGCGGCCAGCCGTTCGGCGAGCGCGTCGTCACCGCACACGATCATGCGCCCAGGACGCGGCCCGCCACGTGCGGGCTGGGGGAAAGTGATCACGCCGAACGGCTCCTCCGGGTCGGGCGGCTGACAAGCAGCGCAAAGACACTCTGTCTGTCCCTCAAGATCGCCGACCAGGCTTCCCGGCACACCACCAGGAACGCTACCGGTTCCTGACGGCGCGTCATAGAGCGTCGGGAGGTCTGCGCACTGCCGGCCCGCCGACGGTGCGGGGCGCGGCAGTGAAGCAGCGTAGAGATTGCCGGAACCGGGCAATGCCCCGACCGATGACCGCGTGTGACGATGTCTGTGACAACGGGGGAGGGCAAGGAGAGGCAGTGTGCTCGGATGGCCTGGTTTCTCGGGCTCGGCACTACGGGGGCCGTCCTCCTTGCCCTGTCGTTCGCCCTCGCACCGGCACCTCCGACGCGCGTCATCTCCACGGGCGTCGACCTCGCCGAGCTGCTGGAGGGCCTCACACAGCGCCACGGCGCAGCGCAGGGCACAGCCACGCCGACGGCCGAGGCGAACCGGGAGATCCAGATCGGCTGAGGCCGGCAGGACCGTTTCAGGGCCTGCGGTTGTGGTCCCGGCCCAGCGCCCGGCCCGCCTGCGGCTCCCGGCCGTACGTCCGGAAACCCCCTGGGGGAACACGGGGGCTAACCCCAGTGCGGACGGCGGCGGCGCTTTCTACCGTGGACGGCATGACGGGAATGGACGCGCGGGACACCGACCTGAAGAAGGAACTCGACGCCACCCTGCACGCACGCAGGGATCTGGGCGAGGAGTACGAGTCGGCGCTGGTCGACTCGTTCCTGGAAAAGGTCGACCAGCGGATCGACGGCGCGGTGGAGCGCCGGGTGCGCAGGCAGTTCGCCGAACAGCAGATGCAGACGGCCCGGGACTCCCGGTCGCCGAGGGCCACGGACTCCTGGGGTGAGCGGTTCGGCTTCGGAATCGTCTCCCTGGTCCTCGCGGTGCCGCTGTCCGCGATCGGCGGGGGCGTGGCGCACCTGCCCGGCCTGCTCGTCGCCTGGGCGGGCATCGTCGGCGTCAACATCGTCCAGGCGGCCCGCACCAACCCGAATCTGTTCGGCCGCCGCCACAAGTCCTCCCAGGACAGCGGCTGGGAGGACTGAGCGCCCCCGTCCGGGCCCGTGTGAGACCTGCCGGGTCGGGAGCGCGACGATCTGCCGCGGATGGACCCGTCGCGGTCGGCTCGGGGACCCGTCGCCGGACTCACCCGGGCCGGCGAGGAGTTCCGCGGGCCGTGGGACGACCACCCGGTCACGTCCTGCGGCCACGGCGTGGAGCTCCTCCGGCACCCGGTCGCGGCCAGGCCGGCCCTCCCTGCGTGGCCCTCACCGTCCCAGCGGCCGCGGACCGGACGACGTCGCCCGCACGCCCGAACCGGGCTCGGAGACGGCGGATCGCCTGGCGTCGCCTGGGGATCTGGTCCTCAGTCGTCCCCGAAGCCCCGGAACGTGCCTGAGGAGTCCGCGGCGTCGGCGTACTCGGCGAAGTCCATGTTGGCGATGCTCAGGTTGGCGGATATCTCCGGGTACCAGCGGACCGGGACGCGAAAGGTCCGCCCCGGTTCCGTGAAGAGGTCCACGGCCAGGAGCGGGTGCTCCGGGCCGGCCAGGGTCGTCGCGTCGGCGAGGAAGACCTCGCAGACCCGCTCGTCCTCATCGGCTGCCGACTCCTCGGCGAGCAGCGCCTGGAGGCCGACGCCGGTGAAACGGGGATCGCTGACGCGGGTCGCGCACGGAAACGCGCCGGCCCCGTCGAGAGCGGCACACAGTGCCTCCCAGGCCGCTTCGTCGCCGAAGTCGGTGCGCAGGACGAGCGTGGTCAGGTCGTCGGGCTGAGGCAGAGGCAGAGGCAGAGGCATGCGGGGATCCTGCCATCCGGCGCTGACACTCAACTCCGCGCCCCCGAGCGGCGGGAAGGAAACTGCGCGGGGACCGCCGCACCCCCGTGAACGGGGGGCGGGACGACGGCGGTCCCCGCGAAGGACGCGGGCCCGGTCAGGCCGGGCTTGCGCGTCCGTGGCGTCCGTGGAGGTCCGGGAGCCGCTCCGGAGGTCCGTTTGACGCCGTTCGGCGCCGGCCGGGGCGGGGAGCCGCTCCCGCCCTGCCGACACCCACCAATGTGCAGGACGCGTGTTAAGCGGGTGCTGCGCGGACGTGACACCCGCGTACCGGTTCCGCGGCGTCCGCGAAGATCACGGACGCCGCAAGTTCACCCGGTTCACGGGCAGTTCACCAGAGGTTGGCCGTCACTTCCCCGTGCGGGCGAGGAACGACAGCAGGTCCTGCCGGCTGACCACACCGGTCGGCTTGCCCTCGACGAGGACGATCGCCGCGTCCGCCTTGCCCAGCACGGCCATCAGGTCGGCGACGGGTTCGCCGGAGCCGACCTGGGGCAGCGGGCCGGACATGTGCTTCTCCAGCGGGTCGTCGAGCGAGGCGCTCTTGCTGAACAGCGCGTCCAGCAGCTCTCGCTCCACGACCGAGCCGACGACCTCGGCAGCCATCACGTCGGGGTGGCCGGCGCCCGGCTTGACGACCGGCATCTGGGAGACGCCGTACTCGCGCAGCACGTCGATGGCCTGACCGACCGTCTCCTCCGGGTGCATGTGGACGAGGGAGGGCATGCGGTCGCCCTCCTTGTCGTTCAGGACGTCGCCGACGCGGGCGCTGGGGCCCGCGTCCTCCAGGAAGCCGTAGTCGGCCATCCACTCGTCGTTGAAGATCTTGCTGAGGTAGCCGCGGCCGCTGTCCGGCAGCAGGACCACCACGACGTCGTCCGGACCGAGCCGCTCGGCGACCTCCAGCGCGGCCACGACCGCCATGCCGCAGGAGCCGCCGACGAGCAGGCCCTCCTCCTTGGCGAGACGGCGGGTCATCTGGAAGGAGTCCTTGTCGGACACGGCGACGATCTCGTCCGCGACGGTCCGGTCGTAGGCGGTCGGCCAGAAGTCCTCACCGACGCCCTCGACGAGGTAGGGCCGGCCGGAGCCGCCGGAGTAGACGGAGCCCTCGGGGTCCGCGCCGACGACCTTGACCTCGCCGTCGCTGATCTCCTTCAGATAGCGGCCGGTCCCGGAGATGGTGCCGCCGGTGCCCACGCCCGCCACGAAGTGGGTGATCTTCCCCTCCGTCTGCTCCCACAGCTCGGGGCCGGTCGAGTGGTAGTGGGAGAGCGGGTTGTGGGGGTTGGAGTACTGGTCGGGCTTCCAGGCACCGGGGGTCTCACGGACCAGGCGGTCGGAGACGTTGTAATAGGAGTCCGGGTGCTCGGGGTCGACGGCCGTCGGGCAGACAACGACCTCGGCGCCGTACGCGCGCAGCACGTTGATCTTGTCGGTGCTCACCTTGTCGGGGCACACGAAGATGCACTTGTACCCCTTCTGCTGGGCGACGATGGCGAGGCCGACGCCGGTGTTGCCGCTGGTCGGCTCGACGATCGTGCCGCCGGGCTCGAGCGCGCCGCTCTCCTCCGCCGCCTCGATCATGCGCAGGGCGATGCGGTCCTTCACCGAGCCGCCGGGGTTGAAGTACTCCACCTTGGCCAGGACGGTCGCCCTGATGCCCTTGGTCACGCTGTTGAGCTTCACCAGCGGGGTGTTGCCGACGAGGCTGATCATCGAGTCGTGGAACTGCACCGTTGTCTCCGGATGCCGCAGAAGTGGTCTGAGTGGTGCCGCCAGCCTATGACCTTGCGGTGGTCCGTGACGGTCGTTCACTCCCTGTTGAGATTGGGCGACGGGCGGTACGGGGCAAGCACTGGGTGTACGGGTTCGAGGAGGTGGCGGCGACGCATGACGAGCATGTCGAGGGCGAGGGTGGCCCGGCGGATCGCGGCCGGCGCGGCTTATGGCGGCGGCGGGATCGGTCTGGCCGGAGCGGCCACCGTGGGACTGGTGCTGGCGGAGGTGCAGCTGGCGCGGCGCCGGGTGGGCAACGGCACGTCACCGCACGTGCCGCAGGCGGACGGGCTGTACGGCCGTACGTACGCCGGTCCGGCCGAGGCACCGCTGAGGCTGACGATGCTGGGCGACTCCACGGCCGCGGGCCAGGGCGTGCACCGGGGTGGGCAGACGCCGGGGGCGCTGCTGGCGTCGGGGCTCGCGGCGCTGGCGGAGCGCCCGGTGGAGCTGCGCACGGTGGCGACCCCGGGCGCCTGTTCGGACGACCTGGACCGCCAGGTGGCCCTGGTGCTGGCCGCTCCCGACCCCGTGCCCGACATCTGCGTGATCATGGTCGGCGCGAACGACGTCACCCACCGCATGCCCCCGACCCGCTCGGTCCGCCATCTGGCCTCGGCGGTCCGCCGGCTGCGCACGGCCGGCGCGGAGGTCGTGGTCGGCACCTGCCCCGACCTCGGCACGATCGAACCGGTCCGGCAGCCCTTGCGCTGGCTGGCCCGGCGGTCCTCACGCCAGCTGGCGGCCGCCCAGACGATCGGAGTCGTGGAGCAGGGCGGCCGTACCGTGTCGCTGGGCGACCTGCTGGGCCCCGAGTTCGCCGAGAACCCGCGCGAGCTGTTCGGCCCGGACAGCTACCACCCTTCCGCCGAGGGCTACGCGACGGCGGCGATGGCGGTGCTGCCGACCGTCTGCGCCTCCCTTGGCCTGTGGCCCGCCGAGGAGGAGCGCCCGGACGCCTCCCGCCGCGAGGGCTTCCTGCCGGTGGCGCGGGCGGCGGCGGAGGCCGCCTCGGAGGCGGGCACGGAGGTCGCGGCGGCGATGCCGAGCGGGCCGCGGGGCCCGTGGGCGCTGCTGAAGCGCCGGCGGCGCCGGCGGGTCCCCGAGCAGGAACCGGCGCCCGCGACCCCTTCGAACTGAGGAGCACCACAAAGCAAGCGCTTGGAAACTGCGGCCAGGGTCACACCGCGACACCCGTGACCCAGCCCATACGTACGGGTAACTTCCCAGTCAGCCCTGCCAGACCACTCGGTACGTCAATGGAGCCGTGATGCCCGAAGCCGTGATCGTCTCAGCCGCCCGCTCCCCCATCGGCCGCGCCGTCAAGGGCTCCCTCAAGGACCTCCGCCCGGACGACCTGACCGCCACGATCGTCCAGGCCGCCCTGGCCAAGGTCCCCGAGCTGGACCCGAGGGACATCGACGACCTGATGCTCGGCTGCGGCCTGCCCGGCGGCGAGCAGGGCCACAACCTCGGCCGGATCGTGGCCGTGCAGATGGGGATGGACCACCTGCCGGGCTGCACCGTCACCCGGTACTGCTCCTCCTCCCTGCAGACCTCCCGCATGGCCCTGCACGCCATCAAGGCCGGCGAGGGAGACGTCTTCATCTCGGCGGGCGTGGAGACGGTCTCCCGCTACGCGAAGGGCAGCTCCGACGGCCTGCCCGACACGCACAACCCGCTCTTCGCCGACGCCGAGGCCCGCACGGTCGCCACCGCCCAGTCCGAGGGCTCGACCTGGCACGACCCGCGCGAGGACGGCCTGCTGCCCGACCCGTACATCGCGATGGGCCAGACCGCCGAGAACCTGGCCCGCGCCAAGGGCGTCACCCGCCAGGACATGGACGAGTTCGGCGTCCGCTCGCAGAACCTCGCCGAGGAGGCCATCAAGAACGGCTTCTGGGAGCGCGAGATCACCCCGGTCACCCTCCCCGACGGCACGGTCGTCTCCAAGGACGACGGCCCCCGCGCCGGCGTCACCCTGGAGGGCGTGCAGGGCCTCAAGCCGGTCTTCCGCCCCGACGGCATGGTCACCGCCGCCAACTGCTGCCCGCTGAACGACGGCGCCGCGGCCCTCGTGATCATGTCCGACACCAAGGCCCGCGAGCTCGGTCTCACCCCGCTCGCCCGGATCGTGTCGACCGGCGTCTCCGGCCTCTCGCCCGAGATCATGGGCCTCGGCCCGGTGGAGGCGAGCAACCAGGCCCTGCGGCGGGCCGGGCTGACCATCGACGACATCGACCTGGTCGAGATCAACGAGGCGTTCGCCGCCCAGGTGATCCCCTCCTACCGCGACCTGGGCATCCCGCTGGAGAAGCTGAACGTCAACGGCGGCGCCATCGCCGTCGGCCACCCCTTCGGCATGACCGGCGCCCGCATCACCACCACGCTCATCAACTCCCTGCAGTTCCACGACAAGCAGTTCGGCCTGGAGACGATGTGCGTCGGCGGCGGCCAGGGCATGGCCATGGTCATCGAGCGCCTCAGCTGAGCGGCGCACCGTAGCCGCCATAGCACCCGCTGTGAGCCTTCGGCCCAGAACCCTGAAACACCAGGGTTCTGGGCTGTTTTGTGATCCAATCTCCCCCAGGATGTGACCTATCTCCCTCCACCAGGGAGAACACCAGGTCACAGCAGGCACACCCCCTCCCCCGACACCGAAGCCCTGTCCGTTTCGTGACGTTACGCACTGACAGCTGGTTAGTCCGCCCTTCAAGCTGATGTAGGAAGTCGGGGGTCGACTTTGAACCGGGAGTACGTCAGTGAGCGCCATGCCGATCGCGTTGCTGGTCACCACGGCCGCCACGGGCGCCGTGGGCGTCGCCGTCCTGCGCACCGTCCTGCAGCTGCGCCGACAGGTCGCGGCCCTGCACACCGCACTGGCCGAGAGCCGCGCCGCCACCACCCGTGCGCTGCTGCCCGCCGCTCGCACCACTGCCGACACCGAAGAGATACGTGCCGCGGTGGCGGCTGCGCTCGCCGAGGAGCGGGAGCGGGAGCTCGCCGAGGCGCGGGCGTTCTGGGCAGCCCAGGAGGCTCGTGACGCCTCCGACGCGCCCTCTCTGCTGGGCCTGCCCGAGACCGATCTGTTCCTGCCCCGCCAGGCCGATTTCGCGGGTCTGGAGCCGGTGTCCGAGCCCGCCGCGGACGCCGAGGAGCCGTCCGGGGAGTCCCCGGAGCTGGCCGCGGCCCGCCGCCGCCATCCCTCCCACCCGGACTTCGTGCCGGCGCAGTCGCCGGTCGTGAACGACCACGAGCGCACCGTCGCCACCCTGGAGGAGCTGGCCTCCTCCGGCGTCGAACTGACGGACGTCCGCCCCGGCCCCCTGGGCACCCTGGACGTCTACGTCTTCGCCGACGGCACGACCCTGTGCATGACCCCGGGCCACCGCGAGACCGCGGATCGCCTCGCCACCGCCCTCCGCACCGGCGTGACCCCGACCCTCCTGGGCGGCTCCGGCATCTCGGGCGCCTACACCCTCACGTTCGAATGCGGCGAGGAGAACGTCTACATCCTGGCCGACCGGGTCATCGCGTCCCTGTAGGGGCGCGGGGACGGCGCTACACCCCCGCCCGCTTCTGCGCCTCCTCCACCCACGTCACCGCTTCCTGGACGTCGGCATCGCTCGGGACCACGACCGCCAGATCATGCCCGGCCACGGTGATCTGGTCTGCGGCAGCAAACATGCCGGCGTCCGGCATCTCCCGGGGTTGCACCCCCGGCTCCTCCAACTCCTGCGCCCTGCGGGCCAGCTCCCGGGCCAGCCCGAGAGCCTCGGCGGCAGCACCCCGCTGCAGCCGGCTCTGGGGCGCGGCCCTCAAACGATCGGCGAAGTGCTCCACCGCACGGGTCAGAGGCGTCGTATCAACCACGCCGCGAGCGTACGCGTCGCACCGGGACTGTTGCCAACGGGCGAACACTCAGGCACGGTGACCTGAAGGACCGGCTTACATCCCAGCGTCCGGAGGCGCCGATGTCCCAAGTCTTCTCCGAAGAGACCCATCGCAACATGCTCGCCCGCATCCCCCACTGCACCGGTCGTGAGATCTCCGACTGGTTGCGCACCGTCGAAGAAGGCCCGGCGCTCTTCCGCTTCGAGGAAAAGGTCAGCTGGCTCCGGCACGAACACAATCTCGCCTACGGCCACGCCAAGGCGATCATCCACGAGTACGACCTGAGGAGGGCCGCGCGCAAACTGCTCTAGGCGCGCACACCGTCCCCCGCCGACAAAGGGCCCCGGCCGAAGCCGGGGCCCTTCGCGCTACGACCGTCGAGGACTAGTCGCTGCTGTTGAGGATCGAGATGAGCCTCAGGAACTCCAGGTAGATCCACACCAGCGTCAGCGTGAGGCCGAAGGCCGCGAGCCAGGCCTCCTCGCGCGGGGCGCCGTAGGCGACGCCGTCCTCGACCTGCTTGAAGTCCAGGGCGAGGAAGCACGCACCGAGGATGATGCCGATGACGCCGAAGATCACACCGAGGGCACCACTGCGGAAGCCGAGGCCGTCACCGCCGCCGAACACCGCGAACAGCAGGTTCACCATCATCAGCAGGATGAAGCCGAGGGCGGCCGCCATCACGAAGCCGTAGAAGCGGCGGTTGACGCGGATCCAGCCGGCCTTGTAGGCGATCAGCACACCGGCGAAGACCGCCATGGTGCCGATCACGGCCTGCATGGCCGCACCGTCGGCGATGCGGTTGTCGACGATGTTGGAGATGACGCCGAGGAAGACACCCTCGAACGCGGCGTACGTCAGGATCAGCGCGGGCGAGGCCTTGCGCTTGAAGGACTGCACGAGCGCCAGGACCATGCCGATCAGCGCGGCGCCGATACCGATGCCGTAGGCACGGCTGATGTTGGCGTCGTCGACCGGCAGCAGGGCCCAGGAGAGCGCCGCGGTGATGATGAGCACACCGAGCGTGCTCGCCGTGCGCAGGACGACGTCGTCGATGGTCATCCGGCCGGTGGTGGCCGGGGCCTGCGGCGGCGCGCCGTACTGCAGGTCCTGCTGGGCGTAAGGGTTCTGCGCGTACGGGTTCTGCGCGTACTGGTTGCCCGCCGGCTGTGCGTACGGGTTGCCCTGGGTGGCGACAGCGGGACCCCCGGCCTGCGGCGCGGTGTTGAAGCCCGCGTAGCCGTTGTCGCGGCTGAACCCCCGTCGCGAGAAGACCGGGTTTCTGCTCCTCATTTCACTCCTCCATGGCCACACGTCATGGCCTTGGCTCAAAGAGTAATAGGTAGGCAAAGGGATGACCCTAGTGCTTGGGGAGGATCTTTCCCTCGTCGTGCTGCGCAACACGCTACGCGGCTTGGTGATTCCCCTCACCGGAGGGGGTCACTCCCGGCTCACCCGAACGGGAAGCCCGTGTACGCCTCCGCCAGGTCCGTCTCGGCCGCGCGGGAGGAGGCGATCCGCTCCAGCCGGGCGAGCTGGAGCCGGTCCTCGAAGGGCGTCGCGCCGGGTGCGCGGTGCAGCAGGGTCGTCATGTCGTAGGAGAACCGCTCGGCCTGCCAGACCCGGCGCAGGCAGGTCGCGGAGTAGGCGTCGAGCAGCTCCGGCGATCCGGTCTCCTGCCGGTGGGTCAGGGCCCGCGCGAAGGTCACGACGTCGCCAACGGCGAGATTCAGGCCCTTGGCCCCGGTCGGGGGGACGATGTGCGCCGCGTCACCGGCGAGGAAGAGGCGGCCGTGGCGCATGGGCTCGTGGACGTAGGAGCGCATGGGCGTGACCGACTTCTGGGTGATCGGGCCGCGCTGGAGGCGCCAGTCGTCCGCGGTCTCGAACCGGCGCTCCAGCTCGTCCCAGATCTCCTCGTCGCTCCACGCCCCGGCGTCGGTGCCGTCGGGCACCTGGAGGTAGAGGCGGGAGACGGCCGGTGAGCGCATGGAGAGCAGGGCGAAGCCGCGGTCGTGGCGGGCGTAGACGAGCTCGTCGTGGGAGGGCGGCACGTCGGCGAGGATGCCGAGCCAGCCGAAGGGGTACGTCCGTTCGAAGACTTGGGTGAATGGGGCGGGGATCGCCTTGCGGGCCACGCCCCAGAAGCCGTCGCAGCCGACGACGTAGGCGCACTCCAGGACGTCCTCACGGCCCTCGTGCCGGAATCGGATCCGCGGGGCGTCGGTGCCGGCGTCCTCCACGGCCAGCGCCTCCGCCTCGAAGAGCAGGGGCCCGCCCTCCAGGAGCTGGAGGGCGATGAGGTCCTTGCACACCTCGGTCTGGGCGTAGACCGTCACGGACCGTCCGCCGGTGAGGGCGGGGAAGTCGACACGGTGGCGCCTGCGCTCCCAGCGCAGCTCGATGCCGTCGTGGCGCAGCCCCTCGCGGTCCATGCGCTCCCCGGCGCCGGCCGCGCGCAGCACGTCCGCGGTGCCCTGCTCGAGGATCCCGGCGCGCTGGCGCCGTTCGACGTAATCGCGGTCACGGCTCTCCAGGACGACCGAGTCGATGCCGGCGTTGTGGAGCAGCCGGGCGAGGAGGAGGCCGGCGGGGCCCGCTCCGATGATGCCGACGGTGGTGCGCATCGGACGACCTCTTCCCATCTGCGTTCGTCAGGTGAAATTTCTTTCACTATGTGCATGTGAGTCTCCGACGGCATGCGTCCGCTGTCAACGGGCGCGCCGTGAACTCTTCAATGGAGCACGCAGGGATCGGAAAGTGCCCGGAGCCGGACTTGAACCGGCACGCCCGCGAAGGGGCAGCGAGGTTTAAGCTCGCCGTGTCTGCATTCCACCATCCGGGCAGGCCGTGGGCTCCGCATCGAGGTTCCGAGACTATCCGGACGGATCCCCCGAACAGCGGAAGCGTGGACCGATGTTGTCTTATTTTATTGACGTCTGAGGGTGCATCAGCACACGGAACACGCCATCCGCACTTGCCAATAGCCTTGCGTGCGGCGCTCGGCCACGTATGCGGAATGACGGAATTTCACCGCCCGAACGAGGGCACTCCACCTGTTCTCGACACCCGGACGGCGTCAGTCCCGACACCCGGTCTCTCGGGGGCGTTCGTCATCCCCAGGTATGACACCGCCCCGCGCGGTCAGACCGGAGTCGGCCTTCGGAACCAGAACAGCGGGTGACTACACGGCGGCCTGGGACCCGGACGATGGAACACGTCCTTCCCCCTCACAGCCGTCCGACAGGAGAGCCATCCCGTGACCACCGCATCCCTCGCCGACCGGGCCACCACCGCGGCCGCCCGCGCCACGGATCTGTCGAAGATCTACGGACAGGGCGAGACCCAGGTGGTCGCCCTGGACTGCGTCTCCGTCGACTTCCGGCAGGCCGAGTTCACCGCGATCATGGGCCCCTCGGGCTCCGGCAAGTCCACCCTGATGCACTGTGTGGCCGGTCTCGACTCCTTCTCGTCCGGGTCGGTGCGCATAGGCGACACCGAACTCGGCTCGCTGAAGGACAAGCAGCTGACCAAGCTGCGCCGGGACAAGATCGGCTTCATCTTCCAGGCGTTCAACCTGCTGCCGACCCTGACGGCCCTGGAGAACATCACCCTTCCGATGGACATCGCGGGGCGCAAGCCGGACAAGGAGTGGCTGAACTCCGTCATCCGGATGGTCGGCCTGGCGGACCGTCTCGGCCACCGGCCGTCCCAGCTGTCCGGCGGCCAGCAGCAGCGCGTCGCCGTGGCCCGGGCACTCGCCTCCCGGCCCGAGATCATCTTCGGCGACGAGCCCACCGGAAACCTCGACTCGCGCTCCGGCGCCGAGGTGCTGGGCTTCCTGCGCAACTCCGTGCGCGAACTGGGCCAGACGGTGGTGATGGTGACGCACGACCCGGTGGCCGCGGCCTACGCGGACCGGGTGATCTTCCTGGCGGACGGACGGATCGTCGACGAGATGCACGGGCCGACGGCCGACTCCGTGCTCGACCGCATGAAGGCGTTCGACGCCAAGGGCCGCACGAGCTGACGCCCCCTCACCGACGCACCGGCCCGAACCGACTGGACTGAGAAAACCCATGTTCCGTACCGCCTTGCGCAACGTGCTCGCGCACAAGGCCCGGCTCCTGATGACCGTGCTCGCCGTGATGCTCGGCGTGGCCTTCGTGTCGGGGACCCTGGTCTTCACCAACACCATCTCCGACGCCTTCCAGAAGAGTTCCGCCAAGGGCTTCGACCAGGTCGACGTCGCCATGACAGCGGACTACCGGGAAGCCGAGGGGGATCAGGTCGGCAAGCTCCACGAACTGACCCAGGCCGTCCTCACCAGGAGCGAGCGGGTTCCCGGGGCCGCGTCCGCCATCGGAGTCGTGCAGAACTTCACCGCCATCGCCGGCAAGGACGGCAAGCTGCTCGGCGACGGCTTCCAGTCGCAGGGCGGCAACTACTGGGGCACCAAGGACCCCCGCTACCCGCTGGTCAGCGGGCACGCCCCCAAGGGCCGGGGCGAGATCCTCATCGACTCCGCGACGGCGAAGCGCGCCGGCTACGAGGTCGGCGACACCGTGCGGATGTCCGTCGCCGGGCCGGTCCTGACCCCGAAGATCACCGGCATCTTCACCACCGACGACGGCAACGTCGCGGCCGGCGGCAGCCTCACCCTGTTCGACACGGCGACCGCCCAGAAGCTGCTGGGCAAGCCGGGCGTGTACGACCAGATCAACGTCAAGGCGAAGCCGGGCGTCACGCAGGCCGCGCTGAAGGCGGAACTGGACAAGGCGCTGCCGAAGGGCACCGTCTCGACCACCACCGGCAAGCAGCTCGCCGACGACCAGGCGGACGCGATCTCCCGGTCGATGAGCGGCATGCAGACGGCCCTGCTGGTCTTCGCCGGCATCGCCCTGTTCGTCGGCACGTTCATCATCGCCAACACCTTCACCATGCTGGTCGCCCAGCGCACCAGGGAGC
Source organism: Streptomyces sp. NPDC057424 (assembly GCF_042803315.1). NCBI lineage: Bacteria > Bacillati > Actinomycetota > Actinomycetes > Kitasatosporales > Streptomycetaceae > Streptomyces > Streptomyces sp. NPDC057424. The sequence goes on from NZ_JBHVCP010000075.1 coordinate 29,275, forward strand.
TGGCGCTGATGCGGGCGGTCGGCGCCTCGCGGCGGCAGGTGACGCGCTCGGTGCTCCTCGAGGCGTTCCTGGTCGGCGCGGTCGCCGCCGTGACCGGTCTGGTCGCGGGCATCGGCATCGGGGCCGGGCTGCGCTCCCTGATGGGCACGTTCGACGCGACCGTGCCGGACGGGCCGCTGATCATCAAGCCGGCCACGGTCATCGCCGCGTTCGCCGTCGGCATCCTGGTGACCATGCTGGCGGCGTGGCTGCCGGGCCGCCGGGCCGCGAAGATCCCGCCGGTCGCGGCCATGAGCAGCGTGCACGCCAAGGCCACGACCAAGTCGCTGGTGCTGCGCAACACGCTGGGTGCCCTGGTCTCGGCCGCGGGCATCGCGGTGGTCCTGGTGGCCACCACCATGGACGGCTCGGACGGCCAGATGCCGATGGGCCTCGGCGCGGTACTGCTGATCATCGGCGTGTTCATCCTGACCCCGCTGCTGTCCCGCCCGCTGATCGCCGCCGCCGCGCCGGTGCTGCGCGCCTTCGGCATGTCCGGCAAGCTGGCCCGGCAGAACTCGGTGCGCAACCCGCGCCGTACGGCCGCCACCGCCTCCGCGCTGATGATCGGCCTGACTCTGATCACCGGCATGACGGTGATGGCGGGCAGCCTGCAGCAGGCCATCGAGAAGATGGCGTCGGCGTCGATCAAGGCCGACTACGTGGTGTCGATGGCGAACGGCAACCCGCTGTCGCCGGACGTGGAGAAGCAGCTGAAGCAGGCCGGTGACGTCACCGCCACCAGCCCGATGCTCAACGCCGAATCCCGGATCGACGGCCGGAGCGAGTACCCGACCGGCGTCAACGGCGCCGCGATCGGCGACCTGGTCGGTCCGAAGGTCGACGAGGGCACCTTCAAGGTCGGCGGCAGCAACGTCGTCGTGGACGGCGAGACCGCGAAGTCCCATGGCTGGAAGGCTGGTTCCGCCTTCACCATCGCCTACGAGGACGGCAAGAAGCAGAAGCTCACGGTCTCCGGGATCTACGAGAGCAACGACTTCCTGAGCGGCATCCTGCTCGACGAGAAGACCCTCGCCCCGCACTCCTCGGACCCGTACAACATGAGGGTCATGGTGAAGACCGCCGACGGCACGTCCGGCGCGGTGCAGGACAAGCTGGAGAAGGCCCTCGGCACCAACCCCGCGATCAAGGTCCAGTCGAAGGACGACATCTCCAACGAGATCGCGCAGATGTTCACGCTGATGCTGAACATGGTCTACGGCCTGCTCGCCATGGCGGTGATCGTGGCGGTGCTCGGCGTCGTCAACACCCTGGCCATGTCGGTCTTCGAGCGCTCCCAGGAGATCGGCATGCTCCGCGCGATCGGCCTGGACCGCAAGGGCATCAAGCGGATGGTCCGCCTGGAGTCCCTGGTGATCTCCCTGTTCGGCGCGGTGCTGGGCATCGGCCTGGGCGTGTTCTTCGGCTGGGCGGCCGGTGAGCTGCTGGCCACGAAGCTCGCGACGTACGAACTGGTCCTGCCCTGGGCGAGGATGGGTGTCTTCCTGCTGCTGGCCGCGACGGTGGGTGTCCTCGCGGCGCTGTGGCCGGCGCGGCGGGCGGCCCGGCTGAACATGCTGGAGGCCATCAAGGCGGAGTAGCGGGCACGGCGAAGGGCCCCTTTCCCG
>NZ_JBHVCP010000076.1:0-29042 GCF_042803315.1 Streptomyces sp. NPDC057424
CCCGCAGCGGATGCCGGCCCAGGACCTCGTCCACCTCCGGCGTCAACGCCGCCGCCAGACGAGACGCCGCGGGACGGCCCTCGTCCCGCAGGGCGTCGACGGCGGTGAGGATCACGTCGCGCAGTCCCTCCTCCTCGGGCACACCGGCGGCCGCCCGCTCGTACAGACGCGCGCCCTCCTCCAGGACGACGTCCGTGTCCATGCCCGCCGGGATCTTGATCTCGGCGTGATGGCGCCAGGTACCGACCGGGTCCCCCCATGCCTCGACGGTGAACGTCCACAGGCCGGGTTCCCCGGCGGTGACCGTCGCGCCCCACCGGTCCGTCCCCGGGGCCAGCTCCCGCATCGGTGTCCACGGGCCGGGGCGGCCCTCGGGGTCCTTCAGGACCGCGTTGGCGGCGACCGCGTCGTGCCCCTCCCGGAAAACGGTCGCGGAGATCTCGAAGGTCTCGCCGGTGACGGCCTTCGCCGGCCGGCGTCCCTGCTGGACGACCGGGCGGACATCCAGTACGGGTATGCGCCCGACGGCGGTCGCGTCGCTCACGGGTGGTGGTGGCGACGCCGGTGGACCGGCGTCGGCCGGGCGCGCGGGGCGTGCTTCGCCGCCGGGCGCGCGCGCCCCGGTGGTGCGGCGACTGGGGGGTGCTGGCGAGTGGTGCTTGGCGGGCATGACCGCTCCTGTCCGCGTCAACGTGGGTGGGCGGATGTCTGTGGGGAGGTGGGTCCTGCATGGTGCTCCTGTGAGGGGTACCCGCAGGAGCCTTCCCACCCTATTCGGGTGGGCAATCCGGCACTTTGTTAACTACTCACGCGTATGTCGACACACAAGACCGGCCTCGTCCGCGACGGACGAGGCCGGCCCCCTGGCGTGGCTGCTCCTTCGCCCTACCCGCGCGGCACCCGCAGTAACTTGTCCGGTGAACCGACGCCCCGGCCGGAGACCTTCCCGGTCGCCGCTCCGGCGGTCAAGGCCCTCCCGACCTGGGCCGGAGTCGCTTTCGGATGATCCGCCAGATAGAGCGCGGCGGCGCCCGCGGCATGCGGGGACGCCATCGAGGTACCCGAGTAGGTGGCCCGCGCGGTGTCGCTCGCTGCGGAGGCGGAGGTGATACCGACGCCCGGAGCGAACAGATCGAGGGCCGGACCGTGGTTGGAGAAGGCCGGTTTCCTATCCCCCCGGCCGGTCGCGCCGACCGTGACGGCCTGCCTGACGCCGCCCGGGGAGTACAGGCCGGCCGGCCTGCCGTCGTTGCCCGCGGCGACCGTGTAGGTGACGCCGGAGGCGATGGAGGCCCGGACGGCGGCGTCCAGCCGGTCGTTGCGCGGGCCGCCCAGGCTGAGGTTGGCGACCGCGGGCTTCTTCGCGTGCCGGGTCACCCAGTCGATCCCGGCGATCACCCGGGCCGTGGTGCCGGCGCCCGCGGCGTCGAGGACGCGCACGGAGACGATCCGGGCCTTCTTGGCGATGCCGTGGGCCGTCCCCGCGACCGTGCCGGCGACATGCGTGCCGTGGCCGTTGGCGTCCGAGGCGACCCTGTCGTTCCCGACGAAGTCCCAGCCGTGGCCCGCCCGGCCGGCGAAGTCCTCGTGAGTCGTCCGGACGCCGGTGTCGATCACGTACACCGTCACCCCCGCGCCGGCCGGCCGGGGCCAGGTGTAGCTCCGGTCCAGCGGCAGCTTCGGCTGGTCTACGCGGTCCAGCCCCCAGGACGGCGGGTTCCGCTGGGTGCCGTCGAGCCGTACGCGAGTGTCCTGGACGACCGAGGCGACCCGCGGATCGGCGGCCAGCCGCCCGGCCTGTCTCTCGTCCGCCCGGACCGCGTAGCCGTTCAGGACCGTGCCGTAGGTGTGGCTGATCTCCACCCCGTACTGTCCGGCGAGGCCCCTTCCGGCCGACGACCGGGCTCCGGTGCCCTCCTTCAGTGTCACCAGGTAACTTCCGTGCACGGAGCCGGGTGATCCGGCGCCGAGTATCCGCCCCTCCGGTACGGCGTGCGCGGGCAGGGTGGTGGCCGAAAACGCCGCGGCGCAGATCGCCGCGGCCAGGCACCCCGTCCGGCGCAGACGCCGCTCGCGCGTCCGAGCCATGGTCCGAGTTCCCCTCCTCGAGGCGGCGTACGGCTGCCGCGCGGCGCCGCGTGCGGCGGGCGCGGGCCGGTACGCCAGAGGCAGCCTCTCGTGGTGCGTGAAGCACCACAAGGACGCCTATGGGGGCGGAATCGGCCATATCCGCCGATGGTGCTGTTCAGGCCGATCGGGGGGCGGCTGGCGGAGCTTCAGCGGCGGAGGCGCCGACGCCGGTACTGTCGTAGGAGACGTCGTCGAAGCCCTGCGAAATCCAGCGAACGCGCCGAGGTGGAACCCGTGAAGGCGATCCGTCGATTCACCGTCCGACCCGTTCTCCCCGACCCCCTCCGGCCGCTCAGCGATCTGGCCCGCAACCTGCGCTGGTCGTGGCACGCGGAGACCCGTGACCTGTTCCGGTCCGTCGACCCCGAGCGGTGGGCCGCCTCGGGCGGCGACCCCGTCCGGCTGCTCGGCAGCGTGCCGCCCGCGCGGCTGGCGGAGCTGGCCGGAGACCGCCCGTTCCTGCGCCGCCTCGCCGCGGTCGCGGGCGATCTGCACGACTACACGACCGGCGACCGCTGGTACCAGACCCAGCCCGAGGAACTGCCCGCCGCCATTGCCTACTTCTCACCCGAGTTCGGCATCACGGCCGCCCTGCCCCAGTACTCCGGCGGCCTCGGCATCCTGGCCGGCGACCACCTCAAGGCGGCCAGCGACCTCGGCGTCCCGCTGATCGGCGTCGGCCTGCTCTACCGGCACGGCTACTTCCGCCAGACCTTGTCCCGCGACGGCTGGCAGCAGGAGCACTACCCCGTCCTCGACCCCAACGAGCTGCCCGTCGTCCAGCTCGAGGAGCCCGACGGCACCCCCGCCCAGGTCGCCCTCGCCCTGCCCGGCGGCAAGCAGCTGCACGCCCGGATCTGGCTGGCGCAGGTCGGCCGGGTCCCGCTGCTGATGCTGGACTCCGACGTCGAGGAGAACGACCTCGGCGAGCGCGGTGTGACCGACCGGCTCTACGGCGGCGGCAGCGAGCACCGGCTGCTCCAGGAGATGCTCCTCGGCATAGGAGGGGTCCGGGCGGTACGGACGTACTGCCGGCTGACCGGCCACCCCGGGCCGGAGGTGTTCCACACCAACGAGGGGCACGCCGGGTTCCTCGGGCTGGAGCGGATCGCCGAACTCTGCGCGGACGGCCTGGACTTCGACTCCGCCCTGGAGTCGGTCCGCGCCGGGACCGTGTTCACCACCCACACCCCCGTCCCGGCCGGCATCGACCGCTTCGACCGCGAGCTGGTCGCCCGCCACTTCGGCCCCGACGCCGAGCTGCCCCGCATCGACGTCGAGCGCGTCCTCCGGCTGGGCATGGAGACCTACCCCGGCGGGGAGCCCAACCTCTTCAACATGGCCGTGATGGGCCTGCGCCTGGCCCAGCGCGCCAACGGGGTCTCCCTGCTGCACGGCAACGTCAGCCGCGAGATGTTCTCCGGCCTGTGGCCCGGCTTCGACGCCGACGAGGTGCCGATCACGTCCGTGACCAACGGGGTGCACGCGCCCACCTGGGTCGCCCCCGAGGTGTTCCGGCTCGGCGCCCGGCAGATCGGCGCACAGCGCGCCGAGGACGCCCTGACCATCGGCGGCTCGGACCGCTGGGACGCGGTCGCCGACATCCCCGACCAGGACATCTTCGACCTGCGGCGGGTGCTGCGCGAGCAACTCGTGACCGAGGTGCGGGAGCGGCTGCGGGCCTCCTGGCGGCAGCGCGGCGCCCACACCGCCGAACTGGGCTGGGTCGACGGGGTGCTCGACCCGGACGTCCTCACCATCGGCTTCGCCCGGCGCGTCCCGTCGTACAAGCGCCTGACGCTGATGCTGCGCGACCGGGACCGGCTGATGGACCTGCTGCTGCACCCCGAGCGGCCGGTGCAGATCGTCGTGGCGGGCAAGGCGCACCCCGCGGACGACGGCGGTAAGCGGCTGGTGCAGGAGCTGGTGCGGTTCGCGGACGATCCACGGGTGCGCCACCGGATCGTGTTCCTGCCGGACTACGGCATGGCGATGGCGCAGAAGCTGTACCCCGGCTGCGACATCTGGCTGAACAACCCGCTCAGGCCGCTGGAGGCCTGTGGCACGTCCGGCATGAAGGCCGCGCTCAACGGATGTCTCAATCTGTCCGTCCTCGACGGCTGGTGGGACGAGTGGTTCCAGCCCGACTTCGGCTGGGCCGTTCCCACGGCCGACGGTGTCGGGACCGACCCGGACCACCGCGACGACATAGAGGCCGCGGCGCTGTACGACCTGCTGGAGCAGCGGGTGACCCCCCGCTTCTACGAGCGCGGGCGGAGCGGGCTGCCCGACCGGTGGATCGAGATGGTCCGGCACACGCTGAGCCTGCTCGGGCCGAAGGTGCTGGCAGGGCGGATGGTCCGCGAGTACGTGGAACGGCTCTACGCGCCGGCGGCGCTCGCCCACCGCTCGCTGGCGCCGGACTCGGCGCGGGAACTCGCCGAGTGGAAGGGACGGGTGCGGGCGGCCTGGCCGGGGGTCACGGTCGACCACGTGGAGACGTCCGCGGCGGCGGCGCTGGCGGAACTGGGCACGACGCTGGGGCTCCGTGTGCGGGTCGGGCTCGGGGATCTCGGACCGGACGACGTCGAGGTGCAGGTGGTCTCGGGGCGGGTGGACGAGGAGGACCGGATCGGTGACGCGACGGTCGTTCCCCTGAAGCCGGTGGGCGTGCCTGACCAGGACGGGCGCTGGGTGTACGAAGGGCCCTTGTCGCTGGATCGCACCGGGCCTTTCGGGTACACGGTGCGGATTCTTCCCGCGCATCGGCTTTTGGCTTCCAGCGCGGAGCTGGGGCTGGTGGCGGGGCCGTCCGAGGAGCTGGTGGCGGCTGCGGGGTTGTTGATGCGGTGAGTTCGCCGTCTGCGGGTGCGCGGGGGCCTGTGGCGCAGTTCCCCGCGCTCCTTAAGCGGACTCACCACCCTGTGTTGACAAGTTCCGCAAGACGGCGCCGCACCGACGGGCATAGGCGTGCTGGATGCCCCGGGTCGCCGGGCCGCCGGCCCTCGCGTACCACTTGGCCGCGCGGCTGAACGCGTTCACCGTCAGCCAGACCGTGCCGTCGCCCGTGCGGTCGACCACGAAGGACTCCTCGCCGGACTCGGGGTGGCCGGTCAGGGTGCCGTAGGCCCAGCCGGCACGACGGGGTTCCTCGACCGTCCAGACCACGCGGCAGGGGGCCTTGATCATGCCGGCGAGGGTGACGGTGACGTCGACGCCGGGGGCGGCTCGTTCCGCGCTCGCGTCCAGGCCGACGCCCATCGCGCGGTGCATCTCCCAGGTGAGGACGGCCTCCGAGGCCCGGTGGAAGACCTCCTCGCCCTCGCCGAGGCGGGTGCGTACGTTCATGGCGTGGAAGCCCGGCGGGCAGAAGCCCTCGTCACGGGTGGCGCCGACATCGGCGTAGGTGAAGTCTTCCGAAGACATGGTCACCAAGAGTAAGGCGATACCCGGACCTGCCTTCGCTCCGGGTACCGCCCATGGGTCGTGCTTCGGTCAGCCGACGTTGACGGCCGACCAGGCGGCCGCGACCGCCTTGTACTCGGTGCTGGACGCGCCGTACAGCGCCGAGGCCGCGTTCAGGGTCGCCGTACGGGCCTGCGCGTACTTGGTCGTCGACGTCATGTACGTGGTCAGCGCCTTGTACCAGATCTGCAGCGCCTTGGTCCGGCCGATGCCGGTGACCGTGGAGCCGTTGGACGTGGGCGAGTTGTAGGTCACGCCGTTGATCGTCTTCGAGCCGCTGCCCTCGGACAGCAGGTAGAAGAAGTGGTTGGCGGGGCCGGAGGAGTAGTGGACGTCCAGGCTGCCGAGGCTGGAGGACCAGGCGTCGGCGGAGTCGCCGTCCTTGCTGGGCTTGTCCATGTAGCGCAGCGGGGTGCCGTCGCCGTTGATGTCGATCTTCTCACCGATGAGGTAGTCACCGACGTCGGAGGAGTTGCTGGCGTAGAACTCCGCGCCCGCGGCGAAGATATCGCTGGTCGCCTCGTTGAGGCCGCCGGACTCACCGCTGTAGTTGAGGCGTGCCGTGGCCGACGTCAGGCCGTGGCTCATCTCGTGGGCGGCCACGTCGAGCGAGGTCAGCGGGCGGGTGTTGCCCGAGCCGTCGCCGTAGGTCATGCAGAAGCAGCTGTCCGACCAGAAGGCGTTGTTGAAGTTGTTGCCGTAGTGGACGCGCGAGTAGGCCGCCTTGCCGTCGTTGCGGATGCCGCTGCGGCCGAAGGTGTTCTTGTAGAAGTCCCAGGTCACCTGGGCGCCGTAGTGGGCGTCGGCGGCGGCGGTCTCCGGGTTGGTGGGGCTGCCGTTGCCCCAGACGTCGTCGGAGCCGGAGAAGAGGGTGCCGGTGCCGGAGGTGCCGCGGTTCAGGTTGTACGTCTTGTGGCCGCCGCGGGTGACGTCCGTCAGGTTGTAGGACGACCCGGACTTGGTGGTGCCGATGGTGACCTTGCCGCTGTACGTGGTGTTGCCGGTGCCGGTCTCGATGCCCTGGTACTCGTAGAGCTTCTCGCCGGTCGCGGCGTCGGTGACGACGTGCAGCTCGTTCGGGGTGCCGTCCTCCTGGAGGCCGCCGACGACGGTCTCGTAGGCGAGGACCGGCTTGCCGTCGGCCGCCCAGATCACCTTGCGGGGAGCCGAGTCCGCCTCGGTCCTGGCCGAGCCGGCCGCCTTGGCGAGAGTCACGGCCTGCTTCTCGGCCTTGGCGGCGGTGACCGCGGGCTTGAGCGAGGCGACCTTCAGGGCCGCCTTGGTGGCTCTGGTGACGCCCTTGGTCGCGCCGGACTCCGACTCGTGCACCACGAGGTCGCCGCCGAGGACCGGCAGGCCCGCGTAGGTGCGCTCGTAGCGGGTGTGGACCGAGCCGTCGGCGTCCTTCACGACGTCCTTGACGACCAGCTTCTCCTGGGCGCCGAGGCCTATCTCGTCCGCGGTCCGCGTGGCGTCCGCCTGCTGCTCCTGGATGAGCGCGGTGCGGGCGGGCGCGGAGAGGAGGACGGGGGCGGCGGCGAGGGCCGGCTTGCTCGCGGAGTCCGCGGCGACGCTGCTGCCGGAGGTCAGGCCGGTGGTGAGCAGGGCACCGGCGGCGACGGCGGTGGCGATGGCCAGCGTGGCGCGCTTTTGACGCGCGTAGACAGAGGTGGACACACAAGCTCCTCGATGTGGGGGAAGTGCTGCGGTGCTGTGCGGCGTGGGGGAAGAGTGGCACTAGGGACGCGTACATGTCAGGAGTGGGCGTGATGTTGGCCGGAAATCGACGACGAGATGTACGCGAGGGCCTGCGAAACGGACGCCGCCCCGGGGGATTCGAACCCACCGGGGCGGCGCCCTGACTTGAGGGCCTGCGGACCTGCGGGTCCACGGGCGGACGGACCTACGGCCGACTGTCTACGGGTCGGCTGTCTACGGGCCTATGGGCCTACGGGAAGGTCAGCTTCCAGCTGTTGATGTAGCCGGTGTCGATGGCCGCGTTGTCCTGCACCCGCAGCTTCCAGACGCCGTTGGCCACCTCGGAGGACGCGTTCACCGTGTACGTGGTGTCGATGTTGTCCGCACTGCCGCCGGTGCCGTACCCCTTCAGCGTGTACGCCGTGCCGTCGGGGGCGACCAGCTCCACCTTGAGGTCACCGATGTACGTGTGGACGATGTCCACCGCGACCTGGAGGTTGGACGGCGCGTTGCCCGTCCGTCCGGAGACGGTGACCGACGAGGTGACCGCGGCGCCCCGGTCCGGGATCGCCACGTCGGCGGTGTTCTCGAAGGACGTGCCTCCGCCGCCTCCGCCGCCGGAGCGGGTGCCGACGTTGACGCCCGCCCACGCGTCCTGGACCGCCTTGTACTCGGCGCTGTCCGTGCCGTAGAGCTCACCGGTGGCCGCGAGGGTGCCGGTGCGGGCGCCCGCGTAGTTGGTGGTCGAGGTGAACTTCGTGGTGAGCGCGCGGAACCAGATCTTCTCCGCCTTGCCCCGGCCGATGCCGGTGACCGGAAGGCCGTCCGAGGTGGGCGAGTTGTACGTGACACCGTTGATGGTCTTGGTGCCGCTGCCCTCGCTCAGCAGGTAGAAGAAGTGGTTCGCCGGGCCGGACGAGTAGTGCACGTCGATCGAGCCGATGCCCGAGTACCAGCTGTCCTTGGACGAGCCGTCCTTGCTGGGCTTGTCCATGTAGCGCAGCGGCGTGCCGTCGCCGTTGATGTCGATCTCCTCGCCGATGAGGTAGTCACCGACGTCGGAGGAGTTGTCCGCGTAGAACTCGACGGTCGCGCCGAAGATGTCGGAGGTCGCCTCGTTCAGACCGCCGGACTCGCCGCTGTAGTTGAGGCCGGCGGTGTTCGAGGTGAGCCCGTGGGTCATCTCGTGCGCGGCCACGTCGATCGACGTCAGCGGGTTCGCGTTGCCCGAACCGTCGCCGTAGGTCATGCAGAAGCAGCTGTCCGACCAGAAGGCGTTGACGTAGTTGTTGCCGTAGTGGACCCGGGAGTACGCGCCCACGCCGTCGCCGCGGATGCCGGAGCGGCCGTGCACGTTCTTGTAGTAGTCCCAGGTCAGGGCGGCACCGTAGTGCGCGTCGGCACCTGCGGACTCCAAATTGGACGGGGTGCCGTTGCCCCAGACGTCGTCCGGGCCGGAGAACAGGGTGCCGGTGCCGGATGTGCCGCGGTTGAGGTTGTACGTCTTGTGGTTGCCGCGGGCGCCGTCGGTGAGGTTGTACGTCGACCCGGACCGGGTGGTGGTGAGGTCGACCGTGCCGGAGTACACGGTGTTGCCGGTGCCGGTCTCGATCGCCTCCCACTCGTACAGCTTCTCGCCGGTGGTGGCGTCGGTGACGACGTGCAGTTCCTGCGGGGTGCCGTCGTGCTGGAAGCCCCCGACGACCGTCTCGTAGGCAACGACCGGCTTGCCGTTCGCGGCCCAGATCACCTTGCGGGGCTCGCGGTTGATGCCGGGGCTCTTGGCCTCCTCGGCCTTCCCGGCGGTCAGGGCCTGCTGCCGGGCCTTCGCGGCGGGCACCGCGGTCTTCGTCGTGGCCGGCTTGATGGCGGCCCGGGTGGCCTTCACGACGGCCGCGGTGGCGTCCGCCTTCGTGCTCTCCACGACCAGGTCGCCGCCGAGGACCGGCAGACCGTCGTAGGTGCGCTCGTAGCGCGTGTGCACGGTGCCGTCGCGGTCCTTCAGGGCGTCGCGGACGACCAGCTTCTCCTTGGCGCCGAGGCCGAGGTCCTTCGCGGTCTCGGTCCTGGCGGCCTCGGCGTCGCGGATCAGTGCGGCGCGCTGGGCGGGGGTGAGCTTGACCAGCTCCGAGCCGGGGTTCGCCTTGCTCGCGGCCGACGGTGCCTTCTCCGGGGCTGCGACGGCGGTGCCGCTCTGGACGGCGGCGGCCATCAGCGCGGCGACGCCGGCGAGGGCCACGGCCGCGGTGCGGCGGGGGGTGTGGGGAGTGCGTCTGTGGGAGGTGCCTCTTCGTGAGGAACTGCTTCTCAACACTGACTCCTTCTGCGGGACCGGGGGTCGCCCGGCCTGGGGAGGTGGAGGTGTTGCTGTGGGGTTCCTGTGCAGCAGTCGTGGGAAGCGTGGCAGGGGAGGGCGCTTTCTGTCAGGACCGCGTCAAAAGTATGGCCGGAAATGGTCCGTTGTCCGGAAGTTCATGTTCGCTATACGGACGCTTCCCCGCCCCCGGGCAGGTCCCCGTGCCAGGAGTGCCACAGCGCCGCGTAGGCCCCGCCGGCCGCCACCAGCTCGTCGTGCGTGCCGAGTTCGGTCAGGCGGCCGTCCTCCATCACCGCCACCCGGTCGGCGTCGTGCGCGGTGTGCAGCCGGTGCGCGACGGCGATGACGGTGCGCCCTTCGAGGACCGCGGCCAGGGCCCGCTCGGTGTGCCGGGCGGTCGTCGGGTCGAGCAGCGCGGTCGCCTCGTCGAGGATCAGTGTGTGCGGGTCCGCCAGCACCACCCGCGCCAGGGCGAGTTGCTGGGCCTGCGAGCCGTCGGTACGGCAACCGCCCTGGCCCAGCCGGGCGTCCAGCCCCTGCGGAAGCTTCCGCACCCAGACGTCGGCGTCGACCACGGCCAGCGCCTCCCACAACTCCTGCTCCCCGGCGGCGGGTTCGGCGATCCGCAGGTTGTCGCGGACCGAGCCCAGGAACACGTGGTGCTCCTGGGTGACCAGGACGACCTGGCGGCGCAGCCGCTCCGGCCCCAGCCCGACGACCGGCACACCACCGACCGTCACCGAGCCGGCGGTCGGCGCGTCGATGCCCGCCATCAGCCGGCTCAGCGTGGTCTTGCCGGCGCCGGACGGCCCGACCATGGCCAGCCGCTCCCCGGGACGCACCGTCAGATCGACGCCGCGCAGCACTTCGACGCCCCCGTCGTACGCGTAGCGCACCCCGAGGACGTCGATCCGGTCACCGTCCGGATCCGGAGCCTCGCCCTCACCGGCGGCGCGCGGCGCCCGGGCCAGTCCCTCCACCCGGGCGAACGAGGCGCCACTGCTCTGCAGTTGCTCGACCCGCATCAGGATCTCGTCCAGCGGGCCGCTCAGCTGGTGCAGATACAGGGCCGCCGCCACCACCGCCCCGAGACTCATCGCGCCCGAGGAGTGCAGCGCGCCGCCGATCACCAGCACCCCCGCCACGGGGAGGATGTACGACACCTCCACGGCCGGGAAGAACACACTGCGCAGGTAGAGCGTGTGGAAGCGGGTCCGGCGGGATGTCTCCAGGGCGTCCCGGCTCGCGGTCGTGCGCTCCCTTTCGAGGCGGAACGCCTCAACCGTGCGGGCGCCGGACGCGGTCGCCGCGAGGATCTCCGCGACGTCGGAGGTGGCCGCGCCCTCGGCGAGATAGCCGTCCCGGGCCCGGCGCAGGTACCAGCGCAACGCCAGCCAGATCGGTGTCAGTCCGAGCACGCAGAGGGCGCCCAGCAGAGGGTCCAGGAGGAACACCGCGCCGACCAGGAACAGGCACTGGACGAGGTTGATGAGGAGGATCGGGCCGGCGTCGCGCAGGGTGGTGCCGACGGTGGTGACGTCCGAGGTGCCGCGGGCGGTGAGGTCGCCCGTGCCGGCGCGCTCCACGACCGACGCGGGCAGGGCGAGGGCGCGGTCCACGAACCTCTCCCGCACACGGGCGAGGGTGCGTTCGCCGAAGCGGTGGCCCACGTAGCGGGCCCAGCGGGCCAGGAACAACTGGGCGAGGGCGCACAGGAGGAGGGCGAGGGCGAGCCGGTCCACGGCTGCGACGCCGTGGCCTGCCCGGACGTGGTCGATCATCCGGCCGAGCAGCCACGGTCCCGCCAGACCGGCCAGGGCGGCCAGGGCGTTGAGACCGAGGACCGTGCCGAAGGCCCGGGTGTCCGCCCGTACGAGGTCCAGCATCGCGCGTCGGACGTCCTGCCGTGCGGCGACGGGGAGGTGGGTGCGGGTCATCCCAGGGCCTCCTCGGGCTCCTCGATGTTCTCGGTCTCCTCGGTGTCCCTTGCGACGACGGACCGGTAGCCGGGGACGGTGTCGAGGAGTTCGTGGTGGGTGCCGGTGGCGACGACCTTGCCGTCCTTCAGGAAGTGGACGGTGTCCGTGTGGTCGAGGACCAGGGGGGAGGTGGTGGTGACGACCGTGGTGCAGCCCTTTCGTGCCGTGCCGAGCCGGGCCGCGACCGTGGCTTCCGTGTGGGCGTCCAGGGCCGAGGTGGGCTCGACGGTGAGGAGGACCTCCGGGTCGGCGAGAAGGGCTCTGGCCAGGCGGATGCGCTGGCGCTGGCCGCCGGAGAGGTTGCGGGCCTGGGCGGTCATCGGCGTGTTCAGGCCATCGGAGAGGCCTTGGACGATGTCTTCGGCCGCGGCGGTGTGCAGCGCCTTCTGGGTTGCCGGGTTCTGTGGTGCGGCGTCCGCGGGTGCGTCGTGGTGGTTCGCGCCCCGCGGCGGAGCCGCACATGGAGACGGCCCCGCGCCCCTCGGGGACGTGCCGCGAGCGCCGATCATCCGGTCCAGGGAGCCTGCGAACAGGTCCGCCTCGTGGTCCGCCAGCAGGATGCGGGCCCTGACCTGGCTCAGGGCGATCTCGTCCAGGCGGGTGCCGCCCCACGTGGCGCTCGACGGGGTGTAGCGGGCCAGACGGTCCACCACCGCCGTGGCATCGGCGGGGTGTTCCGCCACCAGCGCCGTCAGGCGGCCCGGCCGGATCCGTACGCCCGACTCGGGGTCGTACAGCACCGAGGGCTCGGACGGGGCGTCCCGGGTGCCGGTGTCGGTCATCGGCTCCAGGCGCAGGAAGCGTACGACCCGCCGGGCGCACACCAGACCGCGGCTGATCTGGTAGCCGCACTCGACCCAGAAGGCGACCGGGCCCACCAGGACCGCCACATAGCCGTAGACGGACACCAGCTCGCCCACGGTGATGTGGCCCCGCGCGGCCAGGCGGGCCGCGAGCCAGGTCACCACCGCCAGGAACAGGGTCGGCAGACCGATGCCGAGGGCCTGGACCCAGCTGGTCACCGCGCCGACCCGGTAGCCCTGTTCACGAAGCCGCTGGGAGTCCCGGCGGAAGGCGTCCGAGACCAGGCCCTTGCCGCCCAGACCGGCGAGGACCCGCAGGCCGCCGGCGAGGTCGCCGATGCGGGCCGTCAGGACGCCCTGGCGTTCGCGGTACTCCGCCTCCGAGCCCTGCAGCCGGCCGAGCAGCGGGCCGACCAGCAGGACGATGACCGGGATGCCGAGCAGGACGACCGCGGCGAGCAGCGGCGAGACCGAGATCAGCAGGGCGGCGACCACCAGATAGGCCACGACCGCGCCCACGCCGGGGCCGACGACCGTCAGGGACTGGCTGATCGTCTGGACGTCACCCACGCCGATCGTGACGACCTCTCCCGCGCCCATCTGCCGCGACAGCGAGGAGCCGAGCCGGACGGCCTGGCCGACGACGACCTTCACCGTGCGGAAGTTGGCGTCCATCCGGACCCGGGTCATGGTGCGGTGGCGCATGATGCCCAGCCAGGCGTTGAAGGCGCCCACCGCGAACAGCGCGCCGCTCCAGAGCGCCAGCGCGCCCATGTCGCCGGGCCCCAGTCCGTCGTCGATCGCCCGGGACATCAGATACGGCGTCGCCGCCAGCAGCACCATCCACACGCTGCCGAACATCGCCCCGGCGGCACACCGCCCGGGCTGCCGGGTGACCAGCCACCACAGGTAGCGGGCCCCGCCGCGGTGCTCGGGTGTGCCGGGGTCCTCGTACGCGTCGATCATCCGCCCGCCTTCATGCCGCCGCCGTCCTACGCCAGACTGTCCCGCCAGGCCCGGTGCAGATCCGCGAACCTGCCCGTACCCGCGATGAGTTCGTCCGGTTCGCCGTCCTCCACGATCCGGCCGTGCTCCATCACCAGGACCCGGTCCGCGATCTCGACGGTCGACAGCCGGTGCGCGATGACCACGGCCGTACGGCCCTTCAGCACCGTCGTCATGGCCCGCTGCACCGCACGCTCCCCGGGGATGTCCAGCGAGCTGGTCGCCTCGTCGAGGATGAGCACCGCCGGGTCGGCCAGCAGCGCCCGTGCGAACGCCACCAGTTGCCGCTGCCCGGCGGAGATGCGGCCGCCCCGCTTGCGGACGTCGGTGTCGTAGCCGCCGGGCAGGGCGCTGATGAAGTCGTGTGCGCCGATCTCCTTCGCCGCCTGCTCCATCTCCTCGCGGGTGGCGTCGGGGCGGCCGATCGCGATGTTGTCGGCGACCGTGCCGGAGAACAGGAACGACTCCTGCGTCACCATGACCACCCCGCGCCGCAGGTCGGGCACGGCCAGGTCGCGCAGATCGACGCCGTCCAGCAGCACCCGGCCGCCCGAGGGGTCGTAGAACCGGGCCAGCAGCTTGGCCAGCGTCGACTTGCCGGCGCCCGTGGAGCCCACGACCGCGACCGTCTGCCCCGCCGGGAGGGTGAGGTCGAACGTGGGCAGCACCTCGCCGCCGGTGCGGTAGCCGAAGCGGACGCCGTCGAAGACCACTTCGCGGCCGGGGTGCTCGCTCTCGAGCGGCGGGAGCTGCCGGGGAGTGGCCGGCTCGGGGACCGACGGGGTCTGGGCGAGCAGGCCGGCGATCTTCTCCAGGGAGGCCGCCGCCGACTGGTAGGAGTTCAGGAACATCCCGAGCCGGTCGATGGGGTCGTACAGCCGCCGCAGGTACAGCACGGCCGCCGCCAGCACACCGAGGGCCAGCGTGCCGTCCGCGACCCGGTAGGCGCCCCACAGCACGATCGCCGCTACCGCCGTGTTGGCGACCAGCCGCGAGCCGGTGACGTAGCGGGCCATCTCCAGCAGCGCGTCGCCGTTGACCCGTTCGTGCCGCCGGTTGAGCACACCGAAGTCCGCGTCGTTGGCGGCCTCGCGGCGGAAGGCGCGCACCGGGCGGATGCCGTTCATCGTCTCGACGAACTTGACGATGACGGCCGCGATGGCGGTCGACCGCGCCCGGTACACCCGGCCGGCCCGCCGCTGGTACCACCGCACGAGCGCGTAGAGCGGCACCAGGGACGCCACCGCCACGCCCCCGAGGCCCAGGTCGAGCCAGAGCAGCATCGCCGAGATGTAGACGAAGGACAGGATGACCGTCACGAGCTCCTGGAGGCCCTCGTCCAGCAGTTCGCGCAGCGACTCCACGTCGGCGGTGGAGCGGGAGATGAGCCGGCCCGAGGTGTAGCGCTCGTGGAAGTCGACGCTCAGCGCCTGCGCGTGGCGGAAGATCCGGCCGCGCAGATCGAGCAGCACGTCCTGGCTGACCCGGGCCGCGGCGGCGACGAAGGCGAACTGCAGCCCGCCCGCGGCCAGCGCGCACCCCAGATAGCCGACGCCCACCGCGATCAGCGGCCCGTGGTCCTGCGCCCGGAACGCCGGTACGGCACGGTCGATGGCGTACGCCACGAGCAGCGGGCCCGCCTGCACGACCGCCTGCTGGAGCAGCAGCAGGAGCGTGGTGACCGTGACCCTGGCCTTCATGGGCGCGAGCAGGGAGCGCAGCAGTGCTGCGGTGGCGCCCGGCGGTGTGGGCAGGAGGTCCTGGTCGAAGAGGTCGCCGGCGGCGGTGGGTCGGCCGTCGAGTCGGTCGCCGGATCGGTCGTCGAGTCGGTCGTCGGGTTGGTCGTCGGGTTGGCTGTCGGCCGGTGCGCCGGTGGCCGCCGTCATCGTGCGCCCTCCTCTTCCCCTGACATCAGATGCGCGTACTCGGCGTTCGTACGCAGCAGTTCGTGGTGGGTGCCGACCGCGGCGATCCGGCCGCCGGACAGCAGGGCGACGCGGTCGGCGAGCAGCACGGTGGACGGGCGGTGCGCCACGATCAGGGCGGTGGTGTCCGCGAGGACCTGCCGCAGGGCGGCCTCCACGGCGGCCTCGGTGTGCACGTCCAGGGCCGACAACGGGTCGTCCAGGACGAGGAACTCGGGCTGCCCGACGACGGCCCGGGCGAGCGCGAGACGCTGGCGCTGGCCACCGGAGAGGCTGAGGCCCTGTTCGCCCACCTGGGTGTCCGTCCCCTGGGGCAGGGCGTGCACGAAGTCGGCCTGGGCGACGGCGAGCGCACGCTCCAGGTCGGCGGTGCCGGCGGTGTCCTTCGCCCCCATGAGAACGTTGTCGCCGACCGCGGCCGAGAACAGCGTGGGCTCCTCGAAGGCCACGGCGACCTTGGCGCGCAGCGCTTGTCTCGACAGGTCCGTGATGTCGACGCCGTCGAGGGTGATGCGGCCCGAGGTCAGTTCGTACAGGCGGGGGATGAGCGCGGTGAGGGTGGTCTTGCCGCTGCCGGTGGCCCCGACCAGGGCCATGGACTCGCCCGGACGGATGTGCAGGTCGATGTGCTGGAGGACGGGCGGGGCGTCGGGCGGGGCGTCCGGGTAGCGGAACCGCACCCCGTGGAAGCGGAGTCCCTTGTCCCGGACGTTGACCGGGCCGGTGCCCGGGGCGGCGGTGGCCCCCTCCCCCTCCACCTCCTCGTCCATGACCTCGAAGTACCGCTCCGTCGCCGTCGCCGCCTCCTGGCTCATCGCCAGCAGGAACCCGATCGACTCCACCGGCCACCGCAACGCCAGTGCCGTCGACAGGAACGCCACCAGCGTCCCCGCGGACAGGGCACCGTCGGCCACCTGGACCACTCCCACGACCAGCGCCGCCCCGATCGCGACCTCCGGCAGTGTCACGATGACGCCCCAGATCGTCGCCAGCAGCCGCGCCTTGCGCAGTTCCGTGCCGCGCAGCGTCGTCGACAGGTCCCGGAAGGCCCGCGCCTGGCTCCGGTGGCGGCCGAAGCCCTTGATGATGCGGATGCCGAGCACGCTCTCCTCGACGACCGTGGTCAGGTCGCCGACCTGGTCCTGGGCGCGCCGGGCCACCTTGGCGTAGCGCTTCTCGAAGATCACGCAGGTGACCATGACGGGAACGGAGGGTCCGAGGACGACCAGCCCCAGCGTCCAGTCCTGGAGCAGCATGATGATCACGCCGACGAGGATCGTCACCCCGTTGACCAGCAGGAACGTCAGCGGGAAGGCGAGGAACATGCGGAGCAGCATCAGGTCCGTCATCGCCCGGGACAGCAACTGCCCGGAGGCCCACCGGTCGTGGAAGGCCACCGGCAGCCGCTGGAGGTGCCGGTACAGACCCGCCCGCATCGACGCCTCGACGTGCGAGAGCGGACGGGCCACCAGCCACCGCCGCAGCCCGAACAGCAGGGCCTCCGCCAAGCCGAGCAGCAGCAGACACAGCGCGCCGAGCCACACCCCCGCCGGGTCCCGGCCGGCGATCGGCCCGTCCACCATCCACTTCAGGACGAGCGGGATCACCAGGCCCACGCAGGAGGCGACTATCGCCACGAACGCGGCGGTGAACAGCCGCACCCGCACGGGCCGCACGTACGGCCACAGGCGCAGCAGCGTACGCACGGCGGAACGGTCCTGGGCGGGGGCGGGTGCGGTGGCCATCAGCAGCGAGCCTACGGATCGCCACTGACACTGCCCACCGAGTTTCCGCCGGACCGGAATCGGTCGTTGGTCCTACGACCTGGGCGTTCGACGGGCCGTACGACGCCACCGGCCGGGTCGTACCGCCGCATCAGCCGATCGGTTGATGTCCGTTCGAGCGCGACGGCCGATGTGGCGAACCCCGCCGCGCCGGAACCCTTCTTCGTATGCCGACCGCACCTGTCATCGAAGTCACCGAGCTGCGCAAGAGCTACGCGGGCCGTCCCGCCGTCGACGGTGTCTCCTTCGCCGTGGAGGAAGGGGAGATCTTCGGGATCCTCGGCCCGAACGGCGCGGGGAAGACCACCACCGTGGAGTGCGTCGAAGGGCTGCGCGTGCCCGACTCCGGCCGCGTCCGCGTGACCGGCCTCGACCCCGTCGCCGACCACGAGCGGGTCGCCCGGGTGCTGGGCGCCCAGCTCCAGGAGAGCCAACTGCAGCCCAAACTCACGGTCCGTGAGGCGCTGGAGTTGTACGCCGCGTTCTACCCGGCCTCTGCCGACTGGCGCCCCCTGGCCGAACGCCTCGGACTCCAGGAGAAGCTGTCCACCCGGTTCGCCAAGCTCTCCGGTGGCCAGAAGCAGCGCCTGTTCATCGCGCTCGCCCTGATCGGCGACCCCCGGGTCGTGGTCCTCGACGAGCTCACCACCGGCCTCGACCCGCGCGCCCGCCGCGACACCTGGCAGCTCATCGAGGACATCCGCGCCCGGGGCGTCACCGTCCTGCTCGTCACGCACTTCATGGAGGAGGCGCAGCGGCTGTGCGACCGGATCGCGCTGATCGACCGGGGCCGGGTGGCCGCCCTGGACACCCCGGCCGGGCTGATCCGCCGCTCGGCGGGCGCCACCGTCATCAGCTTCACCCCGTCCGAACCGCTGGACGACCGTGAACTGAACGGGCTGCCCGCCCTGGTCGGGATGGCGAACAAGGACGGCCGGATCACGCTGTCCGGCACCGACGACACCGTCAATGCCCTGCTGTCCCTGCTCGCCCGCCACCACATCACCGCCCACCAGCTCCGCGTCACCGACGTCACGCTGGACGACGCGTTCCTGGACCTGACGGAGGCCTCCGCATGAGCACCGCCCCGATCAACCCCGCTGTGCTGCGCAGCGAGTTCCGGCTCTTCCGCCGCGAGCCGGGCAACCTCTTCTGGATCCTGCTGTTCCCCAGCCTGCTCCTGGGCATCCTGGGGTCCGTGCCGTCCTTCCGGGAGGCGCAGGACGGGCTCGGCGGGCTGCGGACCGTCGACGTCTACGTGCCCGTGAGCGTGCTGATCGCGCTGATCATGGCCGGTGTGCAGGCGATGCCGCCGACGCTGACCGGCTACCGCGAGAACGGCATCCTGCGCCGGCTGTCCACGACCCCCGTACGCCCCGCGTCCCTGCTGGCCGCGCAGATGCTGGTGAACGGCCTCGCGGCGCTGGCCTCGGCGCTGCTCATCCTCACGGTCGGACGACTCGCCTTCGGCGTACGGCTGCCTGAGCAGCCCTTCGGGTACCTGCTCGCGCTGCTTCTCGCCGTGCTCGCCGCCCTCTCGCTGGGAGCAGTGGTAGCGGCCCGGGCCCGCACGACGAAGATGGCCACGGCGATCGGGACCGCGGTCTTCTTCCCCATGATGTTCTGCGCCGGGGTGTGGGTGCCGGTGCAGGCGATGCCGGACGTGCTGGCCCGGATCGTCCAGTGCACCCCGTTCGGCGCCGCGGCTCGGGCCCTGGACCAGGCCGCGGCGGACGGCTGGCCGGGCTGGGGGCACCTGGCCGTGCTGGCGGCGTGGACGGTGGTGCTCTCGGTGTCGGCCGCCCGCTGGTTCCGCTGGGAATGATGCGAGTCCGGAAGGGAGCGGGACCGTGGCCGACACTGGGGGCATGACGGACCTGGCGGGTGTCGAGCAGCGGTGGGCGGCGTACTTCCGCTGGGGACCGTACGGGATGCTCGCGGCCGGCACGCTGCTCGCCGTGGCCACCGTCGACGTGGTCGGCATGAGCACGGCGGAGCGGTACACCGCCGTCGTCCTGGTCGGCGCCGCGATGGTCCTGCAACTGGCCTGGGGGCGGTGGTCCCGTGACCGGCCCCTGGCGCCGTCGGTGCCGGGTGGCTGCTACTACTTCGCCCGCTGGGCGCTCGGCTTCGCGCTCAGCTGGTGCAACCCGTTCTTCGCGTTCTACGGCGCCGCCGGATACGTCGGTGCAGAACGGCTGCTGCGTGGCCGCGTGCTCAAGCTCGGGTTGCTGGCCACCGCGGTGACCGTCGCGGGTTCCCAGGCCACCGGCATGCCCCTGCGAGGGGTTCTGCACTGGACGTTGTTCGGCGGACTGCTCTGCGTCCACGTCGTGCTGATCATCGTCTTCGGCCGGCTCGCCGCACGGGAGGAGGAACGCACCCGCATCCAGACCGCCACCATCTCCGAACTGGAGCGCACCAACGCGGCGTTGCAGCAGGCCCTCGACGAGAACGCCGCCCTGCACGCCCAGCTCCTGGTGCAGGCCAGGGAGGCCGGGGTCGCCGACGAGCGCCGGCGGCTGGCCGCCGAGATCCACGACACCATCGCCCAGGGGCTGACCGGCATCATCGCCCAGCTCCAGGTCGTGGGGAACACCCCGGACCCGGCCCTGGCCCGTCAGCACGCGGCCCGCGCGACCGACCTGGCCCGGCACAGCCTCGGCGAGGCCCGCCGCTCCGTGCACAACCTCGCCCCGGTCGCCCTCGCGCACGACGGCCTCCCCGAGGCCTTGGAGAAGGCGGCGGCGGAATGGGCCGAACGCACGGGAGTGCACGCGCGGTTCACCGTCACGGGCACGGTCGAGCACCTCCACGACGAGGTCGCGGCCACCCTGCTGCGCATCGCCCAGGAGGCCCTGTCCAACACCGCACGGCACGCGCACGCCACCCGCGTCGGCGTCACCCTGTCCTTCATGGGTGACGAGGTCAGCCTCGACATCCGCGACGACGGCCGCGGTTTCGACCGGAGCGCCGTGCGGGAACGCACCAGCACCGGCGGTTTCGGCCTGCCCGGCATGTGCGCCCGCGCCGAACGCATCGCCGGCTCCCTCACCGTCGAGTCCGAGCCGGGCCACGGTACGGCGGTGTCGGCTCGCGTACCGTTGGTCCGCCATGACTGACGACGCCGCCACGGGGGACGCCCCGATCACCCTGCTGATCGTCGACGACCACCCCGTCGTCCGGGACGGCCTGCGCGGCATGTTCGAGTCCGCGCCGGGCTTCCGCGTCCTGGGGGAGGCGTCGAACGGCGTCGTGGCGGTTTCGCTCGCCGCGGGCCTCGACCCGGACGTGGTCCTGATGGACCTGCGCATGCCGGGCGGCGGGGGAGTGGACGCCATCCGCGAACTCACCCGGACCGGCGCCCGCGCCAAGGTCCTCGTCCTCACCACCTACGACACCGACTCCGACACCCTCCCCGCGATCGAGGCGGGCGCGACGGGCTACCTCCTGAAGGACGCCCCGCGCGAGGAGTTGTTCACGGCGGTACGGGCGGCGGCGGAAGGCCGTACGGTCCTGTCCCCGGCGGTCGCCTCCCGCCTGGTCTCCGCGGTCCGCACGCCCAGGGTCCCCGGCAGCGAGCCGCTCTCCGCCCGCGAACGCGAGGTCCTGGCCCTGGTGGCCAAGGGCACCTCCAACCGCGAGATCGCCCGCGAACTGTTCATCAGCGAGGCGACCGTGAAGACCCACCTCACCCACCTCTACGCCAAGCTCGGCGTCAAGGACCGCGCGGCGGCGGTGGCGGTGGGGTACGACCGGGGGATCCTGGGCTGACCGGGTCAGCCCGCCACCCGCAGCAGCAGCACCGCCCGCGCCGGCATCGTGATCTCCGACCCCGCCCGGTGCTCCACGCCCGGCGCCTCCCCCTGCTCCTCCAGGCTCGTGTCGACGACGACCTCGTACCGCTCGGCCCAGGGCGGCCCCGGCAGCTGGAAGTTCACCGGTTCCTCGCCCGCGTGCAGCACGGCCAGGAAGCTGTCGTCGAGGATCTGCTCCCCGCGCTCGTCCCGGCCCGGAATGTCCCGGCCGGACAGATACATGCCCAGGGTGGCCGCGGGCGCGTACCAGTCCTGCTCCGTCATCTCCGTGCCCCGGGACGTGAACCAGGCCAGGTCGCGCAGCCCGTCCGCGGTCTGGGCCCGGCCCGAGAAGAACGCCCTGCGCCTGAGCACCGGGTGCCGGTGGCGCAGCTCGATCAGCCGGGAGGTGAGCGCGAACAGGGCCTTCCAGCCGGGGTCCCGAAGCAGCTCCCAGTCCAGCCAGCCGGTCTCGTTGTCCTGGCAGTAGGCGTTGTTGTTGCCGCGCTGGGTGCGGCCCAGCTCGTCGCCCGCGACCAGCATGGGCACGCCCGTCGACAGCAGCAGGGTGGTCAGCAGGTTTCTGAGCTGCCGCCGCCTGAGCGCCCGTACGCCCTCGTCGTCCGTCTCGCCCTCGGCGCCGCAGTTCCAGGCCCGGTTGTCGTCCGTGCCGTCCCGGTTGCCCTCGCCGTTGGCCTCGTTGTGCTTGCGCTCGTAGGTCACCAGGTCGCGCAGGGTGAACCCGTCGTGGGCGGTGATGAAGTTGACGGACGCGTACGGCCTGCGCCCGCCCCAGGCGTACAGGTCGCTGGAGCCCGACAGGCGGTAGCCCATCTCCCGCACGTCCGGCAGCGCGTGCCGCCAGAAGTCCCGCACGGCGTCGCGGTACCGGTCGTTCCACTCCGTCCACAGCGGCGGGAACGCCCCCACCTGGTAGCCGCCCGACCCCACGTCCCACGGCTCGGCGATCAGCTTCACCCGGCGCAGCACCGGGTCCTGGGCGATGACCGCGAGGAACGGGGAGAGCATGTCGACGTCGTGCATGGAGCGGGCCAGCGCCGCCGCCAGGTCGAAGCGGAAGCCGTCCACACCCATCTCGGTCACCCAGTACCGGAGCGAGTCGGTGATGAGGCGCAGCACATGCGGCTGGACCACGTGCAGGGTGTTGCCGCAGCCGGTGTAGTCGGCGTAGCGGCGGGCGTCGTCCTGGAGGCGGTAGTAGCCGCGGTTGTCGATGCCCTTCAGGGACAGCGTCGGGCCGAGTTCGCCCGCCTCGGCGGTGTGGTTGTAGACCACGTCGAGGATGACCTCGATCCCGGCCGCGTGCAGGGCGCGCACCATCCGCTTGAACTCCCCGACCTGCTGGCCGGTCGTGCCGGAGGCCGCGTAGGCCGAGTGGGGAGCGAAGTAGCCGATGGAGTTGTAGCCCCAGTAGTTCCTGAGGCTTCTGCGCAGCAGGTGGTCCTCGTGGGCGAACTGGTGGACCGGCAGCAGCTCCACCGCCGTCACGCCCAGCTTCACCAGGTGCTCGATCGCCGCCGGGTGCGCGAGGCCGGCGTAGGTGCCGCGCAGCTCCTCGGGGATGCCCGGGTGCAGTCGCGTGAAGCCCTTGACGTGCAGCTCGTAGATCACCGAGTCGGCCCAGGGGGTCTTGGGGCGCCGGTCGTCGGCCCAGTCGTCGTCATCGTGGACGACGACGCCCTTCGGGACGTGCGGCGCCGAGTCCCGGTCGTCGCGCACGGTGTCGGCGACGTGCTGCTGCGGCCAGTCGCGGACGTGCCCGTACACCTCCGGCGGCAGAGTGAAGTCTCCGTCCACGGCACGGGCGTAGGGGTCGAGGAGCAGCTTCGCCGGGTTCCAGCGGGCGCCCGTCCAGGGGTCCCAGCGGCCGTGCACCCGGTAGCCGTAGCGCTGCCCGGGCAGCACACCCGGGACGAAGCCGTGCCAGATCTCGTGGGTCAGCTCGGCGAGCCGGACCCGCGACTCCTTGCCCGTCTCGTCGAAGAGGCACAACTCGACCCCCTCGGCCCCGCCGGCCCACAACGCGAAGTTGGTGCCCGCCACCCCGTCCGGGCCGACCCGGAACCGGGCGCCCAGCGGTGTCGGCGCGCCCGGCCGGGCGGGCATGGGGGGCGCCTGCGCGGCCCGCCGCATGCCGTTCACGGCGGCGGCCCGGCGCCCGTTCTCAGTGGCCTGATGGCCGGCCACCGCCTCCTGCTCGGCTGCGCTGGACACCTGTCAGCCTCCCGCGGCTCGTGGGACGACGGGGGACAGAGGGGTGCGGCCTGTGCTGCGGCCCGGGTCGCGGCTCCCCTGCGCGTCGTCCTCCCCACTGTTCTGCCCAGAGCGTGGGTCGCACTCACGTTTCCCCGGGGGCGGGCATGGTCGTTTCCGGGGACACGGCCGGTCGTTGGGCACCTCGTGAGGCACGTACAAGGGCGCGCGCGGCGCGCGAGGGCCGCGCTGGCCGCCGTAGTGACATGGGCAGGGCTCCTCACCGGGGCCACGGGCTGTACCTCGGACGACGCGGGCGGGATCGCCGGGGCGTTCGGCGCGCCCCCGGCGCCCGAGGACGTCATCAAGGTCTCGCCGGCCGACGACAGCAGGGGAGTGCGCCCCGGGAAGAAGCTGCGGGTGCGCGTGCCCGACGGCCGGCTGGAGAAGGTGAAGGTCGTCAGGTCGCAGGACGCGCAGGAGTCCCCGGTGCCCGGGCACCTCTCCGCCGACGGCCTGAGCTGGGAACCCGACGAGCAGCGGCTCGCGCTGGCCGCCAAGTACACGATCGACGCGGTGGCCGTGGACGGCGACGGACGCCGCTCGGCCCGGCACACCACCTTCACCACCTACGTTCCGCAGGAACGCTTCATCGGCTACGTAGCCCCGGAGAACCGCGCCACGGTCGGCACCGGAATGATCGTCTCCCTGGAGTTCAACCGGAAGATCACCGACCGCGCCGCCGTCGAACGCGCGGTCCGGGTCACCGCCCGCCCGGCCGTGGAGATCCGCCCGCACTGGTTCGGGAAGACCCGCCTCGACTTCCGCCCCGAGGACTACTGGAAGCCCGGCACCCAGGTCACCGTCGCCCTGCGCCTGCGCGACGTCGAGGGAGCGCCCGGGGTCTACGGCCTGCAGCACAAGACGTTCTCCTTCACCGTCGGCCGCAGCCAGATCTCCGTGGTCGACGCCGCCGCGCACTCCATGGAGGTCCGGCGCGACGGCGAGCCCCTCGCCACCGTGCCGGTCACGGCCGGCGCCCCCAGGACGACCACGTACAACGGCAAGATGGTGGTGACCGAGATGCTCGACGTCACGCGGATGAACGGCGCCACGGTCGGCTTCAAGAAGCGCGACGGCAAGGGCGAGTACGACATCCCCGACGTCCCGCACGCCATGCGCCTGACCGACTCCGGCACCTTCCTGCACGGCAACTACTGGGCGCACCACACCGTGTTCGGCCGCACCAACGTCAGCCACGGCTGCATCGGGCTGCGGGATGTGAAGGGCGGCGGCTCGGACACCCCGGCCGGCTGGTTCTTCGACCGCAGCCTCGTCGGGGACGTCGTCGAAGTCGTCAACAGCAATGACAAAAGGGTCTCTCCCGACAACGGGCTCGGGGGATGGAATATGGGCTGGAATGCATGGAAGGCGGGCAGTGCGGTGAAGTAGCCGGACAGAGGGGCGGGTTGACCCGGCGTTTCGTTGGGACCGAACGGTGACAATCGCGGGCCGCCGGTGCCGGCTCCCCTGTGGTTACTATTCGCCGACGCGCGGGGGACGCGCGGGGTGCGGGCCTGACCAGGTCCGGGGAGGGGAGAACCACGTGAACGGGCGACCGATATCGGGGGCGTCGGTTGGGCGCAGGAACGGAGTGCTCGCGCTGATACTCGGCGTGCTGCTCCTCGCCGTCACGGCGTGCGGCGGCGGGGGGACGGGCTCCGGTTCCGGCGGGGGCGGCAGCAAGGGCAAGGACTCGGACACCTCGCAGAGCAAGCAGTCCGAGGCGGTCATCGGTATCACCCCCGAGGACGGAGCCGAGTCCGTCGACACGAGCGGTGCGCTGAAGGTGACCGCCACGAAGGGGAAGCTGACCGAGGTCGAGGTCAAGGACGGCAAGGGCAAGAAGGTCGACGGCGAGATATCCGGGGACGGCGCCAGCTGGACGCCGTCCATCCACCTGGCCGGCGCCACCAAGTACACGGTCCACGCGGTCGCCGAGGACTCCGAGGGCCGCACCGCCGCGGAGGACGCGGGCTTCACCACCTTGACCCCTCGGAACACCTTCATCGGCACCTTCACCCCGGAGGACGGCTCCAAGGTCGGCGTCGGGATGCCGTTCTCCATCCGCTTCTCGCGGGGCATCACCAACCCGGAGGACGTCGAGAGGGCCATCCGCGTCACGACGGAGCCGGCCGTCGACGTCGAGGGCCACTGGTTCGGCAACGACCGCCTCGACTTCCGCCCCGAGAAGTACTGGAAGCCCGGCACCAAGGTGACCGTCGACCTGAACCTCGACGGCGTCGAAGGCCGCTCCGGCGTCTACGGCGAGCAGGACAAGACGGTGAAGTTCACCGTCGGCCGCAACCAGGTCTCCGTCGTCGACGCCAAGAAGCTCACGATGAAGGTCATGCGCGACGGCAAGGTCATCAAGACCATCCCGGTCACCACCGGCAAGCCCGGCATGGAGACCTGGAACGGCCAGATGGTCATCAGCGAGATGCTCACGGTGACCCGGATGAACGGCGAGACGGTCGGCTACGGCGGCGAGTACGACATCAAGGACGTCCCGCACGCCGTCCGCCTGACCACCTCCGGCACCTTCCTGCACGGCAACTACTGGGCGAGCGGGGCCTTCGGCAACTACAACGCCAGCCACGGCTGCATCGGCCTGCGCGACGTGCGCGGCGGCTGGGACAAGAAGGTGGCCGCCGCGTGGTTCTTCAACCACTCGATGGTCGGTGACGTGGTGGTCGTCAAGAACTCCGAGGACCGGACCGTCGCCCCGGACAACGGGCTCAACGGCTGGAACATGTCGTGGGAGAAGTGGAAGAAGTAGTTCTCCGCTGCTGACAGGAGGGCCCCGGTGTGACGGACCGCACCGGGGCCTCAGTCGTTAGTCATGGTTAACCTGCTGCCTATGACCGTCTCTCTCGAAGTCGCTGAAGGCGTCGGCACGCTCCGTCTCGACCGCCCGCCCATGAACGCGCTGGACATCGCCACGCAGGACCGGCTGAAGGAACTCGCCGAGGAGGCCACGCGCCGCGAGGACGTCCGGGCCGTGGTGGTCTACGGCGGTGAGAAGGTGTTCGCGGCCGGTGCGGACATCAAGGAGATGCAGGCGATGGACCACACCGCGATGGTCCTGCGCGCCCGCGCCCTGCAGGACTCGTTCACGGCGGTGGCCCGGATCCCCAAGCCGGTCGTCGCGGCCGTGACGGGGTACGCGCTGGGCGGTGGCTGCGAACTCGCGCTGTGCGCGGACTTCCGCATCGCCGGCGAGAACGCCAAGCTCGGCCAGCCGGAGATCCTGCTCGGCCTGATCCCCGGCGCCGGCGGCACCCAGCGCCTGGCGCGCCTGGTCGGGCCCTCCAAGGCCAAGGACCTCATCTTCACGGGCCGGATGGTGAAGGCCGACGAGGCCCGTGAGATCGGTCTGGTGGACCGGGTCGTCCCCGCCGGCGAGGTGTACGCCCAGGCGCACGCCTGGGCCGCGAAGCTGGCGAAGGGCCCGGCGCTCGCGCTGCGCGCCGCGAAGGAGTCGATCGACACGGGCCTGGAGACGGACATCGACACGGGCCTCGCGATCGAACGCAACTGGTTCGCGGGTCTGTTCGCCACCGAGGACCGCGAGCGCGGGATGCGCAGCTTCGTGGAGGAGGGCCCGGGCAAGGCGAAGTTCCTCTGAACATCCCTCCAGGGGCTTGCAATTGACGCGGTGTCTGACCCGGTGTCCCTCGTTGGGGCGGTTTATGGCAGCCTTAAGGCAGCCTTAAGCCGGTTTGGTCGGGGGGCTTCCCCGGTTATCCCGGAGTGGAACATTCCAGCAGGTCAGACGAGGTGGGCGTGCCTCCGAAGTGCCTTTGGCATATGACGGAAGCCCTCCGGTTCACCGCCTGTTCGACGGGGTGTATTCCCCGGGAACGGCCCCGTCGGAGGCCCGGGGCGGCCATGATGGGGGCATGGCGGGGCTGGAGGGTATGGAACAGCCGCGGGGGCACGCTCATGCGGCCGCGGCGCGCTGGTCGCCGACCGTCGAGGACGAACACGCGCTGAAAGCGCTCGAGTTGTACGGCAACCCGACGGAGGCAGAGGTTCCACTGCCGTCCCGCCCCGAGTCCGCGGCCATCGCGAGACGGCTCACCCAGGTCGTGGTCCTGCGCCACTGGGGGCTCGGCCCCAAGGCCACGGAGGACGCTGTCCTGCTCGTCTCCGAACTCGTCGGCAACGCCGTCCGCCACACCGGCGCCCGCGTCTTCGGGCTGCGTCTGCACCGGCGCCGCGGCTGGATCCGCGTCGAGGTGCGCGACCCCTCCCGGGGGCTGCCCTGCCTGATGCCGGTTCAGGAGATGGACATCAGCGGCCGGGGTCTGTTCCTCGTCGACAAGCTGGCCGACCGCTGGGGGGTCGATCTGCTGCCCCGGGGCAAGACCACCTGGTTCGAGATGCGGGTCGCCGACCGCTGAGCGGGCGCGATGCCTCACCCGGCCGCCGGACAGCCGAATCACCGGATTCCTCTGGAAGCGCCCATTAAATGGGGCAATGCACCGCTATCTCGTCAAGAACACCCTCGTCGCGGGTGCCGCCCTCGTCCTCCTCGCCGCCTGCGGCACCGGCAGCGGGGAACGGACCTCCGAGGCGCGCGGCACCGAGGCCGCCGTGCCCGCCCCGCCGGAGCGGAAGCCCGTGGAGGGCCTGCCCGGCATGCCGCCCGTCCTGGACCCCGAGGACGTGTACGCCGCCGACCGCCCGAACAAACTGTCCCCGGTGGTCAAGGACTTCCCGTCCCGGGTCTACGTCCCCAACACCGAGTCCGACACGGTCTCCGTCATCGACCCGAAGACGTACGAGATCATCGAGACGATCCCGGTGGGCCGGCAGCCCCAGCACGTCGTGCCCTCGTGGGACCTGAAGACGCTCTGGGTCAACAACAACCGCGGCCACACCCTCACACCGATCGATCCCAAGACGGGCAAGGCGGGCAAGGAGGTCGAGGTCCACGACCCCTACAACCTCTACTTCACGCCCAACGGCAGGTACGCCGTCGTCATGGCCTCCCTCGACCGCGAGCTGGTCTTCCGCGACCCGCACACCATGAAGATCAAGAAGACCGTCCCGGTCTCCTGCTACGGCGTCAACCACGCCGACTTCTCCCTCGACGGCCGCTACTTCATCGTCTCCTGCGAGTTCAGCGGCGAGCTGCTCAAGGTCGACACCGAGAAGATGGAGGTCGTCGGTCAGCAGCGGCTGCCGTTCCAGGGCGCCATGCCGCAGGACGTGAAAATCTCACCCGACGGCAAGAAGTTCTACATCGCCGACATGATGGCCCACGGCATGTGGGTCCTGGACGGCGACACGTTCACCGAGCCCACCCTCATGCCCACCGGCAAGGGCTGCCACGGCCTCTACGTCAGCCGGGACTCGCGCGAGATGTACGTGTCCAACCGGGGCGAGGGCACCATCTCCGTCTTCGACTTCACCAAGAACAAGCTGACCAAGAAGTGGGACCTGCCCGACGGCGGCAGCCCCGACATGGGCGGCGTCTCCGCCGACGGCAAGGTGCTGTGGCTGTCCGGCCGCTACGACGCCGAGGTGTACGCCATCGACACCCGCACCGGAGTCCAGCTCGCCCGCATCCCGGTCGGCAGCGGCCCGCACGGCCTCGCGGTCTACCCGCAGCCCGGCCGCTACTCGCTCGGGCACACGGGCATCTTCCGGTGAGGTCCGGGACCATCAGCGGGTGCGTCAGCGGCCCGCGCCACGAGCCGTGGCGCTGAGCAGCACCTCCGAGCCCACGGGCAGATAGCCGGCCGCCTGGAACGCCCGCAGGCTGCGGGCGGTGCAGGGGGGCACCCGGGGCCACACCCGCGCGCCCCCCGCCAGGTGCCGTGGCGCCGCCCCGAGCCGCCGCCCCAGCCCCCCGGG
>NZ_JBHVCP010000077.1:0-9624 GCF_042803315.1 Streptomyces sp. NPDC057424
CCACCTGCAACCGCGACATACCCACCCGCACACCGACCTGACCAAGCACTACTAGGACTCCGGAGATACTGCGCCACGCCCTCTCCCAGTGACCAGTCGGCCGACTCGTTCTCGGTCAGGACGACGAACACGTTCCGCGGCTCGGTGCCCGCACCGGCCTGGGCGAGCTCGGCGATCCTGCGGTACAGCGCCTGCTTCTGCGCGGGAGTGCGGCCGGAGCGCAGTGTGATCGCGACGTAGACGATGCCGTCGTCGCGGTGGATGCCGGGGTAGTCGTCGTAGCGCAGGGTGCCAGTCGTGCCGTCGTGGTCCACCAGGACCTGGAACCGGTCGTCGGGCGGGATGCCGATGGTCTCCGTCAGGGCGTCGTGGACGGCGCGGCCGAGTGCGGCGAGGCGCTCGGGTCCGGCCCGGAGCGTGTCGATGCGGACGAAGGGCATGGGGCCTCCAGGGTCGTTGATCGCAATGTACATACTAGTAGGTACAGAAGCGGTCGAAGGAGTCGGCCGGACAGTTGGCATCCCCGGGGTTTTACGTATAACCTCTCCGGTCAACCGCCCGCTCCGAGAGGCATCGATGAGACGTATCGCCCTGGTCACCCTCGTCGTCGACGACTACGACGAGGCGATCCGCTTCTACACCGGCGCCCTCGGATTCCGGCTCGCCGAGGACGCGCCCCGGCCCGACGGATCCCGCTGGGTCGTCGTCGAACCCGGCACCACGGGAACCGGCACCGGCCTGCTGCTGGCCCGCGCCAAAGGGGAGGCCCAGGCCGCCCGTGCCGGGGACCAGACCGGCGGACGGGTCGGGTTCTTCCTGCACACCGACGACTTCACCCGCGACCACGCCCGCATGACCGCCGCGGGCGTGAGCTTCCTGGAGGAGCCGCGGCACGAGCCGTACGGGACCGTCGCCGTCTTCCAGGACCTGTACGGCAACCGCTGGGACCTTCTCCAGCCCGCCGGCTGACCCCTTCCCGCCGCTTCGAACCACCCGCCCGAGGAAAGACCCGCCATGACTGCTATGCGCGTAGACACCGACCTGATCCGCCGCCTCCCCAAGGCCGTGCTGCACGACCACCTCGACGGCGGCCTGCGCCCCGCCACCGTGGTGGAGCTGGCGGAAGCGGTCGGCCACACCCTGCCCACCACCGATCCGGACGAGCTCGCCGCCTGGTACTACGAGGCCGCCAACTCCGGCGACCTGGTGCGCTACATAGCCACCTTCGAGCACACCCTCGCCGTGATGCAGACCCGCGAGGGCCTGCTGCGCGCGGCGGAGGAGTACGTGCTCGACCTGGCCGCCGACGGTGTCGTCTACGGCGAGGTGCGCTACGCCCCCGAGCTGAACACCAGGGGCGAGCTGACCATGGCCGAAGTCGTGGAGACCGTCCAGGAGGGCCTCGCGGCGGGCATGGCCAAGGCGGCCGCCGCGGGCACGCCGGTGCGGGTCGGCACCCTGCTGTGCGGGATGCGGATGTTCGACCGGGTGCGGGAGGCCGCCGACCTCGCCGTGGCGTTCCGCGACGCGGGTGTCGTCGGCTTCGACATCGCCGGCGCCGAGGACGGCTTCCCGCCCGCCGATCACCTCGCGGCCTTCGAGCACCTGCGCCGCGAGAACGTGCCGTTCACCATCCACGCCGGGGAGGCGCACGGCCTGCCCAGCATCCACCAGGCCCTGCAGGTGTGCGGCGCCCAGCGCATCGGGCACGGCGTGCGGATCACCGACGACATCCCCGACCTCGCGGCGGGCAAGCTCGGCCGGCTCGCGGGCTGGGTGCGCGACCGGCGGATCGCGCTGGAGATGTGCCCGACGTCCAACCTCCAGACCGGTGCCGCCACCTCGATCGCCGAGCACCCGATCACCGCACTGAAGGACCTCGGCTTCCGCGTCACCCTCAACACCGACAACCGGCTGGTCTCGGGCACCACCATGACCCGCGAGATGTCCCTGCTGGTCGAGCAGGCGGGCTGGACCGTCGAGGATCTGCGGACGGTCACCGTCAACGCCCTGAAGAGCGCGTTCGTCCCGTTCGAGGAGCGGAACGCACTCATTCGCGACGTGGTGCTGCCCGGTTACGCCGCCGAGCTCTGAAGCAGCCCCCGGAGGTAGGCGGCCTGTCCGACGTGCTGGAGATCGTCGGACAGGACGCTCACCAGCCGGACGCCCAGGGTGACCGGCGGGTCCCAGCGCTCGTCGATGACGCGCTCCAGGTCCTTGGCCGTGAGGCCGCGCAGGGCGTGCAGGCTCTGGTCGTGCACGGCGTCGTGGTAGCCGGTCAGCAGCTCGCCGGAGTCGACCCGGACCCTGGCGACCTTGGCGGGGCTGTGGCCGTAGCCCGTGTCGCGGCGGGGCAGGTCCAGCCCGAAGCGCTTCTCCCAGTCCTGGGACAGCCACACCTGTTCCAGGCCGAAGGCGTCGGCCATGTGGTCGTCCTGGACGCGGGTGAGGTGCCAGACCAGCCAGGCGATCGAGTTGGTGTCGGGGGTGGGGCGGGTGCTCAGTTCGTCGGGCCCGAGACCCTCGACCGTGGCGTGGACTTCTTCGCGGATGCGGTGGTAGCCGTCGATGAGGATGTCCTTCGCATGCATAGCTCCACCTTCGCGCATCGCCGGGAGTCACGCGTGGGGAATCCAGCTCCCGTGGAAGCCCGGCGGAACCCGGCCCGGGAGATGGATCCGGGCCACCGGCTCACCGGTGATGTCCTGGGCGGCAAGGATCACCAGGTCCGACGCCCCGCGGCCGGGGTGCACACCGGTGACCGGCAGGTCGAAGGCCGTCGGCTCCTCGGTGGCCGGCTCGGACGCGCCCTCCAGGAAGGGGAAGCGGCGCGCTGCCGCGGGCGCCGCCAAGGCCGGAGCGGCGCCGCCGAGCGCGCCGGCGACCGTGATCGCCGCCGTGCCGCGCAGCGCGTTCCGTCGTGTGGGACCCGTCATCTGCCGTGCTCCTGACCGTGGTCGGCTTCGGGAACGGTCACGAGCCCGCTGGACGGGACGGATCGGGGCAGGACGGGTGGACACCCTCCTGGACTGGCGCCGGACCCCCTGTTGCCAGCAGGACCATCAGCGCCCGGGCCGCCGGACTGGTCGCCTGCTCGGGCGGCAGCAGGGCCACCGTCTCGTACACCGCGTCTCCGGCGCCCTTGAGCGGCAGGGCGGTCAGCGAGGCGCGCTTGTGCCGGAAGTGGCGCGGCACGACGGCGATACCGAGATCCTCGTCCACGAGGTCGAGGAGGCTGTGCACGTCGTTGACCTCCAGGGCGACGCTGCGGCGGACGCCCGCCGCGGCGAACGCCGCGTCGGTGGTGCGCCGCGGCCCCCAGTCCGGATGGAAGTCGACGAAGACCTCGCCGCCGAGATCCTCCGGCGTCACCGGGACCGAGGCCGCCGCGAGCCGGTGGCTCGGATGGCACAGCACGGTCATCGGCTCGCTCGTCAGCGGCACGGCCCGCAATTGGTCGGTGTCCTCCTGGGCGGTGCGCACGGCGAACGCCAGATCCAGGCGCCCGGCCGCGACCTCCTCCGCGAGGGCCCCCGAGCCCGCCTGCCGCAGACAGATCTCCACGTCCGGGTGGCGCCGCCGGAACGCCGCCAGCAGCCCCGCCACGTGCACCCCGGCGATGCACTGCTCGGACCCGAGCGCGAGCATCCCGCGCAGCACGCCCTGCACCGCCGCCACCGCCTCGTGGGCCGAGCGGACCTGCGCGAGGATCCGCTCCGCCTCACCGAGCAGCGCCCGCCCGGCCGGGGTCAGCGTCACCCGGCGGGTCGTGCGCACGAACAGCGGCGTCTGCAGCTCCCGCTCCAGCGCCCGGATGGACGCCGACAGGCCCGACTGGGACACCAGGAGGCGTTCCGCCGCCCGGGTGAAGTGCTGGTCCTCGGCGACCGCGACGAAGTGCTGCAAGTGGCGCAGTTCCATGACTGAGAAGCGTAGCCGCTGAATTCCATCGGATTCTTCTGTTGGACGCATGGGCGCAGGTCACGCCAGAGTGGACACGGTTTCACCCTGACCGTGCCAACCCCTCTGGAGTCGCGTTGTACACCGCACACCCCGACCGCTACGCGGACATGCCCTACCGGCGCACCGGACGCAGCGGCCTGCAGCTCCCCGCGCTCTCGCTCGGCCTGTGGCACAACTTCGGCCCGGACCGGCCCGTCGAGACGCAGCGCGCCATCCTGCGCCGCGCCTTCGACCTCGGCGTCACCCACTTCGACCTCGCCAACAACTACGGCCCGCCGCCCGGCGCCGCCGAGTCCGCGCTGGGCGAGTTCCTGAAGACGGACTTCGCGCCGTACCGCGACGAGCTGGTCATCTCCACCAAGGCCGGCTACCTGATGTGGCCGGGCCCGTACGGCGAGTGGGGCTCCCGCAAGTACGTGCTGTCCTCGCTGGACCAGAGCCTGAAGCGGATGGGCCTGGACTACGTCGACATCTTCTACTCGCACCGCCCCGACCCGGACACCCCGCTCGAGGAGACGATGGGGGCCCTGCACTCGGCGGTGCAGCAGGGCAAGGCGCTCTACGTCGGTGTCTCCAACTACTCCGCGGAGCAGACCCGCGAGGCCGCGCGCATCCTGGGCGAGCTGGGTACCCCGCTCCTCATCCACCAGCCGCGCTACTCGATGCTGGACCGCCGCCCCGAGGACGAGGGCCTGCTCGACGCCCTCGACGAGCTCCAGGTCGGCTCCATCGTCTTCTCGCCGCTGGAGCAGGGCGTGCTCTCCGCCCGCTACCTCGACGGCATCCCGGAGGGCTCCCGGGCCGCGAGCGACAGCCCCTTCCTGAACTCGGACGCGCTCACCGAGGATCTGGTGGGCCGGCTGCGCGACCTGAACGACATCGCGAAGTCGCGCGGCCAGACCCTGGCCCAGATGGCGCTGGCCTGGGTGCTGCGCGGCGGCCGGGTCACCTCCGCGCTGGTCGGCGCGAGCAGCGCGCAGCAGATCGAGGACAGCGTCGGCGCCACCCGCAACCTGGACTTCGACGCGGACGAGCTGGCCCGGATCGACGCCATCGTCAAGCAGTAGCCGTTCCTGCCTGCCCGGGGCCGCCGCCCCGGGCACGCCGGCTATGTGCTGATCCGCTCCTCGAGGCGCACGGTCACCGTGTCGCCCTCCTCCTTGCCGACGGCCTTGCGGATCCCGGCCTTCACGGGCAGCTTGTGCGTGCCGTCCCCCAGCGCCATGAACGAGCTGCGGAACGGGTGGCCGTCGATCGTCCCGCGGACCTTGACCAAGCCACGCGTGCCGAAGAACTCGACGGACCGGGGCCAGACCAGATAGGTCCAGCCGCCCTCGGCGGGGCTCGTGCGCAGGACGGCGGTGAATTCCTCGTCCAGTTCTCCCGTGGTGACCATGACGTCCTCCGGCGCTCGGTGGCCTCTTGCTCACACAGACCGCCGGACGCCGGAGAACTCATCGCCGGGACCGGACTCACACCCCGGCGGGCACCGGGTCCAGGAATCCGGGCACGGCCCTGATCCGGCCCTGCCCGTCCAGCGTGATCACAACCGACCCGGCGGCCGGCGCCGAGCCGACCGCCTTGGCGCGTGCCGCGGGGTCCTCGGCGTTGCCGGCCTCGAAGCAGCGGGCGTCCTCGTGGCGGTGGGTGGCTGCGGCCCTGGGAGGCCACCCTCCAAGACGTCGTACCTGCTGGTCAGGGCCGGATCCCCCGCGCGGTGAACCCGGTGCGACCACCCTGCCCGGGCCCGCCGGGAGCGTCGACTGCCTCCGGAGTCACGGGTCGTCGCGTCCGCTCGCCGGATTTCGGCCAACCCACGGTGTGAATATGCCAGGAGAGTGGCCGGAAAGTCGTGGTGACAGTGATTCAGTAGTGAACATACTGACCTGCGAGAGCGCTTTTCACATCGAGCGACGGCGCCCTCACGCACAGCACGCGAGCCGCAGCAGAAGCGAAGCCGGGCCGGCAGACGGGCAGCGCAACGGGGGAGGGGCACGTGCACGACGAGTTTCTGTGCCACGTCACGGCGTACGGAGTCTGCGACGGCCGCCGTATCGGAGTGCCCCTCGGTACCTACCGGGCGCCCACCCTCGCCCTCGCCCTGTGGTGGCTGCGCGACCGCGCATCCTGGATCGCCCAGCGCCTCGACCCCCGGCCCGACGCCGAGCACTTACCGCCGGGCGCGCTCGTGCCGGTCGCCGACACCGTGCCCGACGTGCCCATGCTGCTGCGCGCCTGGTGCGCCGACCCCGCCCAGCAGGAGCGGGTCGCCGAGGAGTTGGCGGCCGGACGGCTGGTGCGCATCGCCACCAGTGACGAGACCACCGAATACGAACTGCTCGCCGAGTCCGTGGACGCCCTGCGGATGCAGCGCACCGCTCCCTTCGTCGGCATCCCCGTCGGCTGACCTGCGGACCACCCGCTCGCCCAGGCGGACAATGGGGCAAATCGGTAGAATCTTGACCATGGCGCAACCCTCGGTAGCACCAGAGCTCGTCCTGGAGACGGAGACGGGCATCACCGTGATGATCCCGGGCCGCGACTATCACGTGGGGCGCGACCCGTTGTGCGACGTCGTCATCGACGACGACCGGGTCTCCTGGCACCATGCGGTGCTGCGTCCCGAGGACGGTCACTGGACGATCGAGGACGAGGACAGCACCAACGGCACCTATGCCGACGGCCGGCGCATCCACGAGTGGGACGTCGGGCCCGGCAGCGTCATCCGCTTCGGCAATCCGGCCGACGGACCGCGCATGACCCTCACGGGCCGCCCCGCTCCCGCCGCACCCACCCCGGAACGCCCCTCCGCCGTCTCCATGCCGGCCCACACCAGCACCTACCGGCAGCCCACGACCGTACGCCCGCTGCCCTCCCGCACCGTCCGCATCGGCCGCGCCCCCGACAACGACCTGGTCGTCGACGACCTGTTGGTCTCCCGCCGGCACGCCGAACTGCGCGCCCTGGCCGACGGAACCTACGAGATCACCGACGTGGGCAGCCACAACGGCACGTACCTCAACGGCAGCCGCGTCAGCAGCGCCCCGGTCGGCCAGGGCGACATCGTCGGCATCGGCCACTCGGCTTTCTGCCTCGTCGGCGACCAGCTCCAGGAGTACGTCGACACCGGTGAGGTCTCACTCGACGTGCAGGACCTCGCGGTCACCGTCGACCGGGGCCGCAAGACACTCCTCGACCACGTGTCGTTCCCGGTCGGGGAGAAGTGCCTGCTCGCCGTCGTCGGCCCGAGCGGCGCCGGCAAGTCCACCCTCCTCAACGCCCTCACCGGCCAGCGGCCCGCCGGCCACGGCACCGTCCTCTACGACGGCCGCGACCTCTACCGCGACTACGCCGAGCTGCGCCAGCGCATCGGCCTGGTCCCGCAGGACGACATCCTGCACGCGCAGCTGACCGTCCGCAAAGCCCTCTCCTACGCCGCCGAACTGCGCTTCCCGCAGGACACCGCCAAGGCCGAGCGGCGCGCCCGGGTCGACGAGGTCATCCGTGAACTGGGCCTGGAACAGCGCGCCGACCAGCACGTGCACAGCCTGTCCGGCGGTCAGCGCAAGCGCGTCAGCGTGGCCCTGGAGCTGCTGACGAAGCCGTCGCTGCTGTTCCTCGACGAACCGACCTCCGGCCTCGACCCCGGCATGGACCGCTCCGTGATGCACATGCTGCGCGGCCTCGCCGACGACGGCCGGACCGTCATCGTCGTCACCCACAGCGTGCTCAGCCTGGACGTGTGCGACCGGCTCCTCGTGCTCGCGCCCGGCGGGAAGACCGCCTACTACGGGCCGCCCGAGGACGCCCTGTCCTTCTTCGGCTTCGAGGAGTGGCCGGAGGCCTTCGAGGCCTTCGACCGCGACATGGACCGGGACTGGGCGGAGGAATACCTCACCTCGCCCTTCCACGGCCGGTACGTGGCCGACGCCACGGCCCAGCCGGAACAGCCCCGGTCCGAGCCCGTCGTCATCACCGCCCCGCCCCGGCCGCGCAGCCGGGCCGCCCAGCTCGGCACGCTGGTGCGCCGGTACGCGACCGCGCTGAGCGCGGACCGCACCTTCCTGATCATCATGATCGCCCTGCCGTTCGTGATGGGCATCATGGCGCGGGCCCTCGCGGGCGGAAAGCTGACGCTCGACACGGCGATGAACGCACTGCTCATCCTGTGCGTCGGCGCGGTGCTCACCGGGGCCGCCAACGCGGTGCGCGAGCTCGTCAAGGAACGGGTGATCTACCAGCGGGAACGGGCGGTGGGCCTGTCCAGATCGGCGTACCTGATGTCCAAGGTCGTCGTCCTGGGTGTCATCACCGTGCTCCAGGCGGTGGTGCTGACCCTGGTCGCCCTGCTCGGCGTCGACCTCAACGCACCGGGCGGCGAAGGCGTGCTGATGCCGCCCCTGGTGGAGATCACGGTCGCGGTCGCCCTGCTGGCGTTCACCGCGATGATGCTCGGCCTGCTCGTCTCCGCGCTGGTGCGCAAGGAAGAGGTGACGATGCCGCTGCTCGTGCTCATCGCCATCGTCCAGGTCGTCTTCTGCGGCGCCCTGCTGAAGCTGGCCGATACCCCCGGGCTCGAGCAGTTGGGCTGGCTGGTGCCGGCGCGCTGGGCGCTGGCCGCGATGGCCGGCACCGTCGGGCTGGCCCGGATCGTGCCCGACGACCTGACGAAGGACCCGCTCTTCGAGCACTCGGCGGGCACGTGGCTGCTCGACGTCGGAATGCTGGTCGTGCTGTCGGTGCTCTTCGGCTTCCTCGTGTCCCGGCTGCTGCGCCGGCACGAACCGGCCGTCATGCGGAAGTAGGGAGCGCCGATGACGACCCCCGGCTTCCGGCCCACGCACGTCGTCCCGCAGCACGGGATGCCCGCCTGGGAGGCCCCCGACCCGGCCCGGCCCACCGTGGACCTCGACCCCCTGCTGCCGGTGCAGCTGCTGGAGCGGCAGGGCGACTGGGGCCACGTGCTGTGCTTCAACGGCTGGTCGGCCTGGGTCGACGGCCGCCGCCTGGTCGCCGTACCACTGGATCCGCCCGCAGCGGACGGCCCCCTCACCCGTGCCGCCGATCCGCGGCCGCTGCTGGGCCGGACGCAGGAAGCGCTGGCGCGCTACCGCTCCGCGGTGGAGGACCTCACGGGCGGCCTCGACCGGGAGGCGTTCCGCGCCCGCACCCACGGCGTGCGGATCGGCGTCGTCGTCGACGGCGAATCCGTGTGGCTCTACGACTCCGCCCACGGGCACTGGGTGTACGCCGACGGCACCCGGATGACCACGTACGCGACGGACGAGACGCCCGCGGCCGCACCGGCGCCCCGCCCGGCCGGGGCGTCCGTGCATCCCCCTACGCGGGCCGCGCCGCCCGAGGGCCCCATCGAGCCGCCCCGCGCGGAGAAGGCGGCTCGTCCGGCCGACCCGCATCCACCAGCCCAGAGCGCACCCGCCGGGCCGACGCGAGTGGCCCCGCCCGAGGCACCCGGGCCGTCGGGGGTGGTTCCGCCTGAGGCCCCGGAGCCGAAAGGGACTTCGCGTGCCGGGGCTCCGGAGCCGACGAGGGTGGTGTCCTCGGATGCGCCCGGGGCGGCGGGGGCTGTGCGTGCCGAGGCACCCGAGCCGACGAGGGTGGTGTCTTCGGATGCGCCCGGGCCGGTGGGGGCTGTGCCTG
>NZ_JBHVCP010000077.1:9724-28667 GCF_042803315.1 Streptomyces sp. NPDC057424
TCCGGAGCCGGCCCGCGTGGTGGGCCCGGACGCCCCCGAGCCCACGCGGGTGGGGCCTGCCGGGGCTCCGGAGCCGACGAGGGTGGTGTCTTCGGATGCGCCCGGGCCGGTGGGGGCTGTGCCTGCGGGGGCTCCGGAGCCGGCCCGCGTGGTGGGCCCGGACGCCCCCGAGCCCACGCGGGTGGGGTCTGCCGAGGCACCCGAGCCCACGCGAGTCGTGGCTTCCGACGGTCCCGAGCCCACGCGGGTGGTGGCTCCGGACGCTCCCGGCCCCACCCGAGTCGTGGCTCCCGAGGCTCCCGAGCCGACGAGGGCCGTATCCGCTGACGCTCCGGAGCCCACGGAGGCCGTGTCCGCTGACGTCCCCGAACCCACACGCCTCGTGTCCCCCGAGGAGCGCGAGGGCGAGGACGAGGCCGATCGGCCGGTCGCGGCGCCCCCCACGCGGGTCGTGGGGCCTGAGCCCACCCGGGTCGTCTCACCCGAGGGAGACAGCCGTTGAACCGCGAGACGAGCCTGTTCTCGGGGCGGCCCTCCGAACTGGTCGGGCAGCAGATCGCCGGGTACCGGATCGAGCAGGAGATCGGGCGCGGCGGCATGGCCGTCGTCTACCGGGCCCGCGACCTGCGCCTGGAACGTACCGTCGCCCTGAAACTGCTCGCCCCGGAACTCGCCCGGAACGACACCTTCCGACGCCGCTTCACCCACGAGTCCCGGGCCGCCGCAGCGATCGACCACCCGCACATCGTGCCGGTGTTCGAGGCGGGTGAGACGGATGGCGTGCTGTACATCGCCATGCGGTACGTCGCCGGCAGCGACCTGCGGCACGTCCTCGACCGCGAGGGACCGATGCCGCCCGTCACCGCCCTGCGCGTCGCCGCCCAACTCGCCTCCGCGCTCGACGCGGCGCATGACAACGGACTGGTCCACCGGGACGTCAAGCCCGGCAACATCCTGGTGTCCCGCGGCACCGACAGCGACCACCCCGAGCACGTCTACCTCACCGACTTCGGCCTGACGAAGAAGTCGCTGTCGCTGACCGGCTTCACCACGGTCGGCCAGTTCGTCGGCACGCTCGACTACGTCGCCCCCGAGCAGATCTCCGGCAAGCCGGTCGACGCGCGCTGCGACGTGTACGGGTTCGCCTGCGTCGTCTTCGAGACCCTGGCCGGCCATCCGCCCTTCCTCCGCGACGACGACATGGCCCTGCTCTGGGCCCATCAGTACGACGAACCGCCGCCGTTGACCGAGGACCGGCCCGACCTCGACCCGAGGGTCGACGCCGTCTTCGCCCAGGCCCTCGCCAAGAGCCCCGACGACCGGTACCCGTCCTGCCTCGCCTTCGTCGCCGCACTGCGGGCCGCGACGACCGGAGGCGGGACCGGGGCCACCCGATCGCCCACGCGGGTGGACCGGCAGCTTCCGGGCACGGGGGAGGAGCTGCCCAAGCCGCCGCCACGCTGGGCCGAACCGGTCTTCGTGCAGAGGACGTAGAGCGCGGCGTCAGCTCCCACTGCCGGAGCGGACCTCGCCGCGCCGCCGTACGTGGCGGGCCAGCAGTGCCCCGGCGAACCCGGTCAGCAGCCCCCAGGGGACGGCCAGGCCGACGGCACCCCACAGCTTGGGTCTCAGGAACAGCTCGCCCCCGAGGCCGCCGCCCAGATCGCCGATGCCGAGCACGGACAGGCCGTAGTGCGCGGAGAGGCGCCCGACGAGGCAGATCATGAACACCGTGAGCACGAGGGCCACCGCCATGTGCACGGCGTGCTGCCAGGCCCGCACCCGGGCCGGTGACCGGGCCGCCATCACGAACGCGGCGGCCAGCAGCAGCACGACGTCGACGACCAGCAGCCACCACACCCGGCCGTCGTGCTCGGAGAGGGTCCGCAGATTCAGCTCGGAGATGCCCGGGGCGCGCAGCACCTCGTCGAGCACATGCGGCATGGGCAGCCCGAACGGCCCCTCCACCTTGCCGTTCCAGGTGGCGCCGAGTCCGATCGTCAGCGCCAGCCACACCAGATTGGGCATGCCGAGCAGGATCACCGCGAACGTCTCCCGCGCGTGTCCCTTCGTCGCCGCG
This sequence comes from Streptomyces sp. NPDC057424, assembly GCF_042803315.1. NCBI lineage: Bacteria > Bacillati > Actinomycetota > Actinomycetes > Kitasatosporales > Streptomycetaceae > Streptomyces > Streptomyces sp. NPDC057424. The sequence continues at coordinate 11,805 of NZ_JBHVCP010000077.1, forward strand.
ACGACCAGGCCGACCACCACGCCGATGACGACGCAGGCCAGCAGCAGTGCGACCATCGCGTACGCGGCCGGCCGCACCGACGCCTGGAAGCGCAGCAGCCCCGCGGGCAACGGGGCCCCGCGCGACACCAGCAGCGCCAGCACCAGAACACCGGCCAGCCAGACCACCCCGAGGAACACGGACAGCGGAACGTCGGTGGTGAAGCCGATCTCCGGTGATGCGCCGAACAGGTCGCCGAGCTCACCGAGCGTGTCGTCCCCGAGGGAGATGTCGAAGGTGTGGCGGGCGGCGAGCGTCAGGCCGATCAGCGCCGGCAGCCACAGAGCCGCCACCCGTCCGGCCCAGCCGGCCAGCTCCGCGGCACCGGCGACCGCGCGGTGCCGCAGCGGCCGCAGGAACCCCCAGGCGATCACCAGTGCCCCGGAAAGCGTGACGGACAGCGGAATCACCGTCAGGCCCGCCTGGGTGTCGGCGAGGTCGCCGGCGCTTCCGGCGAGCTTCACCGTGCCGCCGACCGCGGTGACCATGGTGGCCGCGACGACGGGGGCGAAGGCACCGTCGGGAAGGTCCGCTGCCCCGGCCGCCCACAGGCCCAGGGCGGCCACCACCGCCATGGCGAGCAGCCCGCCGAGCACCGTGACGAGGGCGTGCGCCCAGCCGTGGGGGGCGGCGGCCCGCTCGCCGGAGGTGCGTGCCTGGCCGGAGGGGGTGCGCGAACTCACGCTGCCACGCTAAGCAGCCCCCGCGCCGGGCGCCTGCCGGAGAGGTCCGTCCGCGTCGGCTTGCGGGGCGCACGGGGCCGGGGCACACAATGAACATGTAGTGGAAAAGCGGCCTATACCGGAACAAGACATCTTTGTTGTGCGAGGCCGTAGAGAACCCACGTGGGAAGAAGGACTCGTGAGCGTCGATCCGCCGTCGTCCGGCCGCCCCACAGGACCTCCCTCGGGCCCGCTGTCGGGTCCCTCCCAGCCGCCCTCGGGCGGCGGCCCGCCCTCCGAGCCGCCGAGCGGAGGAGGCGGCAAGGAGCCGGAGCCCCGCCGACCGTGGTGGGGATCCGTGCCCCGTGTCGCGATCATCGCCACCGCCGTGGTGGCCGCCGTGGTCCTGGCCGTGGTGCTCTCCCGGCCCGACAACGGCGGCACCGGTGCGTCCGACGGCGGTACCAGCACGTCCAGCGGCGAGGTCTTCCTCCAGCCCGCGGCCGACACGGGCCCGGACGCATTCACCGAGTCGACGGTCGAGGAGAAGAGCTCCGCCTCACCGATCTCGCCCTCGGGGGCCACCGAGTCGGCGCCGCAGAACGCCGTCCGAGGCGTCAAGGGCGACGCGCCCGGCCTGTACGGCGGCACCCGCAACGTCGCCAGCTGTGACGTGGAGAAGCAGATCAAGTACTTCGAGGACGCCCCGGACAAGCAGCGCGCGTTCGCCTCGGTCGCCCGGATCCAGCCGTCCGAGGTCCCCTCCTACCTGCGCTCGCTCACCCCCGTGCAACTCCGCATGGACACCCGCGTCACCAACCACGGCTACAAGGACGGCGCTCCCACCAGCTACCAGGCCGTCCTCGAGGCCCGTACAGCCGTCCTGGTCGACGACCGCGGCGTGCCCCGGGTGCGCTGCGCCTGCGGCAACCCGCTGTCCCCGCCGGTCGCCCAGCAGAGTGCGCCGAAGACGACCGGCGACGCGTGGCCGGGGTACAAGGCCTCGAACGTCGTCATGGTGACGCCCGCGCCGGAGCCGGTCGACGAATTCGTCATGTGCGAACCCGACGGTGAGTGGTTCGAGCGCCAGAAGGGCGACACGGGCAAGAAGGACCACAAGACCCAGAAGCCGGACGAGCCCTCTCCGTCGGCGAGCGTCACCACACCCACGGCACCGTCCGACCCGACGTCGTCGCGACCGCCCACGAGCGAACCGCCGACCTCTGACACGGACACGACGGGGCCGACGACGAATGAGCCGCCCTCGGCCGACACCCAGGAGCCTCCGCCCGACGGCAACACCGGGAGCGACACCGGCGGCGGCGCGACGGAGCAGCCTCCGGCCTCCTGACCCGGCCGGTTCAAGCGGCGCGGACCACCAGGGCGTAGTCACCGAGCCCGAGCAGCCGGTCGGCCGGCAGGTCGCCGTGCGCGGTGACGACCGCCTCGACCCGGCCCGTCTCCGGTTCGAACGCCACGTCCTGGACCGTGCCGAGCTCGTCGCCCGTCTCGGTGAGGATCCTGAGGCCCGGCAGCTCGTGGTGCGGCGGCACCTCGGCCGGTCCGGCGGTCGTGCGGACCAGCACCGCGTCCGGGCCGATGGCGTGCAGGGCACCCCAGGCCAGCGCGGTCTCCTTGCGCGAGTGCCGGCCGCGCACCCGGACGTGGGTGACCACACCGGACACGACGTCGACCGTCAGCGCCCTCAGGACGCCGACCTCTTCGGCCTCGGCCAGGGTCAGCACCGGCAGGCCCCGCGCCTCGGAGAACAGCATCATGACGCCGTCCCCTCCCGCCCGGCCCGGAAGGCGCTGACCTGGGCGACGAAGGCCGGCAGGTCGTCGGCGACGTAGCGGGTGGCGTCCGCGGGGATGACCAGAGCCCGGCCGGAGACCGCGAGTGTCTCGCCGCGTGGCACGTACACCCGGTGCCGGCGGCGTCTGGAGCCCTGTATCAGCGCCTTGCCCGCGGCGATCCGGAATCCCACCACCCGGCCGCTGGTTCCGCCCTCGACGATCACGTCGAGCACCGTGCCGACCTCGGCGCCCTCGTCGGTGAGCACCTTCGCGTGCAGCACCCGCCCCTGCTGGGCTTCGCGGCGGGCCACCACGACGGACGTGTCCTGCAGCGCGAGGGCGTCGCGGATCATGACCGCGTGCGGCCCGAGGGCGTGCACCGCCGACCAGGGCAGGCTCTGCTTCCTCGGCCCCGACAGCAGACCCCGGCCGCTGAGCGTGAAACCGGTGATCCGCCCGGCGACGGTGTCGAAAACGGTGTCCTTGACCTGAGCGACGGCCTCACCGCCCAGGGTGACCACCGGCAGGGTCGTCAGGCTCCGGGCGGCCAGCAGCTCGTTCATCGCATGCCCTTTCCGCCGGGGCGGCGCCGGACCGCGATGACGGTCCCCGACCGCCGGCCCGCCTGCACGGCGAGCGTCACCACCGCGATGGCGCCGAGCGCCGCGATCACCATGATCAGCCATGTCCACCAGGCCACCGCGCACCTCCGGCGATCCGGCCCGGCCGCCTTCGGCCGGCCCTGATTCCTTCCGAGTGCCCCGCGAACGGGGGACAATGCCCCGGGCCCCGGACGAGCGAGCATCTGTCAGGACTGCGAAGCCCGGCTCGGGGTACGAGCACTGGTGCAGAGCGTCCGGCCAGTCCGGCTTTCCCAGAGAGAAAAGAATGATCGACCACCTGGACGGGGCAGTGATACCGACTGGTTTCGACGTGCCCGTGGAACCGCTGAGGCGGGCGGCACACTACACCGGCGAGCAGGGCTGCATCGCCGAGGCGCGGTCTTTCGCCGCGCTCTTCCTCGAGCAGCTCAGGACCGAGTGGTGCGCGCGGATCGACGAGCGACTCGACGGCGCCGTGCTGCTGGTGGTGAGCGAGCTGGTCACCAATGCCGACCGGCACAGCAACGGACCGTACATCCTGGAGCTCGTCGGCACCGACACCGCGGTGACGGTGTCCGTGTACGACAGCAGTTCCGCGCTGCCCCGGATCTTCCCCCGTAATCCCGAGCGCATCGGCCGGCACGGCCTGGAGATCGTCCACGCGCTCGCGGAGCAGGTCAGCGTGGAGCGGGTGCCGGTGGGCAAGCGGGTGCGGGCCGTGCTGCCCCTCTCCGAGACAGCACAGGGGTGAACCGTCCGGGTGAGATGCGTCACCCGGACGGTGCGAGTGGTTCCGCTTCTTCTCGGTGGCCTGGTCTTCCTGTGAGTCCGTCTCTCTTGGCGAGAGGGCACCCGACACGGTCGCGGGTGCCGCCCCACTCCCGCGTGGGGGACGGCACCCGCTGGTCGGACGACGTTGTCAGGCGCAGCCCAGCTCGCCCAGCATGCCCTCGCGCAGCCGTGTGATGATCCGCTTGATCAGACGGGAGACGTGCATCTGCGAGCAGCCGAGCCGCTCACCGATCTCCGCCTGGGTGGCCTCCTCCACGAACCGCATGTGGATGATCTGCCGGTCGCGCTCGCTGAGCTCCGCCATGAGCGGGGCGAGCGAGTGGAAGTCCTCGACGAGCCGCAGCCCGTCCTCCTCCACGCCGATGAAGTCGGCCAGGACCGCCTCGCCGCTCTCCGGACCGTCGCCGGTGAGCGCGGCGTCCAGCGACGACGAGTTGTACCCGTTCGCCGCGATCTGCCCCTCCACGACCTGGCGTTCGGAGATGTTCATCAGCGTGGCCAGCTCGGCGACCGTCGGCTCGCGGTCCAGTCGGCTCGCGAGCTCCTCACGGGCCTTGGCCAGCTCCACGCGCAGCTCCTGCAGCCGCCGCGGCACGTGCACCGCCCAGGTCGTGTCCCGGAAGAAGCGCTTGATCTCGCCGACGATGTACGGCAGCGCGAAGGAGGTGAACTCGACCTCGCGCGAGAGCTCGAACCGGTCGATGGCCTTGATCAGGCCGATCATGCCGGTCTGGACGATGTCCTCCATGTCGTCACCGCGGCCGCGGAACCGGCCGGCCGCGAAACGTACGAGCGACATGTTCATCTCGATCAGGGTGTTGCGCGCGTACTGGTACTCGTGCGTGCCCTCTTCGAGTTCCGTCAGGCGCTGGAAGAACTGGCGGGACAGCTCCCTCGCGTCCCGCGGGGCCACGGACCGGGGGTCCACGACGCCCGGCAGTGCTCCGTCACCCGCGCTGGCCTCGGCGTTCTCTTCGACGACCTGTGCCTTCGACCGGATCACGGCGGTCTCCATTACCTCTCCCGAACGTCGCGGCGGACAGCTGCATAGGTACTCCCGAGTTGCGGGTACCCGGCTTGACGCGCACCATGCTCTCCGATTTTCCCTGGATGAAAATGGGGGAATGTTCCCCTCAGTGCCGTGGTCGCGGTGATTCCACCCAGGGCGGAACGCCGGGCCCTTCCCCCGGCGGCCGGAATTCCTAGGCTGGAGAGGTGAGCAACCACCTGCCGAACGAAGCCCGCGTCATCCCGCTGCGCCCGCACGCCGCGCGCCCCGCCGGAGCACCACCGCGCCAGGCGCCTCCGGCCCCCGCCGGGAAGGAGCCGCTGTGGCGGGACCTGGTCGGCGACGTCCTGCGCCGTGAACGCCTCGCACAGGAGCGCACGTTGAAGGACGTCGCCGACCAGGCGCGGATCTCCATGCCCTACCTCTCGGAGGTGGAGCGCGGCCGCAAGGAGGCCTCCTCGGAGGTCCTCGCGGCCGCCGCCCACGCCCTCGGGCTGAACCTCGGCGACCTGCTGACGAGGGCGCAGGGCGAACTGACCCGCGTCACGTCGCGCCACGCGGGCGGCAGCCGCCGCGGGCTGTCCACCTCGTCGCACGACGGAATGTGCCTGGCCGCCTGAGCTGTGTCGGCCGGCGCCTCAGACCCTCACGAGGCGCCGGCCGAGCACTTCGTCGGCCAGTCCGTAGCCCACCGCCTCCTGCGCGGTGAACACCTTGTCGCGGTCCATGTCGGCCCGCAGGGCCGCCACGTCGTGGTGGGTGTGCCGCGCCAGCACCTCCTCCACCTGGGAGCGGATCCGCACCATCTCCTTGGCCTGGAGCGCGAGGTCCGACACCATGCCGCGCTGCCCGCCGGCGGCCGGCTGTCCGAGGAGCACCCGTGAGTGCTCCAGCACGAACCGCCGCCCGGGATCCCCGCCGGCCAGCAGGACGGCCGCCGTGGAGGCCGCCTGCCCGACGCAGAACGTGGAGATCGGCGCCTGCACGAACGTCATGGTGTCGTAGATGGCCATGAGTGAAGTGAACGAGCCGCCCGGGGAGTTGAGGTAGATCGCGATCTCGCTCTCCGGGGACGACGACTCCAGGTGGAGGAGCTGGGCGATGACGACGTTGGCGACGCCGTCATCGATCTCGGTGCCGAGGAAGATGATCCGCTCGGACAGCAGCCGGCTGAACACGTCGTAGGACCGCTCGCCCTGCGGGGTGCGCTCGACGACGTTCGGAATCGTGTACGTACCCATCACTGCAGCCCCATCCTGCGCCGGGTGGCCGCCGGGCGGATGTCCGCGAGGGACTCCACGACCCGGTCCACCATGCCGTACTCCCTGGCCTCCTCGGCCGTGAACCAGCGGTCCCGGTCACCGTCCCGGGAGATGGTCTCCGGGCTCTGGCCGGTGTGCTCGGCGGTGATCCGCTCGATGGTCCGCTTGGTGAACTCCAGGTTCTCCGCCTGGATCTCGATGTCGGCGGTGGTGCCCCCGATTCCCGCCGACGGCTGGTGCATCATGATGCGCGCGTTCGGAAGGGCGTAGCGCTTGCCCGGCGCGCCGACGCTCAGGAGGAACTGGCCCATGCTGGCCGCGAAGCCCATGGCCAGCGTGGAGACGTCGTTCGGGATCAGCCGCATCGTGTCGTGGATGGCGAGGCCCGCGTGCACCGCACCGCCCGGGCTGTTGATGTACAGGCTGATGTCGGTGTGCGCGTCCTCCGCGGACAGGATGAGCAGCTGGGAGCAGACCCGGTTCGCCGAGACCTCGTCGACCTGGGTGCCCAGGAGCACGATGCGCTGCGCGAGCAGCTGGGCGGCCAGGTGGTCGTCGAACCGGGTCGGAGGGGTGTCGCCCTCCTCCGCCCGCGGGGTGAGTGCGGTGAGTGGAGTCATCGGTTCTCCTCGTCGCGGCGACGGGGACCGCGACAGGTCGGGGATGTGCCGTCGACTCCACTCTTGGCCTCGGACGATGGCCGTGAACGGTTTCTCTGCCCTCGGCAGATCCGCTACCGGCGGAGCCCGAAGACTCAGCCCTTCTCGCGCAACTGGCGGAAGAACGCCCGCACGTCACCGGCCAGCAGCTCCGGCTTCTCCATCGCCGCGAAGTGCCCGCCGCGGTCGAACTCCGTCCAGCGGACGATGTTCTCCGTCCGCTCCGCCTTGTGGCGAAGCGGGATCTGGGGGTCGCCGAAGAAGGACGCCACCGCGGTCGGCGCGGTGGAGGGCTCCTGCGGGGCCGCGGTCCTCTCGCCCCGGGCGTGGGCGCGCTCGTAGTAGACCCGGGCCGACGAACCGGCCGTGCCCGTCAGCCAGTACAGCATCACGTTCGTGAGCATCAGGTCCCGGTCGACGGCCTCCTCGGGCAGCTCTGCACAGTCCGACCACCCCTGGAACTTCTCGACGATCCAGGCGAGTTGTCCCACCGGGGAGTCCGTGAGCGCGTAGGACAGGGTCTGTGGCCGGGTGGACTGCACGTGGAAGTAGCCCGTGCCGTCGCGCGACCACCGCGCCCACCGCCGCCATGAGGTGAGCGTGCGCTCCCGCTCCGCGGGGCTCAGCGCCTCCAGCTCCTCGGCGGTCGGCTCGACGGCCGCCTGCGCCCCGGGCAGCAGATTGAGGTGGATGCCGACGACCCGGCCGGGATGGACGCGGCCCAGTTCGCGGGAGATGGCCGCACCCCAGTCGCCGCCCTGGGCGCCGAACCTCTCGTAGCCGAGGCGTGTCATCAGCTCGGCCCACGCGTCGGCGATCCGGCGTGCCTCCCAGCCGGTCTCCCGGGTGGGACCGGAGAACCCGAAGCCGGGAATGCTCGGCAGCACGACGTGGAAGGCGTCGGCCGGGTCCCCGCCGTGGGTGGCCGGGTCCGTCAGCGGCCCCACGATGTCGGCGAATTCGACGATCGACCCCGGCCATCCGTGCGTGACGAGAAGCGGGGTGGCGTCGGGCTCGGGGGAGCGGATGTGCGCGAAGTGCACCTGCGCGCCGTCGATCTCGGTGATGAACTGCGGCCACGCGTTCAGCCGCGCCTCCGCGGTCCGCCAGTCGTACGCGTGTCGCCAGTACCGCACCAGCTCGCGCAGGTAGCCCGACGGAACGCCGTACGTCCAGCCCACGCCGGGCAGCTCGTCGGGCCACCGGGTCCGGTCGAGGCGCTCGTGGAGGTCGTCGAGGTCGCTCTGCGGTACGTCGATACGGAAGGGACGGATGCCGCTGTCGGCGGGCGTGGACGTCATGACCGCGATGCTAGTTCCGAACGGTGTAGCGGCCATCTGGTTTTCCGGGCCCCCGGCCGATGAGTTCCGGAGCGAGGAGCGGTCGACAGTGGTGACAGCGTTCCACGCCTCCAGGAGGACTCATGACCACCGACGGTTTCACCACGTGTCTCTGGTTCGACGGCGAGGCCGAGGAGGCCGCGCACCACTACGTCTCGATCTTCAAGAACTCCAGCATCGGCAAGATCGCGCGCTACCCCGAGGGGGCGCTCCAGGCCGCCGGCAGCGTGATGACCGTCGAGTTCACGGCCAACGGGCACCGGTTCCTCGGGCTCAACGGCGGCCCCCAGTTCAAGTTCACCGAGGCCACTTCCTTCATGATCTTCTGCGAGAACCAGGAGGAGATCGACTACTACTGGACCAGGCTCACCGAGAACGGCGGCGAGCCCGGCCCCTGCGGCTGGCTCAAGGACAGGTTCGGCGTGTCCTGGCAGGTCGTCCCGGACCGGCTCGACGAGATGATCACCGACCCGGACCCCGCGAAGGCCGCGCGGGTGACCCAGGCGTTCATGGCGATGAGCAAGTTCGACATCGCCGCCCTGGAGAAGGCGTACGCGGGCGAGTGACGCCCCCCGCGGGGACGGAGCGCCGTCTCCGCCCCCCACGCCGGCTCCGCCAGGATCTCCCCGATCACATGCCGGGGCTCCTCGAGCCTGCCGGGCACCGGGTTGCGGCCGTCCAGCCAGGTGCAGACCGACCAGGGCCACGGGAACTCGTTGCCGGGTTAGCCCCTGCCCAGGGGTTCGGGTGAGGCGGCGGGCAGCCCGGGGCCCAGCCGGGGCAGCCGGCACAGCTCGTGCGCGCGATGGCCTCCACGGCGCGGGGATGCCGGGGAAGCCGTACGATCTTGTCCGCGCCGAGGCGGAACACGGCGTTCTCCGTCCCGGAGGACTCCGGTCGCCGCAGGGCCAGACCGGCCCCCTGCGGGAACTGCTCCGCGATCGGCCGACCGACGAGCGAGTCGTCGACGTCCAGCTCGTCCTCATGCACCCGCTCGGCGCACATGGTGCCCGTTCAGGGGGGTCAACGCGCCGCCTGTCGAATGGTTTTGGTGATCTCTTGGGCGATGCGCAGGATCCCGGGGGAGCGGACCGGGCAGGGCTTCGGCTTGGTGGTGGTGGGGGCCAGGCAGAAGTGCAGATAGTCGTCGTCGCGGTGCAGGGCGGTGCGGTCGCGGCCGGGCTGCGTGCAGAAGCCGGGGTGGGCACGCTCGTAGGCCGTGCACGGCAGGTACTGCGCCCACGTGTAGCGGCCGGAGGCCGGGCTCACCGCCTTCCCGGCGTCCGCCACGAGGTCGCCCGAGGCGGCGGCCCGCTTCTCGTAGAGCGCGTTGACGCGGCGGACCCGGTCGGGGGTGATCGGGTCGGGGCCCTGGGACACCCAGACGACCCTCGGGCGGCTGCCGCTTCCGGCCGCGGTGATCTGCTCCGTGAGGCGGCGCGCGTCGGCCTCGTAGCGGCCGAAGTACCGGGCGGGTGACGCGTCGTAGGTGATGCCGTCCATGCACGGCGTGTAGCCCCAGGAGTTCCCCCAGAACTGCAGGACCACGAAGTCGGGCCGCAGCCTGCGCACCAGTGCGGCGGCCTTGTCCGCGGCCGGCACCAGGGACCGGTCGGCCGTGCCCTCCAGGTAGTCGCACAGGGTGGTGCCGGAGTACGGGGCGCCGGTGTACCGCGCCTTCAGCTCCCGGCGTAACTCCTGGCCCAGGACCTTCTGCCCCTCCATCGCCAGCGAGTCGCCGAGGTACAGCACCCTGGGTGCCTTCCCCGGTGCCGGACCGGGGGAGGCGGGCGCACGCTGGTGGGTGGTGGCCGACGCGCGGGGCGCGGCCGGCGCCGGGTCCTCGGGCGCGGACGCGGGATCTCCGCACGCGCCGAGCAGCACCCCCGCCAGCAGTACACCCACGACCCACGGCTTGCGCATACGGCAACTCCCACCCCGGCCACCGAAACGGCCCCCAGGCAAGCACAGCCGGGCGCCGGGGGGAAGACGTACGACCTCCGAACGCCCACTCGACGCGCGAGTGGGCCCCTGGGTGACTAGCGTGAGGAAACGGACGATTCCACCCATGAGGAGAGGGTCGTAGCCATGGCCGTGCAACCTGAAGGAACCCCGTGCTGGGCCGACGCGATGTTCAGCGACCTCGAAGGGGCCAAGAGCTTCTACGGGGAGGTCCTCGGCTGGACCTTCGCCGAGGCGTCGACGGAGTTCGGCAACTACACGGAGGCCTACGCGAACGGCAAGGCGGTCGCCGCCGTCGTCCCGCCCATGCCCGGCCAGGAGGGCCTGTCGCAGTGGTGCCTCTACTTCGCGTCCCAGGACGCCGCCGCCACCGCCGCCCGGATCCGTGACCACGGCGGCGAGGTGCTGATGGAACCCATGCAGGTCGCCGACTTCGGCACCATGTGCCTGGCCCGCGACCCCGGCGGTGTCGTCTTCGGCCTATGGCAGGCGGGTACCCATGAGGGCTTCCAGGCGATGGCCGAGCCCGGCGCCTACACCTGGGCGGAGGTCTTCACCCGCGAGCCGGAGAAGTCCGACGCGTTCTTCCCCGCCGTCTTCTCCTACCGGCAGCGGGACATGGAGGACGAGATGGACTTCCGGATCTACGACCTCGGCGAGCGCACCGTGCTGGGCCGGATGAAGATGACGGAGGAGTTCACGCCCGAGGTGCCGCCGTACATCAACGTGTACTTCGCCGTGGAGGACTGCGACGAGGCCGTGGCGAAGGCCGCCAAGCTCGGCGGCGTGCTGAGGTTCGGTCCGATGACCACCCCGTTCGGCCGGTTCGCGGTGATCAGCGACCCGCAGGGCGCGATCTTCTCGGTGATCGACATCACGAAGACCGAGGGAGACATGCCGAAGCTGACCGACGTGGCGTAGGCACCCGGACCTCCCGGCCGGACGGCCCCAGCGGCCATGGCATGATCGAGCGCATGCGTGAACGTGTTGTGGCCGCGTGTGACGGGGCTTCGAAGGGAAATCCCGGGCCCGCGGGCTGGGCCTGGGTGGTCGCCGACGCTTCTGAGACACCGGAGCGGTGGGAGGCGGGGCCGCTCGGCAAGGCCACCAACAACGTGGCCGAACTCACCGCGCTGGAGCGCCTGCTGGCGGCGACCGACCCGGACGTGCCGCTCGAGATCCGGATGGACTCGCAGTACGCGATGAAGGCCGTCACCACCTGGCTGCCCGGCTGGAAGCGCAACGGCTGGAAGACCTCCGCGGGCAAGCCGGTCGCCAACCAGGACCTTGTCGTGCGCATTGACGAGCTCCTGGACGGCCGCTCGGTCGAGTTCCGCTACGTCCCCGCCCACCAGGTCGACGGCGACCGGCTCAACGACTTCGCCGACCGCGCCGCCAGTCAGGCCGCCACCGTCCAGGAGCCCGCGGGCAGCGGCCTCGGCTCCCCCGAGCCGCCGCCCGCCCCGGACACCCCGGCCAAGGCCACGCGGCCCCGCCCGCGCGGCGGCGCGGCCCGCACCGCCGCCGGAGGGAAGGGTTCTGCCGGGAAGGGTTCCTCGCGCACCATCAAGGCGAAGTTCCCCGGCCGCTGCCAGTGCGGCCGCTCGTACGCGGCCGGCGAGTCCATCGCCAGGAACGACAGCGGCTGGGGGCACCCGGAGTGCCGCACGGGCGCGGCCGTCTGATCAGGCGTCGTACGTGTAGTGCGGCGTGTGGTCCAGCAGATCCGCCGGGCTCGTGTCGTGCCACGGACGCATCGTCTCGTGCAGGTCGATCACGTTCGGCGTGTTCGCGGCCGGCAGATAGCCGGAGCCGGGATGCCGACGCTGCCAGTCGGCCCACAGCTTGTCTATGTACGCGTGGTGCAGCCAGAACACCGGGTCATTGGGGGAGACCCCGGTGGCCATCTGTCCGCCGACCCAGACGTGGACGCGGTTGTGGAGGTTGACGCCCCGCCACCCTTCGAGATGGTTGCGGAAGCCGTCCGAACCGCTGTTCCAGGGCGCCATGTCATACGTGGACATCGCCAGCACCGACTCGACGTCGGCCCGCGTCGGCAGCTCCCGTACCCCGGAGCCGAGGGAGCGCCGCAGGAACGTACGACCGTCGACCCGCACGTTGATCGGCCAGTTGCCGCCGGACGCGGAGAACGGCCCGTCCGTCACCCGGCCGTCCCGCTCCCGCCCGGTGCCGCCGAGGAAGTCGGGCGCCCACAGCGAGGCGCGCGGTGTGCGGTCGACGGTCCAGTCCCAGTAGGGCAGCGACACCGAAGCGTCCACCGACTGCAGTGCCCGTTCGAACTCCAGGAGGAATCTTCGGTGCCAGGGCAGGAAGGACGGTGAGCGGTGCCCGGTCCGCTCGCCGTTGTCGGTGTCGGAGACGATGAACGCGTTGTGCGTGGTGACGAACTCGTCGTAGCGGCCGCTGCGCTTCAGCTCCAGCAGCGCGGCGACGAAACGCCGCTTCTCGTCGGCGGTCAGGGTGGACTGGTTCTTGCGGACAGCCATGTGCGGGTGCTCCAGATGCCGTGCGGGGCGGGTCAGTTGGCGGGGAAGGGCAGCAGGGGCGCGCCCTGCAGCTCGTCCACCGCGGCGCGGGCGGCGGCGCGCGGGGTGGCCACCGGGTCGTAGTGGCTGACGACGCTGATCCAGCTGCCGTCGGCGTTGCGCATCACGTGCAGCTCCACCCCGTCGACGAACACCGCGTATCCCGAGCCGTGGTGCTGGTGGTGACCGGACCCGGTGGCCGGTCGGCCCTGTATCCGGCGGCCCTTGTAGACCTCGTCGAAGCTTCCGGGGGAGCCGTGGTGCCCGGCTGCCGAGGCCGGGGTGAGGGCGGACAACGTCCCCGCGCTCGTGGCGAGGACGGCCGCGGCGGTGAGCGCGCTGCGACGGCTGAGTTCCGGCATACGGACCTCCTGGGTGGGTTCGGGTGATGCCACCGCATGCCTATCGGCCCGCTCGCTACCGGGAGAAATCCACGCGAGCCGGTTGGCTGCGATCAGGGCAATTCCCCTTATGTCGTGCAAGGTTGAACGAAGATGATCTTGCCGCGAGGGGTCTGTGCGGGGGCGCGGAGGGGGAAGTTCCGCCCGTGAAGGCTGCCGCGGTGGATGTTTCTGCCGGTGCGGCCCGCTGCCCGTGGTGCGCGTCACGCCGTGAAACTGGCGCGATTCGGCGGTCCGGCCCGGGATGCCCCCTGGCTGCTACTCTGCGTCCGCAATGGACAGCTCTCGGTAACTCTCAGGGGTGTGCGTGAAGGTCGCCTGTGTCGGCGGCGGGCCCGCCGGTCTGTATCTCTCGATCCTGCTCAAGCGGCAGGACCCGTCCCACGACATCACCGTTTACGAACGCGATCCGGAGGGTTCGACATACGGCTGGGGCGTGACGTACTGGCAGGGACTGCTCGACCGGCTCCACGAGCATGACCCCGAGTCGGCGGTCCTCCTCGACGCGGGCTCCGTCCGGTGGTGCGACGGCGTCGCCCACGTCCGGAACCTGACGACCCGGCACAGCGGCGACCAGGGGCACGGCATCGGCCGCCACCGGCTGCTGGAGATCCTTGCCGCCCGCGCCCGCGACCTCGGGGTACGCCTGGAGTACGAGCGCGAGATCACCATCGGAGGCCTGCCCTCCGGCGCCGACCTGATCGTGGCGGCCGACGGTGTCCGCAGCGAACTGCGCACCCACCGCTCCGCACACTTCGGCACCCAGCTCACGCCCGGGCGCAACCACTTCGTCTGGCTCGGCACCACCAAGGTCTTCGACGCCTTCACCTTCGCCTTCGTCGAGACCGCCCACGGCTGGATCTGGTGCTACGGCTACGGCTACGGCCCCGACCGCAGTACCTGTGTCGTCGAGTGCGCGCCCGAGACCTGGGCCGGGCTCGGACTCGACCGGGCGAGCGAGGCCGACGGCCGCGCCCTGCTGGAGAAGCTCTTCGCCGGCGTCCTCGAGGGCCACCCCCTGCTGGGCCGCCCCGGTGGCACCCCGTGGCAGACCTTCCGCACCCTCACGAACGACACCTGGCACCACGGCAACCTGGTCCTGCTCGGCGACGCCGCCCACACCACGCACTACTCCATCGGCGCCGGCACCACCCTCGCCCTGGAGGACGCCATCGCCCTGGCCGCCGCGCTGCGCGAACACCCGGAGCTCCCACAGGCCCTCGCCCGCTACGAGCGGGAACGCAAGGCGGCCCTGCTGCCCGTACAGAGCGCGGCCCGCTACAGCGCCCAGTGGTACGAGAACCTGCCCCGCTACATGCACCTCCCCCCGGAGCGCATGTTCGCCCTGCTCGGCCAGCGCCACTCACCCCTGCTGCCCTACGTCCCGCCCCAGCTGTACTACCGGCTAGACCGGGCCGCCGGGCAACTGGAGCCGCTGCGCCGGTTCAAGCGCTGGCTGGGGCCGAAGGTCGCGCGAACCGTGCACGCGCGGGCACTGGCCTCCCGGGACCAACCTCCTCGACCCCTTGGGTGAACCGCCGCTCCGCGCGGCGCCGAGACGGATGACAGACTGACGCCCATGGACGAGCGCACATTCGACAGGTCGGGTCAGCACGCCTCCGTCATCGGTCTGGGCACCTGGCAGCTGGGTGCCGACTGGGGAGACGTCGACGACAAGGAAGCCCTCGCGGTACTGGAGACGGCGGCCGAGGCCGGAGTGACCTTCTTCGACACCGCCGACGTGTACGGCGACGGCCGCAGCGAGCAGACCATCGCCACGTTCCTCAGCGGCCGCCCGGACCTGCACGTCATGGTCGCCACGAAGATGGGCCGCCGGGTCGACCAGATCCCCGGGAACTACGTGCTCGGCAACTTCCGCGCCTGGAACGACCGCTCCCGGCGCAACCTCGGCGTCGACCGCATCGACCTGGTGCAGCTGCACTGCCCGCCGACGCCGGTCTACTCCACGGACGAGGTGTTCGACGCCCTCGACACCCTGGTCGAGGAGGAGCGCGTCGCCGCGTACGGCGTCAGCGTCGAGACCTGTGAGGAGGCGCTGACCGCGATCGCCCGGCCGAACGTGGCGAGCGTGCAGATCATCCTCAACCCGTTCCGCATGAAGCCCCTGCGTGAGGTGCTCCCGGCCGCCCGTGAGGCGGGCGTCGGCATCATCGCGCGCGTCCCGCTGGCCTCCGGCCTGCTGTCGGGCAAGTACACCCGGGACACCGTCTTCCCGGAGAACGACCACCGCGCCTACAACCGGCACGGTGAGGCCTTCGACGTGGGCGAGACCTTCTCCGGCGTCGACTACGCCACCGGCGTCGAAGCCGCCGCCGAGTTCGCCGCGCTCGCGCCCGGGGAATACACCCCGGCCCAGCTGGCCCTGCGCTGGATCGTCGAGCAGCCCGGCGTCACGACCGTCATCCCCGGCGCGCGCTCGCCCGAGCAGGCCCGGGCCAACGCGGCCGCCGCCCGCCTCCCGGAGCTGCCCGGCGAGACGATGGGCGCGATCCGCGACCTGTACGACCGGCGCATCAAGGACCAGGTCGAATCCCGCTGGTGAAACCGGCTCTCACGGCTCCAGGAGCAACTGCCTCTCCTGCTCCTGGTCGCCGGAGGCGGTACCGTCGTCGCGTGCCGTGAAGGCCCGGGTGAGCGTGTCGCTCGCCCGCCGCACGGCCTGCGGGCTGCCCTGGACGGTGACGGTCACCGGCGCGGACAGCCGCCCGGAACCTTCTCCGTCGCCGGCGGTACCCGCCTCCGTCTCCCCGTCGAAGGTCGCCATGTGCACCGTCGCGTTCTCGTCGGCGGGAAGCTCGTCCGGTGCCCCGAACGTGCCTTCCAGGGCGCGGACGACCGCTCGCGCGTCGTCGGCGCCTCCGCCGCTGAGCGTCACGGTGAGCTGCGTACCGGACATGCGTCCACGACCTCCTCGGGCTCTGAATACTGGCGCCGTCCGTGTAACCGTCACCTGATCGCTCAAACCGCCCGCTCCCTGGGACGACGACTGGTTGGGGGGAACCCGGGAAAAAGGAGGGCTCAGGTCACACACCAGGAGGAACAGTGTCGGACGCGGCAGAGGGCGGGGTCATGCGCCGGGGGCGCAATGAGACGGAGGAGGAGAGAGCGGACCGGATGTGGCAGGAGCTCATCCAGGAGGTCCGCGTGGCGCAGATGGGCGTGCAGATCCTGTTCGGCTTTCTGCTCACCGTGGTGTTCACCGAGAAGTACGACGATCTCTCCGGCACCGACCAGACGATCTATCTCGTGACGGTCGTCCTGGGCGCCTGCGCGACCGGGGCCCTCATCGGCCCGGTGTCCCTGCACCGCCTCGTCTCCGGTCGGCGCGTCAAACCCCAGGCGGTGCAGCTGGCCTCCCGGCTCACCCTGCTCGGCCTCGTGCTGCTGCTCGCCACGACGACCGCCTCACTGCTGCTGATCCTGCGCGTGGCGACGCACGACGGCTTCGTGCCCTACCTGGTCGCCGGCGTGGTCGGCTGGTACCTGCTGTGCTGGTTCGTCCTGCCGCTGTGGACCCGGCACCGCTACACGTCGAAGTGACGGCACCGTCGCAGGCTGGCGGTCGTGCACCCGGCTGAGCAGCACCCGTGACGCGGCCGCCCCGTCAGCGCACAGACCCTGTCCCCCTGCGTGGCCCGGACGGCGCACGGGGGGCGAGGAAGGCGTCCGCCGCGTGCCCGCCGGCCACGGCGGCCGCCCGCTCGAGCCTCCGGACATCCGCCGGCACAGGGGACAGGCGGGCTCCTCTCGAGGCAGCCCGTCGGCATGCCGG
>NZ_JBHVCP010000078.1:0-27586 GCF_042803315.1 Streptomyces sp. NPDC057424
CGCGGGGGGCCCCGGGGGGCCTTCGCCGGGCGGCGGGTGACCCCGCGCGCCCCGGAACGGCCCCCCGTCCGCCGCATGTCGGTCCCGCACGACCACCCGCACCACCTCCCTGACACCCACGGACGCCAGTGACGCGGCCGTGTAACCGACCGGAGGGAAGCCGCCGTGGCCGACCACCCCGTTGACGAGAAACTCCCCGCGCTCAAGATGGCGACGACCGGCCTCCAGCACGTGGCCGCCATGTACGCGGGCGTCGTCGCCCCACCCCTGATCGTCGGCGCGGCCATCGGCCTCACCGCCACCGACCTGACCTTCCTCACCGGCGCCTGCCTGTTCACCGCGGGCCTCGCCACCTTCCTGCAGACTCTCGGCATCTGGAAGATCGGTGCCCGGCTGCCGTTCGTCAACGGCGTCACCTTCGCCGGTGTCGCCCCGATGACCGCGATCGTCGCCTCCACCGAGGACAAGTCCGCCGCCCTGCCCGTCATCTTCGGCGCGGTCATCGTCGCCGGACTGCTGGGCTTCCTGGCGGCCCCCGTCTTCTGCAAGGCGATCCGCTTCTTCCCGCCCGTGGTCACCGGCACGGTCATCACCCTGATCGGCATATCCCTGCTCCCGGTCGCCTTCGGCTGGGCACAGGGCCCCGACCCGGCGGCGCACGACCACGGCTCGGCGACGAACCTGGGGCTGGCCGCCGTCACCCTGCTGATCGTGCTGCTCCTGCGTCGCTTCACCACGGGCTTCGTCAAGCAGATCGCCGTCCTGCTCGGCCTCGTCGCCGGCACGCTTCTCGCGATCCCGTTCGGCGCCACGGACTTCGGTCCCGTCACGGACGCGGCCGTCATCGGCTTCCCCACCCCGTTCCACTTCGGCGCCCCGCAGTTCCAGCTCGCCGCGATCATCTCCATGTGTGTGGTGATGGTGGTGTCGATGACCGAATCGACGGCCGACATGCTGGCGCTGGGCGAGATCGTCGACCGCCCGGCCGACGAGAGGACCATCGCGGCCGGCCTGCGCGCCGACACCCTCGGCTCCGCGGTCAGCCCCCTCTTCAACGGCTTCATGTGCAGCGCCTTCGCGCAGAACATCGGCCTGGTCGCCATGACGAAGATCCGCAGCCGGTACGTCGTCGCCGCGGGCGGCGGCTTCCTGGTGCTGATGGGCCTGTGCCCCATGGCGGCCTCGCTGATCGCCGTCGTACCGCGCCCGGTGCTCGGCGGGGCGGGCGTGGTCCTGTTCGGCTCGGTCGCCGCCAGCGGCATCCAGGCCCTGGTCCGGGCCGGCCTGGACCAGGACAACAACGTCCTGATCCTGGCCGTCTCCCTGGCCGTCGGCATCATCCCCATCACGGCGCCGGAGTTCTACCACGCGTTCCCGGAGACGGCCCGGATCGTCCTCGACTCGGGCATCTCGACGGGCTGTGTCGCGGCGGTGCTGCTCAACGTGGTCTTCAACCACCTGGGCCGGGGCGGCCGCGAAGCCCACGACGTGACCCACCCGATGGAGGCGGGCGAGGAGCTCACCGGCGCACCCAAGGCTCCGGCCGCGTCCTGATCCCACGGGACTCCGCTTAGGCTTCTGCCTCGGTCAATTCGTTGTTGACCGGGGGATCAGGGGACGAGGGGGAGACGGGTCGATGAACCACGCGACCGAGATGTTCCGGCCACTGCAGAGCGACGATCCGCCCGCGGTGGCCGGATACCGCCTCGCCGCCCGGCTCGGTGCGGGCGGCATGGGACGGGTCTACCTGTCGCACACGCAGGGCGGCCGGCCGGTGGCGATCAAAGTGGTACGGCCGGAACTCGCCGACGACCCGGCCTTCCGGCGCCGGTTCCGCCGGGAGGTGGAAGCGGCCCGGCGGGTCCGGGGCGCCTACACCGCCGAGCTCATCGACGCCGACGCGGACGGCGCACCGCCCTGGGCGGCCACGCTGTACGTGCCCGGTCCCTCCCTGACCGACGCCGTCGCCCGGCGCGGACCGCTGCCCGTGCCGGCGGTGCTGTGGCTGATGGCCGGGGTGGCCGAGGCGCTCCAGGCCATCCACGCCGCCGGCATCGTGCACCGGGACCTCAAGCCGTCCAACGTGCTGCTCGCCGCCGACGGGCCGCGCGTGATCGACTTCGGCATCTCGCTGGCCGCCGACTTCACCTCGTACACCGCGACCGGTTCCACCGTCGGCACCCCCCACTTCATGGCCCCCGAGCAGGCGGCCGCGGGCGAGGTCACGGCGGCGACCGACATCTTCGCGCTGGGGCAGACGGCGGCGTTCGCGGCCCTGGGCCGGCCGCTGTACGGAGACGGTTCCGCGGTCGGTGTGCTGTACCGGATCGTGCACGACGAACCCGACCTGTCCCTGCTGCCCGAACAGCTCCGTCCCCTGTTCGCCCGCTGCCTGGCGGCCGTCCCGGAGGAGCGGGCCACCCCGGCCGAGATCGTCGAATGGTGCCGTCAGCGGCTGGGCGCGGACGCCGACGCGGGCGCGGGCCCGGCCGTCTGGCGGGACGTCATGGGGCCCGAGGTGGCGGCCCCGGCCCCCCTTCCCACCCCCACCCGGGTGCTGCCGCGGCCGCTGGTCGTCACGCAGCCTCAGCCGCTGCCGGCCGGGCCGGGGGAGCGGCGGGCACGAAGACGGCGTACCGGGCTCCTCACGACCGCGGCCGTGGCGGCCGGGGCGCTCGTGCTGACGGGCCTGGCATGGACGGTCGCGGACGCGGGGAACAGATTCGGCGACTGGGTGGCGGGCGCACCGTCGACGTCCGGCCCGGACGCGTCCGACCGGTCGGCGCGGGCACCATCGCCGACGACGTCTCCCTCGGCTACCGGTCCTGCGGCGGCGGCCGGCGGCGGGGCACCGCAAGCCGAGGGCCCCACCCCGAGCACTGCCAAGTCGCCGCAGCCGATCGCCAGGCCACTCCAGTGGCTGGACGCGAAGAGCTCGCTGAGCTTCGCGAAGCCGTTCCACCGGGACGACCGCGAGGGGGACATCCGCTTCGACTGCGCAGATCCCAGCTGCGCGCTGGAGAGCGACACCAGCGTGTTCGTCCAGATGTTCACCGACAAGGGCGTCTCCCTCGACGAGTGCCGGCTCATGCTCGGCGGTGCGAAGAAGCGCCGCTGGACGCTGGCCGCAGCGCCGGTCGGCGCCCAGATCTGCGTCAAGCACTCGTCAGGGGACATCGCGCTGCTGGCGATCCAGTCGAAGTCGACCGCACTGCCGGAACTCGCCTTCCTCATGGTGGACATGACGATCTGGCGAGACGCCGCCCAGACGTATTGATCACCTAGAGACCGAACAGGCCCGGATCCGATGCCAGCTTCTTGAACACCCCGGCGGGATCGGCGACCAGCCTGCGCTTCTCGAGGTCCAGGACCCCGCCGACCGCCGTGATCTCCGCGGCCACCGTGCCGTCGGCCTTCAGGACGCTCTGCTCGATCCGGAACGTCTTGCCGCCGCCCCACTCGAAGGCACAGGTCACCTCGGCCTCGTCGCCCGCGAGCAGCTCGCGTTTGTACCGGATGGTCGTCTCCAGGGCGACCGGGCCCACGCCACTGCCTATGAGGGCGGACTGGCTGATCCCGGCGGCCCGGAGCAACGACCAGCGGGCGTGCTCCGCGTAGTTCAGGTAGACCGCCTGGTTGAGGTGTCCCTGTACGTCGGTCTCGTACCCACGGACGGTCACAGGGACGGAAAACGGCTCGCTCACGGCTTCCCCTTCGAGGACTCGTGCACTGCACAACGATTCACCGATCTTGGCATGCTCATCACGCCCGGCGCGGCGAAGCCAGCAGATACCGGGTCCCGCCGCGCGGCTCGCGGTGCTCGCTCACCTGCCAGCCTGCCCCTTCCAGGGTGGCCGCGCAGGCCCGCAGCGCCTCGTGGTCCGGCTCGTGCACGGCGACCGCCTCCGGCTGCGGGGTTTCGCGCACCCGGTAACCCCCGTCCTCCGGCCCCGCCGGACCGTGCCCGGCCGCCTCCAGTGCCAGCGCGGCGGCCTGCACCAGGTGCGTACGCTCCCAGCCGCACGGCCGGTCCGTGGTCCCGCCCGGGTTGGTCATCCGGCGCAGCTCCAGCAGCCCCTGCCAGGCGCTGTGCACCTCACGGCGCCGGGCGGGCCCGGCAGCCGGAGCGGCCTCCTCGCCGCCGACGCGCGCGGCGAACACGCCCGTCGGGGCGGGGGCCTCCTCGGGCCCGGCCGGGCCGGGCACCTGTGTGATGCCCTGCCGCACGCGATGCCCCTCCGGCGTCAGGAAGTGATCGTGCGGTGGCCGGGGGTGCCGGAAGGCGAGACCTCGTTTCACCAGTGCCGTGAGCTGCGACTCCGTACCCCGGAGCCGCCCGGTCACGGGATCCGCGGCGTCGATGACACGCCGTTGCGCGGCGGTCGGCGGTCGGGTCACGGCGTGCTCCTCTCCGGCCTCGGACAGGCTGGGCCACTGGCCCCACCTGCTCGAAGGCTACGACCCGCCACTGACAAGCGCCCCTACTGGCGGTACCCGCCGAGGAACCGCCCGATCCGGCCGATCGCCGCCTCCAGGTCGTCCGCGTGCGGCAGGGTCAGGATGCGGAAGTGGTCCGGGGCAGGCCAGTTGAAGCCCGTGCCCTGGACCACCTGGATCTTCTCCCGCAGCAGCAGGTCCAGGACGAACCGCTCGTCGTCGTGGATCTTGTGCACCCTGGGGTCGATGCGCGGGAAGGCGTACAGCGCGCCCTTCGGCTTCACACACGTCACGCCCGGGATCTCGTTGAGCATCCGCCAGGCGACGTCCCGCTGTTCCAGCAGCCGCCCGCCGGGCCTGGTGAGGTCGCCGATGGACTGCCGGCCGCCGAGCGCCGCCTGGATGGCGTACTGCGCGGGTGCGTTGGCGCACAGCCGCATGGAGGCCAGCATGGTGAGGCCCTCCAGGTAGTCCTTCGCGTGCTGCCGCGGCCCCGTGACCACCAGCCAGCCGGAGCGGAAGCCCGCCACACGATAGGTCTTGGACAGGCCGCAGAAGGTGAGGACCACCAGGTCGGGGGCGAGCGCGGCGGCCGAGTGGTGCACGGCGTCGTCGTAGAGGATCTGGTCGTAGATCTCGTCGGCGAAGACCATGAGG
Source organism: Streptomyces sp. NPDC057424 (assembly GCF_042803315.1). NCBI lineage: Bacteria > Bacillati > Actinomycetota > Actinomycetes > Kitasatosporales > Streptomycetaceae > Streptomyces > Streptomyces sp. NPDC057424. Next base: position 5,095 of record NZ_JBHVCP010000078.1, read on the forward strand.
CCGTGCCGCCGGGCCAGGTCGAGGATGCCCTCGACGATCTCCTTGGGGTAGACCGCGCCGGTGGGGTTGTTCGGGTTGATGATCACGACCGCCTTCGTACGGTCGGTGATCTTCGACGCCATGTCGTCGAGGTCGGGGTACCAGTCGGCCTGTTCGTCGCACAGGTAGTGGACCGCCTTGCCGCCCGCGAGGGTCGTCACCGCCGTCCAGAGGGGGAAGTCCGGGGCGGGGATCAGGATCTCGTCGCCGTCCTCGATGAGCGCCTGCACGGCCATCGACACCAGCTCCGAGACGCCGTTGCCGAGGAAGACGTCGTCGACGCCGACCCCCAGGCCGAGCGTCTGATAGCGCTGGGCGACCGCACGGCGGGCGGAGAGGATGCCGCGCGAGTCGGTGTAGCCGTGCGCCTGCGGCAGCATCCGGATCATGTCCTGGATGATCTCCTCAGGCGCCTCGAACCCGAAGAGCGCGGGATTGCCGGTGTTCAGGCGCAGCACGCTGTGGCCCGCCTCCTCCAGCGCGTTGGCGTGCTCGATGACCGGGCCGCGGATCTCGTAACAGACCTCGCTGAGCTTGCTCGACTGCCGGAACTCCATGCGCCGCTTCCCCTCTGCCGACTGTGTTGCTTGGTTTTACCAAGTAGCCGCTTGGAAAGTCCAACAACTTGTCTAGACTGCGTCGCATGCCACCTCGCCGAAGCTACGACCAGTACTGCTCCGCCGCCCGTGCGCTCGATGCCGTGGGTGACCGCTGGACCCTGCTGATCGTCCGGGAGCTCCTCGCCGGTCCCCGCCGCTACACCGACCTGCACGCGGACCTGCCCGGCGTCAGTACCGACGTACTCGCCTCGCGGCTGAAGGACATGGAGCGCGACGGTCTGGCCACCCGGCGCCGGCTGCCGCCGCCCGGTGCCGCCTTCGTCTACGAACTCTCCGGGCGCGGGCGGGAGTTGCTGCCCGTACTGCAGGCGCTGGGGGAGTGGGGGCAGGCCGGACTCGGGGAACGCCGACCGACGGACGCGGTACGGGCGCACTGGTTCGCCCTGCCCCTGCTGCGCCTGCTGAACGGCGAGGGCCTCGTCGAAGTCCGCCTGGAGGAGGGCCTGTTCCATCTGCATGCCGGTGCCGCGGAGGGACCCGTGTACGGCGACGGGCCCGCCCCCGGGGAGCCGGACGCCCGGCTGGTCCTGGACACCGCCACATGCACGGCCGTCGCCCGCGGTGAGGTGAGTCTGGCCCAGGCCGTGCGGGACGGCCGGGTCGGGGTGACCGGCGAAGGCACACTGGCCAAGGCGCTGCGCGAGGGATGACAGAAGGCCCGCACGGAGCGGGCCTCCTGAGGGCCGGTCAGGCGGTGGGCGGCACCCGTGACGGCCGCCCCGCCCCACGCGTCAGCGCGTACCCGCCGACACCCGCCAGCGCGGCCAGGATCCCGCCGGCCGCGGTCCACACCCACCGGTCCGACCACCAGCCGGACGCCCAGCCGTCCTCGGGCTCGAGACCGGCCAGCACCGCCGCGTCCTCCTGCTCCTCCTCGGGCCTGGTGGCGATGCCCGGCACCAGCGGCTCGGCGAGCGAGCCGTCCACCGCCGCGGATCCGCCGATGTCCTTGGAGTCCACCCGCACCTCGCTGCCGACCGGGAGACCGAGGTCGGCGGTGGCGACGCCGGTGGCCGTCAGCCGGATGTAGTAGGTGCCGGGCAGCGGGTCGTCGGCCCACGGCTCCGACCAGGACCGGACCGTGCGCAGCACGCAGGCCAGCTCCACGGACGAGGCGTCCGCCGCGGCCGAGCGCGTCTGCGCCCCGTACTGGCACGCCTGACGGCGGCGCAGACCGTCGTAGACGTCGATCTGCCAGGTCTGCGAGGCGTGCGTCTCCGGGAGCTTCACCGTCGCCTTGACCGTGGGGCGCTGCCCGGTGTCCGCGGGGAACGACCAGTACAGGTAGTCACCGGTGGAGCCGCTCGCCGTGGCCGACTGCCCCTGCTCGATCTCCGTCGCCGTACGGAACGACGTACCGGCCTGCGTGGGGGCCGACGTGTCGTCCTGCGACGGACTCGGCGAGGCGTCGGCCGCCGCCGGAGCGGCCGCCAGACCGAGGGTCAGCAACGCCGCGCTCAGCACTCGTACCACCCGCATCAGTTGGTCCTCCAGACCGCGACCCGCCAGCGCGACAGCCAGCCCCAGACGAGACCGGCGAGGAAGCCGGCGAGAATCAGCACGCCGAGCAGCCACCAGCCGCGGCCGAGGCCGAAGGCGGCCACGTCGCCCGCCTGGCTCGGGCCGTCCACGACGTCGACGGTCAGCTCCAGCGGCAGACCGGGCGTCGCCTTCACGCCGGAGGCCGCCGAGAAGGAGTGGGTGACGGCCAGGCACACGGTCTCCGCGGCCGGCTTGTCGCCGTCGGCGTCGTCACGCTCGGGCTCGGGGTACCTCAGCCCGGTCGAGATCACGTCCGTACGGCCGTTGCCCGCCGCCTCGCCGCGCACGATCTCGCGGCCCTTCACCGTCACGGCCCGCAGCAGCACGCCGTAGCCGGGGTTCACGGCCCGGTCGGCCGCGACGCTCACCGAGACGCGCAATTCCTGCCCCGGCAGGACCTCCACGCGGTACCAGCGCTGCTGCCCGAACTCCTCCCGGTCGGTGTACAGGCCCGACTTCAGCGTCGGCGCCCCGGCACACCGGCCGGCACCCTCCGCCGGCATCGGCGTCACCACCGGATCGGCCGCTCGGTCCACCAACTGGTTGACCCGATCGGTGAGTTGATCCTGGTGCTCGACCGAGGTGTACGTACCACCGGTGGCCTCGGCGATGCAGCTCAGCTGCCTGCTCAGCTTGGCGGTCGGCACCAGGCCCAGGGTGTCGATGGTCAGGCCGATGCCCTTGGCCGCTATCTCGCGGGCCACCTCGCACGGATCGAGCGGCGCGCAGGTGTCCTCGCCGTCGCTGATCAGCACGATGCGCTTGGAGCCGGCACCGCCCTCCAGGTCGCCGGCCGCCTTCAGCAGGGCCGGGCCGATCGGCGTCCAGCCCGTCGGGGTGAGCGTGGCGACCGCCGCCTTGGCCTCCGTGCGGTCGAGCGGGCCGACCGGATACAGCTGCGCGGTGTCCTTGCAGCCCGTCTTCCGGTCGTCCCCCGGGTAATTCGCGCCGAGGGTGCGGATGCCGAGTTCGACCTCCTCGGGCGTCGCGTCGAGCACCTCGTTGAACGCCCGCTTCGCGGCGGCCATCCGCGACTGGCCGTCGATGTCCCGGGCCCGCATCGAGCCGCTCACATCGAGGACGAGGTCGACCTTGGGGGCGTCCTGGCCCGTGGGTTCACCGGCGGACGCCCCGGCCGGGAAGGCGAGCCCGGCCGTCAGCGCGGCGAGCAGGGCACAGACCCCTGTCGCCAGCCGTGTTCTTGTGATCATCGCCGGATCCTATTGATCACCCCCGGCCGGATCCAAAACGGGGCTCACCGCAGGGGATTGGGCAGTTCCGCCCATTGGTCCCCGGGTGTCCGCGGCGAGAGCCGCATCAGCGTCAGCGCCTTCGTGGGCAGGGGATCGGCGCACAGGGCCTCGAGGTCCGGGGAGCGCGGCAGATCCCGCACGGCCGTCTCCAGCGCCGCTCCGAGCGCCGGACCCGATCCGGCCGCGCCGGCCAGCGCACCCGCCACGAGTGAGCCGAACAGCTTGCGGCGGAGCGCGCGTTCGTCGTCCGTGACCATACGGGCGGGCAGTTCGGGCACCGTGATGCCGTGGCGGGCGAGGCGGGCCGGGCTGACGCGGATGTCGGCCAGGTCGCGGTAGACGAGCCGCAGCGGATCGCCCGCCGCCGAGAGGACCACCAGGAGGTTCTGGCCGTGTGCCTCCAGGGCGACGCCCAGCTCCAGCAGCCGCAGTCCGACCGTGAGGGCGAGCCGGGCGAAGCCGGCCAGCCAGGCGGGGGAGCGGGCGAGGCCGGTCGTGGCGAGCGCCGCCACCGGCAGGACCCGTTCGCCGCTGCCCGCGTACGACTGCGGCGACTCCCGCAGGACGGCCGCGAAGTCGGGGGAACCGGCCGCCGCCGCGCCCATTGTGCGGGTGACGTGCAGCAGGCCGTCCGTGCGCGCCGCCGGTGTCCCGGCGAACTCCGACAGCACCGCGGAAGCCGCCACCGAGGGCAGGGAGATGTCCCGCACCGAGGACGTCAGCCGGGCGCTCAGCGAGGTCTTCACATGCGGCCCGCCGGGCAGGGCCAGCGTCCGCAGGGACATCAGGGGATGCGCGGCGCGCCGCTCCTCGCACACCCGCTTCAGCACATGCGCCGCCTGCCACGGGTGGACCGGCAGCACCACACGCCCCCCGTCCCGCAGCTCAGCCGGCCACACTCCTGTCACGAGGCACTCCTCCGCCCGCACCGGCACCAGTCCCAGCTCCACCACCGGCCGGTGCTCGGGCCCGTAGGCCAGCTGCTCGGCCACCGAGAAGCCGGGCCGGGACCGGCACGTCGGATGGAACGGATGCCCGTCGACGATCCGCTGCTCCCACTCCCAGTCACTCGCCGGCCAGTCGTCCCGATCGCCCTCCTGCCCCGCTCGCGACAGCGCCAACGAGGCGGCGCTGTGCCCGAGTTCGGCGGCGAAGGAGGCGGAGTGCGGTACGGCGAGGTCTGTCATCAGCCGCGCCGGATCGGCGTACGCCGCCTCGCCGAGCCGTACGACGGTGACGTACGCGCCGGTCGCGTACGGATCCGGCCGCGGGCCGTGCAGCCGGCGGCCGTCCGGCAGGGACAGCGTCAGGCCGTCCCGGCCCTGTTCACGGCGGGTGACCCAGGGCAGTGGATCGTGGGCGAGACCGCGCCACAGCCGGGACAGCACGGCCGCCCGGGCGCCGGGCAGTTCGGCCTCGTACCGCGCCACGAGGCCGGGCCGTACGACGGACAGCTCGTCGGCGACCTCGGTCTCGGCGGAGGGGGGACGGTGCACGGGCGGGCTCCTCGGGTACGAATAGGGCGTCACAGCGGGATGGCGACGACCGGCATACTGATCATCTCCGCCCGGAGCGCTGGAAGGACCGTAGGGACGAGTGGAACGCGTGGACCTCATGCCCCCGCCCGCCGAGGACGATTCGGCCCACGGCGACCCCTCGGCGATCGGCGCTCTCGCCGACGCATACGCCGCCGTGCCCCTGCTGAACTGCCTGCTGCGGGAAGTGGCCCGGCCGGAGCGGCGGCAGGGCGGGCGCCGCGTCTACCGGCTGCCCGGCGGGGACCGCCTGCTGCGGGTACGCGGAACGCGGCGGCCCGCAGAACCGGAGGCCGAGATCGGGGGCGGCTGGCACCGCGTCGGCCACACCGAGCTGGTCAAGCTCGTCACCGAGGAACTCCGCCGGCACACCGGGCTGTCCAACCACGAACTGCCCGCCGAGATGCTGGACAGCCGGGACGCCGTGGCAGCCCTGCTCGCGGCCCGCGCCCGGGCCACCCCGCCCGACGACCTCTACCTGCGCTCCGAGCAGTCCCTCTTGACCGGCCACACCCATCACCCGGCCCCCAAGGCGCGCGGCGGCGGCCCCGCCACCGGCTGGCTGCCGTACGCGCCCGAGGCGTACGCCCGTTTCCCGATGGCCCTGCTCGGGCTGCGCGAGGACGCCGTCGTCGAGGAGGGCGACACCTCGGCCCTCGACGCCCTCGGCACGGCCCCGCCCGGCTACCGCCTGCTCCCGGCCCACCCCTGGCAGCTCGACCTGGCCGGGCAGGAGCTCGCCGGAGCCTTCGCGGACGGCAGGCTGATCCGGCTCGGCACGACCGCCTTCGACGCCTGGCCCACGGCGGCGATCCGCACGCTCTACACGCCCGGACACGACCTCTTCCTGAAGTTCAGCCTGGACGTGCGCATCACCAACGACATCCGCCGGCTGTGGCGCCACGACCTGCTCTCCCTGCGCAGGACGGACGCGGCCGTGTGCGCCGCCCTGGAGACCTTCGACGGGCCCCCGGCCTGGCTCGGCGACCGCGGTTACCGTACCGCCGACTTCGCCTTCGAGGCCCTCGCCGTCCTCGTCCGCGACGGCTTCGGCGACCGCCTCCTGCCCGGCGCGACCCCGTTGCTCGCCGCCGGTCTCGTCGAGGGCTTCGACGGCAGCCCGCTCGACCGGGCCGCCGACCCCGGGGCCTGGTGGGCGGCGTACCTGGCCCGGGTCGTGCCCCCGGCGCTGACGGCGTTCGCCGAGCACGGCGTCGTCATCGAGGCCCACCTGCAGAACACCCTGGTCGCCGTGGACGCCGACGGCCTGCCGGTGCAGGCGCTGTACCGGGACGCCGAGGGTGTCCGACTGCTGCCGGACGTGACGCGGCAGGCCGGCTGGGAGCGGCTCGTGTACTGCCTGGTCGTCAACCACCTCATCGAGATCGCCGGCGCCCTCACCGAACGGCACCCCGGTTTCGACCCCTGGCCCCACGCCCGCCGCGAACTCGCCCGCCACGACCTCCCCGAGATCCCCGCCCTGCTCAGCTCACCGAGCCTCCCCGCCAAGACCAATCTGCTGCTGCGCTGGACGGGCGCGGACGGTGCCGACGCCCGCTACCGGCCACTGCCCAACCCTCTGAGGGAGGAAACGTGACCAGCCGGACCGACGGCCCCTCCGGAGCCGCTCCGGCCGCGCCGCCGGGCGGAGCCGTGCCGTGTCGCGTCGTCGTCTGCCGGGACTGCTGCTGCGGCAGCCCCAAGGTGACCGGTGTCGATCACGCCGCCCAGGCCGAGCGCCTGCGCGAGGCGGCGCCGGTGCGGGTCTCCGACTGCCTCGACGTCTGTGACCAGGCCAACGTCATCGTCGTCCAGCCGTCCGCCGAGGGCCGGGCCGCCGGAGGACGGCCGGTGTGGCTCGGACTGGTCAACGACCAGGCCGCCACCGAGGACGTCGTCTCCTGGGTGCGGGAGGGCGGACCCGGCGTCGCACCCCTGCCCGCCATCCTCGGCCTGTACGTCTTCACACCGCTCGTGCGACGCCGCTCCGACGGCTCATGACGCGGCCGGCACGCAGAGCACCGGCACGCTCGACAGGTGCAGCAGCTTGTGCGGAGTCGAGCCGAGCAGCGCGCCGCGCACCGGGCTCTCACCCCACGTGCCCACCACGATGACCCTGGCGCCATGGCGGGCCGCCGCCTCGATCAGCGCCTGCGCGGGCCGCTCCTCGATGAGCTCCACCGACGTCCGTACACCCGCCTCGTCGGCCACCCGGACCGCGTGACCGAGGGCGGTGTGGCCGGCCTCGCGGACGGCCTCGTGATGAGCGCCGTACTCCTCGCCCGTGACACCGGGGGCGGCGGCGCCGTAGACGATCACCAGGGGTTCGTCGTAGGCGGTCGCCACCTCGATGGCGACGCGCAGGGCGTGCAGGGCGCCCGGGGACTCGTCGTAGCCGAGGACCACCGACATCTTCAGGACTCCTTGCCGTCGACGAGGTCCGGGTCGACCACGCTCGGGTGTTCCGACCAGAAGGCGGGAGCCATCAGCCGCCACACGACCATGAGGACCACGCCCGCGACGACGATGCCGATGCCGATGACGAGCGGGGGACCGAGCCCGAACCAGGAGACGCCGCTGTAGGAGTTGTCGGGGTCGGCCATGTCCGTCACGGATTCCACCAGCAGCCACGCCAGCAGCCCCGCACCGACCAGCGGACCGAGTCCGATCAGGAGGAGGTTGCGGACGCTGCGGGTCAGTTGGCGGCGGTAGTAGACGGCGCAGGCGAGACCGGTGAGGGCGTAGTAGAACGCGATCAGCAGGGACAGGGCGGTGAGGGAGTCGAAGAGGGCGTTCTCGCTGACCTGGTAGAGGACGAGGTACCAGACGATGGCGATGCCGGCGACCCACCAGGTGCTCACGTCGGGGGTGCGGAACCGCGGGTGGATGCGGCCGAAGTGCGCGGGCAGCGCGTGCCGGCGTGCCATGGACAGGCCCGTGCGCGAGGCCGGGATGATCGTCGTCTGCGTGGAGGCGAGCGCCGACGTCGAGACCGCCAGCAGCACGACCCAGTCCCAGCCGCCCATCGCCTCCTCGGCGAGCAGCGCGAAGATGAACTCCTCCTCCGCCGCGTTCTCGGCGAGGTAGTCCGTTCCGGCGTAGGCCACGACCGCGAAGGCGACCGCGACGTAGGTCACCAGCAGCAGCACCGTCGACCAGACGGCCGCCCTGCCGGGGGCGGTGGCGGAGTTCTCCACCTCCTCGGTGAGGTTGACGGCCGATTCCCACCCCCAGTAGATGAACACGCCGAGCAGCAGGGCGGCGGTCAGGGGCGCTCCGCCGGCTCCGAACGGGTCGAGCCAGCCGAACTTCGGATCGATGGCGTCGAGGGTGCCGGTGTCGGCGTAGACGCGGTAGAGCGCGACCACGGCGAAGACGAGCAGGCAGGCGACCTGCGCCAGGATGAGGACGTTCTGCACCTTGGCCGACACTTCGGTGCCGATCACGCAGATGGCCGTCATCACCAGGATCAGCAGCACCGTCAGCAGCTGGCGCACGACGTCGTTGTCGGCCCAGCTGTCCAGGCCGACGGCGAGCAGGAAGAAGGTCACCGCGACGTCCGCCAGCGACCCGACCACCAGGACACCGGTCATGGCGATGGCCCAACCGCCGAGCCAGCCCGTCCACGGTCCCATCGCCCGGGTGACCCACGAGAAGGTCGTGCCGCAGTCCTGGTCGACCTTGTTGAGGTAGTAGAACGCCGACGCGATCAGCAGCATGGGCACGAACGACGCGAGCATCACCCCGGGGGCGTAGATGCCCACCAGCGCCACGATCGGTCCGATGACCGCCGCCACGGAGTACGCCGGGGAGGTCGCGTTGAGCCCGATGACCAGCGCGTCGACGAACCCGATCGCGTCCGGCTTCAGGCTCGCCTCGGAGGGCGGTCCCGAGTCCGTGATGCCCTTGGCCATGCTCCCTCGCTCCCGTTGTGTGTGCGTCCATACAACAGGCACTTGCGGAGCAATCTAACTATTGATCCCCTGTTCCGGCGTTATGTCGCCTTCCTGCTGCGGACCAGCAGATGCAGGAAGTACGGCGTGCCGATCACCGCCGTCATCAGGCCGGCGCCCAGCTGAGCGGGGGCGATGACGGTGCGGCCGAGCAGATCGGCCGTGCCGACCAGCACGGCGCCGAGCAGGACGGCGACCGGTACGACCCGCACATGCCGCCGGCCCACCAGGGCACGGGCCGCGTGCGGCGCCACCAGGCCGACGAAGCCGATCGTGCCGGCCGAGGCGACGGCGGTCGCGGCGAGCAGCACCCCCACCACCAGGAAACCCAGCCTGGCCCGCGGCAGTCCGAGGCCGAGCAGCCGCGGGGTGTCCTCGTCCAGGGAGACGAGGTCCAGCTCGCTGCGCCGCGCGAGCGCGACGGCCAGGCCCAGTGCCAGGACGAGCGCGACGGGCAGGACGTCCGCCGTGGTCCGCCCGTATGTGGAACCGGACAGCCAGGTCAGCGCCTTGGTGGCGTTGAACGGGTCGGTGAGCACGATGAGCAGGCTGATCAGGGCCGTGGAACCGGCGGCCATGCCGATGCCGACGAGGACCAGCCGGTTCTGCCGGTAGCCGCCCCGGGCGGAGAGCCCGAAGACGATCGCGGAGGCCAGCGCGGCGCCCCCGAACGCGGCGCCCGCGACGCCCCACGACCCGGCCGCGGGCACGGTGGTGACGAGCAGGACGGCACCCAGCGCGGCACCGCCGGAGACGCCCAGCACGCCGGGCTCCGCCAGGGGGTTGCGGGTCACGGCCTGCACCAGCGTGCCGGCCAGGGCGAGTGCACCGCCCGCGCTCAGCGCCGCGAGCACCCGGGGGACGCGGGTGTCCAGGACGAAGGAGACGGTCTGCCCGGCCCGCCCCTGCAGCCAGTTGGCGACATCGCCGAGCAGGAGCTTGCTGTCACCGAGCAGGACGCCGGCCAGCGTGACGCCGACGACCGCGGCGACGAGCGCGGCCGCGGTGACGAGGAACGCCGTCCGGCTCGGAATGCGCAGCCGGTCCGGTGCGTCGGCCCCGCCGGTGTCCCGCAGCCGCAGGGCCGTCACGACCAGGAAGACGGCACCGACCAGACTGGTGACGATGCCCGTCGGGACGGCGACCGCCGTGTCCGCCGGGACCAGGGTCCGCAGCAGCACGTCCGACCCGAGCACCAGCGCGGCACCGGCCAGACCGGCCACGGGCAGGACCGCCCGGGCGCGTACGAGGCCCCGGAACCGGCGGGCGAGCGGACGGACCAGCGCCGGGGCGCACAGGCCGACGAAGCCGATGGGCCCGGCGAGCGTGACGGCCGCAGCGGACAGCAGCGCCGCCAGGACCACCACCGTGACACGGGTGGCCTGCACGGGGACGCCCAGGCCGCGCGCCGCGTCGTCCCCGAGGGCGAGCGCGTCGACCCGGCGGGCGACCAGCAACAGCCCGGCGAGTCCCACCAGGGCGACGGGCAGCATCTGCAGGACGCCGTCGAAGCCGTTCTGGCCGATGCTGCCCTGGTTCCACTGGTAGAGGCCCTCCGTCTGCTGCGGGAACAGCAGGAGCAGCCCTTCCGTGACGGAGTTCAGGCCCAGCGCGAGCGCGGTGCCGGCGAGGACCAGCCGTACGGTGCCCGTGCCGAGGCCGGACAGGGCGAGCACGACGGCGGCGGCCACCAGCCCGCCCGCGAAGGCCACACCGGAGGAGGCGAGCAGCGGCAGCGAGACGCCGGTCGCGCCGACCAGCCCGAGGGCCAGGTACGAGCCGGCGTTCACGGCGAGGGTGTCGGGGGAGGCGAGGACGTTGCGGCTGACGGCCTGCAGGACGGCTCCCGCGATGCCGAGGACGACGCCGACCAGGATGCCGGCCGTCATCCGCGGCAGCCGGGAGGCGATCACGACGGACGCGTCGCCCGGATCGGCCTGTCCGGTCAGGGCCTTGAACACCTGTGAGGGCCCGACGGCCGCGGTGCCCTGGGTGATGTCGACGACGGCGAGGGCGGCGACCAGGAGGATGAGCCCGGCCGTCACCGCGGCCGCACCCGTCCGGGACGCGGCCGCCGGCGGACGGGTGACGGGGGGTGCTTCGGTGACGGCCATGGCCCCGCTACTTCGTCAGCGCGTCGACGAGGGCGTCGATGTACGCCTCCATCGACTCGGGACCGCCGAACATCCAGATGCCGTCGGGCAGCCGGTACACGTCACCCGACTTCACGAACGGCAGGGAGGTCCAGACGGCGTTCTTCTTCAGCTGGCCGGCGAAGGGGTTGCTGGACTTGTCGTCGTCATTGCCTATGTAGGCGAACCGGACGTCCTTCGGCAGGGCGGTGAGGCCCTCGACGTCGGTGGTGCCGAGGCCGTAGGCCGGGTCGCCCTTGACCTTCCAGGCGTTCTTCAGGCCGAGCCGCTCGTTGACGGCGCCGATGAGGGAGCCGCTGGTGTACGGGCGCAGGGAGACCTGGTTGGACGTCACGTAGCCGTCGGCGAAGGCGATGTCGGTGCCGTCGAGCTCGGCGTCGGCGAGGGCCTTCTTGCCCTCCGCGACCTTGGTCTCGAAGTTCTTCCGGGCGGTCTCGGCCTTGTCGGTGGTGCCGGTGGCCTCGGCGATGAGGTCGAGGTTCTCGAACATCTGCCCGACCTGGTCGGAGGCGTCCGCGGACTTGATCTCCAGCACGGGGGCGATCTTCCGCATCTGCTTCACGGCCGCGTCCGGCAGGTCGGAGCTGGCCACGATGAGGTCGGGGGAGAGCGAGGCGATGGTGTCCATGCTCGGCTCGCCGCGCGTGCCGATGTCCTTCGGCTCGTTCTTCAGCGGGACGGCGGTGTCCCAGGTCTTGTAGCCCTTGACGTCGGCGACGCCGACGGGGTCGACGCCGAGGGTGATGAGGCTCTCGACCTCGTTCCACTCGGTGGCGACGACCTTCTTGGCCGGGCCGTCGAGCTCGACCTTCGCGCCGGTGGAGTCGGTGAGGCTGATGGCCTCGGAGGTCTTCTTCTTCGAGCTGTCGGCGGCCGGCTCGGTGGTGCCGCAGGCGGCGAGGGTGAGCGCCGCGGCGGTGGTGGTGGCCGCGGTGAGCAGGAGGCGTCTCATGAGGTGGTGCCGAGCCTTTCGCTTCGGGTGGAACGGGTGTGGTGCCGGCCGATCGGACGGGTCCGTATGCGGCCGGTGTGGGGGTCCGTGTCGACGTCGATCCGGATGCCGTAGACGGCGGTGAGCCGCTGCGGGGTCAGGACGTCCTCGGGCCGGCCGTCGGCGACGATCCGGCCCGCTTCGAGCAGCGTGATCCGGTCGGCGATGGCCGCCGCCTGGTCGAGGTCGTGCAGCACGACCCCGACGGCGATCCCGTGGTCGTCCGCCAAGTCCCGGACGAGGTCGAGGAGTTCGATCTGGTAGCGCAGGTCGAGATAGGTGGTCGGCTCGTCCAGCAGCAGCACGCCGGTCTCCTGGGCGAGACAGCTCGCGAGCCACACGCGCTGCAGCTGCCCGCCGGAGAGGTGGTCGGCGCCGCGCTCGGCGAGGCCGGTGACCCCGGTCAGCGCGAGCGCCCGCTCGACGGCGGCCGAGGCGTCCGGATCCGGTCGGCCGAAGCGGCCCCGGTAGGGGTAGCGGCCGAACTCGACGAGATCCCGCACGGTCAGTCCGCTGGGCGTGGGGCGGCCCTGCGTCAGCAGGGCCACGTACCGCGCGAACTCCCGGGCGGACAGGGCGAGGCCGTCGGTGTCGCCGTCGATGCTGAGCTCGGCCCGGCGGGCCCGCTGCAGCCGGGCGATCGTCCGCAGCAGTGTCGACTTCCCGCTGCCGTTCGGACCGACCAGGACGGTCACCTCGCCGGGCGGCAGCGCGATCGCCGCGTCGTGCACGACGTCCGTGCCGTCGTACGACACGGTCACACCCGTGGCCGACAGTTGATGCCCGCGCAGCCGCAGGCCGCCGGCCGTTTCTTCACCAGATCTCACGCGGCGAAGGTTAGCCTAACCTAATATAGCCTTGACAAGAGGGTGCGGCGCCCGAACTGATCGAGTGGGGATCACCGCAATCCCCGGTGACACCCTCGCTGTTCGGCAGTCCTCCGGTGGGCACCGCCGGTCGAACGGGTCCCGCAGTCCGGGCCGGGACTCGCCGGGGCGGTGGGTGACGCGCCGACCGGACACGGGGACTCCGCCGCCGTCGTCGTTGCCGGCGCCACCGGGCTCCGGCCGGGCGCCGGCACGGTGCCACGTCGTCATCCGGCCAGGGGCGCCGCGGTGGGCGGTCGCGCGGGGCGGCGGCTACCGCGGCCGGTCGCCGGTCGTCTCGTCCACCAGCACGCCGTACGCCGATTGCGGCCTGTCCACCCCGGCCACGGCGGGTGCGGGTGCCCGCGGCCGTGCGGATCGCGCGCGGCCGGAGCAGCCGGCCCGCGGTCGGGGACGGCGGGGTCGTGCCGCGCCCCGCTGCGTAGGCCCGCCGGGTGCGCCGGAGCGCTCCGCGCAGCCGGCGCGCAAGCGGGCGGTCAGCCGCTGTCACCGCGCCCAGAGGCAGCCCCCGGTCGTGTTCCGGTCCCCTGTGCGGCCAGTTCCCGGCCGTTCCCGGAATGCTCTGCGCCGTCCTGGTGGCGCAGGCGCACCTCGACATGGCCGGCGGTGACCCGGGTCTCGAAGGAGGGCTGGGGGGCGGTGGCCGGTCCGCGGACGTTCCAGCCGTCGGAGAGCCGGAAGACGCTGCCGTGCCACGGGCACCGCACACACCCGTCGGCGACGGTGCCCTCGGACAGCGGCCCCGCGAGGTGGCTGCACCGCTCGGCCAGCGCGTGGATCGCCCCGCCGCTCTCGCGCACCACCAGCACCGGCACGTCGTCCACACTGCGCCGCACCGGCTCCCCGGCCGGGAACTCGTCGACGGTGCCGATCCGGTGCCAGCCCTGCGAGACGACGTTCGGGACCTCCTCGGCATGGTTGGCGCCGGAGGCCTGCCGGTAGGCCAGGTGCCCGCCCAGCATGCCGCCGAGTCCGACCGCCGTCAGCCCCAGGAAGCCGTAGGCCCGGCCCGCCGCCTCACGTCCCCTGACGCGGCAGACGAGCGAGGTGGCGTACAGGCCGACGGCGGCCGTGTTGGACAGGGCGTGCACCAGCCCGACGCGCTGCTGCCGGTGGTGCAGCTCCGCCCAGTCGACCCAGCCGGTCACGGCCGCGGGGCCCGCGGTGCCCAGCCCGACCGCGACCAGCAACCGTGACTCGCGGGAGCGTCCGGGCCGCAGGTCCAGGACCGCGGCCGACAGCCAGCTTCCGATCGGTACCTGCACCATCAGCGGATGCACCGGGTGCCCCAGCCACCTGCCGTGCAGCAGGTCCCGGCCGCGCCCCAGGGGCAGGGCCCGCACGCCCTCGCGGAGCGTGTCGATCACCGCATCGGCCCTGGGTTCACGCTCCAGGCGGTCCAGCAGCCACAGGACCCTGTTCTGCCGCATCACGCGGCGCCATGGGGTTTCGTTCATGTTTGCCCGGGTCCCCACCGGTATGAGCGGCAAACGGAACGGCGGGCGACGGTGGAGCGCGGGCCCGCAGCTCGGAACGTGGGCCAGGGCACCTCCCCGGCTGTCACGCCTGGTTACTATGGCCCCTTCGGATTCTGCCCTCCGTGGAGCCTTGGACCATGCTGAGAGAGGTCACCGCCACCCGCTACGTCGAACCCCTGCGGTCCGGCGGCTCCGTCCCCGGAGTCGTCGAGGCGGACGACCTCGGGACCTACGTCGTGAAGTTCACCGGCTCCGCGCAGGGCCGCAAGGCGCTCGTCGCCGAGGTGATCGTGGGGGAACTGGCCCGCGCCCTCGGGCTGCGCTTCCCCGAGCTGGTCCTGGTGCACTTCGACCCGGCCATCGCGGACCACGAGCCGCACCAGGAGGTGCGGGGCCTGCACGCGGCCAGCGCGGGTGTCAACCTCGGCATGGATTACCTGCCGGGTGCCCGCGACTTCACCCCCGAGACCGCCCGGGTCTTCCCCGTCGACCGCCTGGAGGCGGGGCGGATCGTCTGGCTCGACGCCCTGACCGTCAACGTCGACCGCACGGTCCACAGCTCCAACCTGATGGTGTGGCCCACCCTCGGCGTCGCACCCCCGCGCCTGTGGCTCATCGACCACGGTGCCGCCCTCGTCTTCCACCACCGCTGGGACGGCACCGACCCGGCCAAGTCCTACGACTTCCGCCACCACGCCCTCGGCTGCTACGGGCCCGACGTCCGGGCCGCCGATGCCGAGCTGGCGCCCCGCGTCACCGGGGACTTGCTGGGGCGGATCCTCGCCGAGGTCCCGGACGCCTGGCTCTCGGACGAGCCGGGCTTCGCCGCCGCGGACGAGGTGCGCGAGGCGTACGTGACGCACCTCCACGCCCGCGCGCGGACCTCCGGGGCCTGGCTGCCCACCGACTTCCCCACCGGGGAGGAGCTCGCCGCCGAGGAGGCCCTCCGGGCGGCGAAGAACCAGCAAGGACGCCCCGCGTGGCTCAAGCAGGTGCCTGATCTGCACGGCAAGCCCGCGGCCCGGCTGGATGGGGCGGTGCACCTCGGATGAGTGGCCGTGTCGAGATCGAGTACTGCACCCGGTGCCGCTGGCTGCCCCGCGCGGCCTGGCTGGCCCAGGAACTGCTCACGACGTTCGAGAACGAACTGACGGAACTGGCCCTCAAGCCCGGCACCGGCGGGGTGTTCGTCGTCCGCGTCGGCGACGAGGTCGTCTGGGACCGGCGCGAGCAGGGTTTCCCGGAGCCGACGGCCGTGAAACGGGCCGTGCGCGACCGAGTGGCCCCGGGGAAGACCCTGGGCCACTCGGAGCGGTAGCGGCGGTTCAGCCCTTGAGCTGCTCGTACGCCGGCAGCGTGAGGAAGTCGGCGTAGTCCTCGTCGAGGGAGACCGTCAGCAGCAGGTCGTGGGCCTGCTGCCAGTTGCCGGCGGCGAAGGCCTCGTCGCCGATCTCGGCCCTGATGCCCGCGAGTTCCTCGGCGGCGACCTTGCGGGCCAGCTCGGCGGTGACCTGCTCGCCGTTGTCGAGGACGACCTCCGCGTTGATCCACTGCCAGATCTGGGAGCGGGAGATCTCGGCGGTGGCCGCGTCCTCCATCAGGTTGAAGATGGCGACCGCGCCGAGGCCGCGCAGCCACGCCTCGATGTAACGGATGCCGACCTGCACGGCGTTGACGAGGCCCGCGTACGTCGGCTTGGCGTCCAGCGAGTCGATCGCGATCAGGTCGGCCGCCTTGACGTCGACGTCCTCGCGCAGCCGGTCCTTCTGGTGGGGCTTGTCGCCGAGGACCTTGTCGAAGGACTCCATGGCGATCGGCACCAGGTCGGGGTGGGCGACCCAGGAGCCGTCGAAGCCGTCGCCGGCCTCGCGGTCCTTGTCGGCGCGGACCTTCTCGAACGCGACCTTGTTGACCTCCGCGTCGCGGCGGGACGGGATGAACGCCGCCATGCCACCGATGGCGTGGGCGCCGCGCTTGTGGCAGGTGCGGACGAGGAGTTCGGTGTAGGCGCGCATGAACGGGGCCGTCATCGTCACCGCGTTGCGGTCCGGCAGGACGAACCTGGCGCCGCCGTCACGGAAGTTCTTGACGATGGAGAACAGGTAGTCCCAGCGGCCCGCGTTCAGCCCGGAGGCGTGGTCGCGCAGCTCGTAGAGGATCTCCTCCATCTCGTACGCGGCGGTGATCGTCTCGATCAGGACGGTGGCCCGGATCGTGCCCTGCGGGATGCCGCAGTACTCCTGCGCGAAGACGAACACCTCGTTCCAGAGACGGGCCTCCAGGTGGGACTCCGTCTTGGGGAGGTAGAAGTAGGGGCCCTTGCCGAGGTCCAGCAGGCGCTGGGCGTTGTGGAAGAAGTACAGGCCGAAGTCGACGAGGGCGCCGGGCACCGGGGTGCCGCCGGCGTCGACGAGGTGACGCTCGTCCAGGTGCCAGCCGCGAGGGCGCATGACGACCGTGGCGAGTTCCTCGTTCGCCTTCAGCGCGTACGACTTGCCGGACCCCGCGTCGGTGAAGTCGATGTTCCGGGTGTAGGCGTCGCTCAGGTTGAGCTGGCCGAGGACCACGTTCTCCCAGGTGGGCGCCGAGGCGTCCTCGAAGTCCGCGAGCCACACCTTGGCGCCCGAGTTGAGGGCGTTGATGGTCATCTTGCGGTCGGTGGGGCCGGTGATCTCGACCCGGCGGTCGTTCAGGGCGTCCGGGGCCGGGGCGACCCTCCAGGAGCCGTCGGCGCGGATCGCGGCGGTCTCCGGGAGGAAGTCGAGGGTCGAGGTGCGGGCGATCTCGGCGCGGCGCTCGGCGCGGCGGGCGAGGAGCTCGTCACGCCTGGGCGTGAACCGCCGGTGCAGCTCGGCCACGAAGGCGAGCGCCGCTTCGGTGAGGACCTCCTCCTGCCGGGGCAGGGGCTCGGCGTCGACGATGGCCAGCGGGGACGGCGCTGGTGCGGACATGAACGGTCACTTCCTTCAGCGAGCTGTGAAGACGAGCCGGCGTGCTCGGCACCGGGTGCCAGTCTTCCCGGATACGGCGTTCGGCGCCCGAGGAGCAGGCGGGCGCTTCTGATCAGTGGATACTAGTTTCCTCATAGTGGAAGTTCAATCGTTTGTTGATGTCGAGATTCTTCGGGTCGAGGCAAGGTGGCGCACCGTGCCACCCCGTTCACTCAAGGTGGGCCAGATCGGCTTCGGTGTCGATGTCGAAGGGCCGGGCGACGTCTCCGCACTCGACGAGAGTGAGGGCCGTCCGGTGCTCCCCCAGATAGGCGCGTGCCCCTTGGTCCCCCCTCGCAGTCGCGGCGATGCCCGCCCAGTGGGCGGCACCGAACAGCACCGGATGGCCGCGCACTCCGTCGTAGGCGGCTGAGGCGAGCGACTCCTCGCCCGTGTACGCCGCGAGGACCCGGGCCACCGCCTCGGGGCCGATCCCGGGCTGGTCGACGAGTGACACCAGGGCGGCCCGGGCGCCCGCGTCGGCGAGCGAGTCGAGCCCGGCGCGCAGGGAAGTCCCCATGCCCTGTTCCCAGTCGGGGTTGTCGACCAGGACGCAGCCCGGGAGAGAGGCTCGTGAGCGGACCTCGCCGGCTTGTGCGCCCAGCACCACATGGACGGTCCCGCAGCCCCCGTCCCGCAGCACCCGCACCGCGTGCTCCACGAGGGGCCGCCCCCGGTGAGGGAGCAGCGCCTTGGGCCGCCCGCCGAGCCGCCGCCCGCCACCGGCCGCGAGCAGCAGCCCCGCAACCACCGGTGCCCCGCCTGTCGTCTCCCGTGTCGTCATGGCTCCTGCATACCGCACGCCCCGCACGGGGGTGCGACGGCGCGGGGCGCGCATCGGACAGGCGTGCGCCTCGGGCCAGAAAGTCACTCAGCGAAACAAGTCGATGACGCAATGGACTGGCGCGTGGTGGTGCACGTCGTTTACTGTCGCCCGCACCGACCGGCCGGGCGTCCGACCGCTGCCCGGTGTGGGGGACTTCGTGTCGGAAGGGCACGCGCACGACGAGGTGCGAGGGGGAGGACTGTGTTGCGGAGCGTGGAGCAGAAGCGGCAGGGGTCTGTGACCGGCGGCGACGAGGACCCGCGCGTGACGGAGCTGCGCTCCGCCGTGTCCCGGCTGCGCCGCCGACTGGCCGCCCATCCAGCCGAGTTCGCCGATCGGGCCATCGCCGAGGAGGAACTCGCGGCCCTGGCCGCCATGGCCGCCGACGGCACCCCCGGGATCCCCTGCCTGCGCCGCTCCCTCCTGCTGATCGCGGGCGCGATCGGCTCGGTGAGCGCCCTGTCCGCGGAACTGACGGAGGTCCGGCGAGCGGTGGATCTCTTCGGGGGGTCCGTACGGGGCCACGGCTAGGGGGCTTCTGATGGATCTCCGCGGCGTCGCGACGCCCGGCACTCCTTCTTCCACGGAGATCCATCAGAAGCCCCCCGGAACGCCATCAGCCCCGGCCGTGTTTCACGGCGTCCAGTCGCCGTCACGCCGGGCTCTGGCTGGCCAGCGCCTCGGAGAGCTCCCCGGCGACCTGCTGGAGCACCGGCACGATCTTCTCCGTCGCCGCCTCCGTGACCCGGCCGGCCGGGCCGGAGATGGAGATGGCCGCCGCCGTGGGGGAGTCGGGCACCGGGACCGCAAGGCAACGGACCCCGATCTCCTGCTCGTTGTCGTCGATGGCGTAGCCCTGGCGCCGGACGTCCTCCAGGGCCGCGAGGAACCCGTCGGCCGTCGTGATCGTCTTCTCCGTCGCGGCGGGCATGCCCGTACGGGCGAGCAGGGCCCGCACCTCCTCCGGCGGGAAACCGGCGAGCAGGGCCTTGCCCACGCCCGTGGAGTGCGGCAGCACCCGCCGGCCGACCTCCGTGAACATGCGCATCGAGTGCTTCGACGGCACCTGCGCCACGTAGACGATCTCGTCCCCGTCCAGCAGTGCCATGTTCGCCGTCTCGCCGGTCTCCTCGACGAGTCGCGCCAGGTACGGCCGTGCCCAGGTGCCCAGCAGCCGGGAAGCCGACTCGCCGAGGCGGATCAGGCGCGGGCCGAGCGCGTACCGCCGGTTGGGCTGCTGGCGTACGTACCCGCAGGCCACCAGTGTGCGCATCAGGCGGTGGATGGTCGGCAGGGGCAGGCCGCTGCTCGCGGACAACTCGCTCAGGCCGACCTCGCCGCCCGCGTCCGCCATCCGTTCGAGCAGGTCGAAGGCGCGCTCCAGAGACTGGACCCCGCCGTTGGCGGAGGACCGGGCGGAGTCGGTGGTGCTGGCGCTGGACGTCGGCACGGCGCGTTCCTTTCGGGGCGGGCGGGAAGGGCAGAAGCCTACCCGGCGGTCGGTTGACTCCCCGCTTGTGCATGGCTAAGTTCTGCGTGCTGGAAGTTTAATTCCGCCTTGTGGAAACGTCCAGGGGTTTCGCCCGTGAGGCACTGTGGACAAGTGTGCCCTTGACGGCGCAGAAGAGGGAGTGAAGACTCCTTCAACAGAAAGTTGAATTCCGTTGCGCGGAAGTAAGGGGTTCGGGTGTCCGACGCTGAACTGGTACTGCGCTCGACGCGCGTCATCACTCCCGAGGGAACGCGTGCCGCATCCGTCGCGGTGACCGGCGGCACGATCACGGCCGTCCTCCCGCACGACGCGCCCGTACCGGAGAGTGCCCGCCTGGAGGACCTGGGCGACCACGCCCTGCTGCCCGGCCTGGTCGACACGCACGTGCACGTCAACGACCCAGGCCGCACCGAGTGGGAGGGCTTCTGGACCGCCACCCGCGCGGCGGCGGCCGGAGGCATCACGACCCTCGTCGACATGCCCCTCAACTCCCTCCCGCCGACCACGACCGTCGCGCACCTGCGCACCAAGCAGCAGGTCGCCGCCGACAAGGCGCACATCGACGTCGGCTTCTGGGGCGGTGCCCTGCCCGACAACGTCAAGGAACTGCGCCCGCTGCACGAAGCCGGGGTCTTCGGCTTCAAGGCGTTCCTGTCGCCGTCCGGCGTGGACGAGTTCCCGCACCTGGAGCGGGATCCGCTGGCCCGCACCATGGCCGAGATCGCCGCCTTCGACGGACTGCTCATCGTGCACGCCGAGGACCCCCACCTCCTCGCCTCCGCCCCGCAGCAGCCGGGTCCCAGGTACGCCGACTTCCTCGCCTCCCGGCCCCGGGACGCCGAGGACACCGCCATCGCCCAGCTCATCCGCGAGGCGAAGACCCTCGACGCCCGCGTGCACGTGCTGCACCTCTCCTCCAGCGACGCCCTGCCGATGATCGCCGAGGCGCGGGCGGAGGGCGTCCGCATCACCGTGGAGACCTGCCCCCACTACCTGACCCTCACCGCCGAGGAAGTCCCCGACGGCGCCAGCGAGTTCAAGTGCTGCCCGCCCATCCGCGAGGCGGCCAACCAGGACCTGCTCTGGCAGGCGCTCGCCGACGGCACCGTCGACTGCGTCGTCACCGACCACTCCCCGTCCACGGCCGACCTGAAGACCGACGACTTCGCCACCGCCTGGGGCGGCATCTCCGGACTCCAGCTCAGTCTGGCCGCGGTGTGGACCGAGGCCCGCAGGCGCGGGCACGGCCTGGAGGACGTGGTCCGCTGGATGTCCGCCCGCACATCCGAACTGGTCGGGCTCGACGACCGCAAGGGCGCCATCGCGGTGGGCCGCGACGCCGACTTCGCCGTCCTCGCACCCGACGAGACCTTCACCGTCGACCCGGTGGCCCTCCAGCACCGCAACCGCGTCACGGCCTACGCGGGCAGGACCCTGCACGGCGTCGTGAAGTCCACCTGGCTGCGCGGGCAGCGCATCGTCGCGGACGGCGAGTTCACCGAACCGAAGGGGCGGCTCCTCACCCGGACCCACTGAATCCCCTCCCAGACCTCGAAAGGCAGATCTGATCACCGTGACGGCGATTCCCAGCTTCACCGGCGACGCGAACCCCTACGGAGGCGGCGACCCGTACGCGGACTACCGCACCGCCGACCTCCCCTTCACCCAGTACGCCGACCTCGCCGACCGGCGCCTCGGTGCCGGTGTCATCGCCGCCAACGACGAGTTCTTCGCCCAGCGCGAGAACCTGCTGGTGCCCGAGCCCGCCGCGTTCGACCCCGAGCACTTCGGGCACAAGGGCAAGATCATGGACGGCTGGGAGACCCGCCGCCGCCGGGGCGTCTCCGCCGACCATCCCTGGCCGGCCGCGGAGGACCACGACTGGGCGCTGGTCCGCCTCGGCACCCCGGGCGTGATCCGCGGGATCGTCATCGACACCGCCCACTTCCGCGGCAACTACCCGCAGGCCGTGTCCGTCGAGGGCACCTGCCTACCGGGCTCCCCCTCGCCGGAGGAACTCCTCGGGGACGACGTGAAGTGGACGACCCTCGTCCCGCGCACCCCGGTCGGCGGCCACGCGGCGAACGGTTTCGCCGTCGACGTCGAACAGTGCTTCACGCACCTGCGGGTCAACCAGCACCCCGACGGCGGCATCGCGCGCCTGCGCGTCCACGGCGAGGTCGTCCCGGACCCCGCGTGGCTGGAGGCGCTCGGCACCTTCGACGTCGTCGCCCTGGAGAACGGCGGCCGGGCGGAGGACGCCTCCAACCTCTTCTACTCGCCCGCCTCCCACACCATCCAGCCGGGCCGCTCCCGCAAGATGGACGACGGCTGGGAGACCCGCCGCCGCCGCGACCGGGGCCACGACTGGATCCGCTACCGGCTGGCCGCCCAGGCCCGGATCCGCGCCCTGGAGATCGACACCGCCTACCTCAAGGGCAACAGCGCCGGCTGGGCGTCGGTCTCGGTCAAGGACGGCGAGGACGGCGACTGGCAGGAGATCCTGCCCCGCACCCGCCTCCAGCCCGACACCAACCACCGCTTCGTCCTCCCGGCCCCGGCCGTCGGCACGCACGCGCGCGTGGACATCTTCCCCGACGGCGGCATCTCCCGGCTGCGTCTGTTCGGCTCCCTGACCCAGGAGGGCACGAGCCGGCTGGCGGCACGCCACCAGGAACTGGGCGGCTGAACCAGGACCGCGGGGCGCACCGGCCGGACGGCACCGGTGCGCCC
>NZ_JBHVCP010000079.1:0-27317 GCF_042803315.1 Streptomyces sp. NPDC057424
ACCGAGCCAAGAAGACACGCACCACCACAACCGACCTGACCAAGCACTACTAGTGACCTGGACGGCTCGAATCGGCCGCGGGACGGCACCACACGCACCAGCACCGCGCCGAATCCCAGGGACGGCACCGGGGTTCGGCCTAGTACTGCGTCCGCAGGTGATCCCAGAAACCGTCCCGCAGCGACCGCCGCAGGTCCGCCTGGCCGCGCAGCGAGTACTGCAGGAGGCCCTCCGCCTCCACGAGCAGGTCCTGGTCCACCGAGCCGGGCAGGTACGGGTGCCCGGGCAGCAGCTCGACCAGCGTGTCCCGGCCGCGTGCCGCCAGCCACTTCGCGGCGATCTGCGCGCCCACGAACCGCACGTCCTCGCGGGTGGGCCGGTCCGCGGCCGTCTCGTAGGCGGGGGCCGTGCGGCGGGAGACGTACGGCTTGAAGAAGTCGAGGTCGAAGGTGCGCTGACTGTCGACCTCCCACAGGAGGGGCTCCGCCTGGTTGCGGCCCTCCGGTGCCTCGATGCCCCAGAGGTGGACCCGGGCGCCGTACCCCTGGGCCGCCTCCACCGCCGAGACCAGGTCCTCGTCGCCGCCGAGCAGGGCCGCGTCGCTGATGGCGCGGTGCCGGGCGAGGGACTCCAGGTCGGAGCGGATGAGGGAGTCGACGCCCTTCTGCTGGTTGTTGGCGTTGAGGTTGCCGAGCCGCACCTTGACGTCCGGCAGTTCCGCGATGGTCTGCTGCTCGGCCGTGTGGATGCGGCGCCGGGCGCCGTCGTACCAGTAGACCCGCAGCAGCCTGCTGTCCGCGAAGATCGTGCGGGTCTTGTCGATGAGCGCGTCGATCAGGCCCTCGGCGTCGAGGTCGAACGCGCGGCGGTCCTCCGTGCCGGCGACCAGGCGGCCCGCGGCCGCGTACAAATACCCGGCATCGACGAAGATCGCATGGGTCGAGGGCGTCTTCGCCACCTCGGCGAGCATGCGCTGGAGCAGCTCGTTGGTGCGGTCGATGCGGGCGCTGAGGGCCGCGAGGTCGTCGTTCATCACGTCTATTGTCCCGGCGGTCACGCTGCGAACACAACCGGTCCCGGTCGGTCCCGTAACGACACTCTTACGGCTCGGTAATTAGCAGTTCGAAAAATTTCCTTAGCGTAGGGAATGTTTGACTCATGCATCCCTGTTGACCCATACGGAACACCGGGCACCGAGCCCGGTGGGCCGCACACCCAAGTAGTTCTCCTCAGGAGGATGACCAGACGAAGGGAGAAGCCCTTGCGCTTCGAAATCATGCGACTCGACGACGTCGACGGCACACCTGTGGACACGACCGTCGTGGACGCCGCCTCCGTCAATCGCATCGTTCAGCAGGCGGCCGCCATCGGGCAGCGCCTGTGGATCCGCCCGGCCGAGACCACGGCCTCATAACGCGCGCAGCTCTCCCACACTTCGCAGCCCCCGCCCGGCATCGGCCGTGCGGGGGCTCTGCTGTTGCGGACCTGCCTGGTCGGGGGCGTACTGGCTGAGGAGCACAGCGCCAACCAGAACAGGACGGTGGATCATGTCGGTGACGGACCCCCGGCACAGGGAGCTGCACGAGCAGGCCGCCGACGAGGCCGCGCGGCGCTACGAGGATTCCGCCCGGGAGCGCGAGCGGGTGGAGGGCCGGCTGGCGGCCGGCGTGCGGTTCCCTGACTCCCCGGACGCACTCGCCGTGCGCGCAGACCGGATCCTCGACCGGGGCGGCCTGTCGCCCTCGGCGGTGGTGGCGGACATCCACCGCGAAGCCATGGACCTGCCCGACGCCAACGAGCGGATCATCGACCTGTCCAACGAGCTCCAGGCCTGGAGCTTCCTGCCGCGCGGGGTCAGGGCCGGGGCCACGGTCGCCCGGATCACGCTGCGGCGCGACGGCCGGGAGCTGCCGCACGGCACCGGCTTCATGGTCTCGCCGCGGCTGATGATGACCAACCACCACGTCCTGCCCGACGAGAGTTTCGCCCGCCGCTGCTTCGCGGAGTTCAACGCCCAGGTCACGGCCGACAACCTGCCCGACACCGTCGTCCGGATGGAGCTCGACCCCGGGACCTTCTTCGCGGCGGACCGGCGGCTCGACTTCGCCCTCGTGGCGGTCGCCCCCGCCCCGGACGGCCCTCCTCCGGGCGAGATCTTCGGCTGGAACCGGCTGAGCGTGCAGATCGGCAAGCTGGTGCTCGGCGAGAAGGTGAACATCATCGGCCATCCGCAGGGGCGGCTGAAGGAGATCGCGCTGCGCGACAACGCGGTGCTGGTGCGCCTCGACGACTTCGTCCACTACACGACCGACACGGAACCGGGGAACTCCGGCTCCCCCGTCTTCAACGACCAGTGGGAGGTCGTGGCGCTGCACCACAGTGGCGTGCCGAAGAAGGACGGCCAGGGCCGCGTCCTGCGCAAGGACGGCCGGCCCTGGCAGCAGGGCGACGGCGACGACGCCATCGAGTGGGTCGCCAACGAGGGCGTCCGGATCAGCTCGATCCTCAAGCACCTGGCCGGCCTGGACCTCGGCCCGGAGCGGCGTGCCCTGCTGGCGGAGATGGGCCCGGACGCCGGCCTGGACCGGGCCATGGCCACCGCACCGACCCTCCCGTCTCCGGTCGCCGGGGTACAGCCCGAGAGGCCGACGGCGGCGGTACCGGGTGTCACGACCCCGTCGGTCTCCGCGGTCCCGATTCCGGCGGCCCCCATGGCCGGGAGCGAGACCGCGGCCCGAGGGCCCCAGGTCGGGCTCCGGGCCCGCGGCACCGCCTTCGGGGGCCGTCAGCACCTGGTCTTCCTGCACGGCCGTGACCAGCAGGACGACTGCCCCGACGATCTCCGCCGGACCTGGACGGCCGGCCTGAACCGCGGGCTCACCCTCGCGGCGCTGCCCCCGCTCGACCCGGAGGACGTGTGGTTCCCGTTCTACGGCACGAGACTGCACGACCTGGTGAGCGGCCGGGAGAGCACGGCCGAGTCCATCGGCCTCGACCGGGTGAGCGCCGCCGCTGCCGCCGAGGTGTTCGCCGCGCAGTCGCCCACGGGCTCCTACGAGCGGCTGCTCCACGAGGCGGCCGCCCGGGCCGGCATGCCCCAGAACGGGCCGGCGACCACGGAGGGCTTCGGCGCGGGCCTGGTCGGGGCGCTGCACCGGCCGCTGAGCTGGCTGGCCGCCAGGTCCGACCTGGACGAGTGGACCATCGCCACGTTCCTGCGGGACGTCGACCTGTACCTCGGCGACGGCGCTGTGCGGCAGGCGGTGCTGGACAGCGTCATGGAGACGATGCCGACCAGCGGCGAGCTGGTGCTGGTCACGCACAGTCTGGGCACGGTCGTGGGCATGGACCTCCTGGCCCGGCTCCCCGACGGCCTCGACCCCGTCCTGCTGGTCACCGTGGGCAGCCCGCTCGGCCTGGACGGCGTCAACGAGCGGCTTCTCGCCCGCGGCCCGCACCAGCCGCCCGGGGTGCGTGACTGGGTGAACGTCTGGTGCCCCACCGACGCGGTGGCCATCGGCTGCCCCCTGGAGGACGAGCGGTGGGGGAAGCTCACCCAGCTGGCCGTCCCCAACGGCCGCGATCGCGCGCACAGGATCGACGAGTACCTCGGTCACCCGGGACCGGCCCGGGAGATCCGCAGCGTCCTGTCCCTCCAGGCCTGACGCGGGTCCTCAGCTCCCCTGGATCACCTGCGTGACGCCGTTGATGATCTGCTGCACGGCGATCGCGGAGAGCATCATGCCGGCGAGGCGGGTCACCAGGACCACGCCGCCGTCCTTGATGATCCTGATGATCACCAGCGAGTAGCGCATCACCAGCCACAGCACGACATGGATGGCGAGGATGGCCGCCCACACGGACACCTGCGTGGCGACGCTGTGTGCCTTCTGCACGGCGAGGATGACCGACACGATCGCCCCGGGCCCGGCCAGCAGCGGCATGCCCAGCGGTACGAGGGCGACGTTGACGTCCTTGGTCTGCTTCGGTTCGTCGGTCTTGCCGGTGAGCAGATCCAGCGCGATCAGCAGAAGCAGCAGACCACCCGCGATCATCAGCGCGGGCACGGACACGTGCAGGTAGTTCAGGATCTGGTGCCCGAGGAGCCCGAACACGGTGATCACACCACCGGCGACACAGACGGCCTGGAAGGCCATCCGCTTCTGCACCTTGCCGGGCCGGCCGGCGGTGAGCGCCAGGAAGATCGGGGTGATCCCCGGGGGATCCATGATGACGAAGAGGGTCAGGAACAGGGAGCCGAAGACGGCGACGTCGAACATGAGTGAGCCTTGCGCAGGGGGCGGCTCCCGTGCCCACCCGTTCCCCACGGCGATGGGGCACCGCCCTGCTCGAACGCAGTTGGGAGCCTGGGGGAGGGTGGGCGCAGCGGGCAGCGCCGAGTGAGAAAGAGGGGGAAGGGGCCTGAAGGACCTGCAGGGGGAGAAGCCTCAGACGGCTCCGCCGGCCCCCGGCACGGGAAACGCCCCGAAGGCTCGCCGCGTGATCTCCCCGTACACCTCTGGATCCGTCGTGTACTCGCCGAGCACGCACGTCTTCCTGCTGCCGTGGTAGTCCGACGAGCCGGTCACGAGGAGCCCGAGCTCCTTCGCCAGCCCCCGCAGCCGCGCCCGTGTGTCCGCGTCGTGGTCCATGTGGTCGACCTCGAGGCCGTCCAGTCCGGCCGCGGCCATCTCGGCGATGGCGGACTCCGGCACCGTGAGTCCCCGCTTGCTCGCCCCGGGGTGCGCGAACACCGCGACCCCGCCCGCGCCCTTGATCAGCCGGATCGCCTCGAAGGGGTCGGTCTCGTGCTTCTCCACGAAGGCCCGGCCGCCGTCGGCCAGCCAGTCCTGTGTGAAGGCGTCGTTCACGGTCGGCACCACGCCCAGCTCGACCAGCGCGCTCGCCACGTGCGGGCGCCCGACGGAGCCGTCACCGGCGATCCGCGCCACCTGCTCCCACGTCACGGGCACGCCGAGCTCCTGGAGTTTGGCGACCATGCCCTGGGCGCGCGGTACCCGGTCGTCCCGGACCAGCTCCCGCTCGGCGAGGAGCGCCGGCTCCTCGCTGTCGAAGAGGTAGGCCAGCATGTGCATGCTGACCCCGTCGATCCGGCAGGAGAGCTCGGCCCCGGTGACCAGCGTGACTCCCCCGGGCAGCGCGGCGATCGCCTCGGCATGCCCGCGGGTGGTGTCGTGATCGGTGAGTGCGACGACGTCCAGCCCGGCCACAGCGGCCTTGCGCACCAGCTCGGCGGGCGAGTCCGTCCCGTCGGAAGCGGTGGAGTGGGTGTGCAGGTCGATACGCACGACACGGACTCCAGACACGGGCGGGACGACAGGACTGCTCAAGGATAACCAGCTTTTCGGCACCCCATGTCACACCCGAACGCGGCAAGCGCCCCCTACACCGCCCCCTGCACCCCCTCAGGGCCCCAGCAAGCGCGGCGAGAGCGCGCCGCACGGCACCAGTTCGACCTCGGCGCCCGCGTCCCGCAGATCCGTCAGCACCAGTTCGTCGTACATCAGCAACCCGGACTGCTCGGGCCACACGACCGCCCACAGCCACATCCCGAGCGCCTCCCCGGCGAACACGGCACGGTCCTCCGGGGCCCCGGCCACATGCCACAGGGGCGTGGGGCGCCCCGCGGCCAGCACCTTCGCCTGCGGCGGCTTCTCGACGTTCATGTGCGGTCCAGGGTCGGGGCCGTCCATGCCCGCGTACCGCGCCCCGAGCCCTACTCCGAGCTCCTCGGCCACCAGGATCAGCTCGCCCATCCCGCCGAGCGGCCCGGGCCCGGTACAGGCGACGGCGGTCGCACGGCCGCCCGTGCGGTCGTCCCCCGCGCAGGCCACTCCCGTGAACAGCCATCCCACCGGCAACGGCCACGGCATCCACAGCGGCACCCGGGTGCGGTGCACCACGACGTTGAGGGCGTCGACGCTCGGCGGTATCACGGGCTGCACCGGATGGACGGTGCCGTGCACATCGCACTGCCAGGAGTCGGAGAAGAGGCCGGGAGCCCTGACCCGGCCACCGCACTTCGGGCAACTGGGTTCGCCCCTCATAGGGCCCCACGGTCCTACCCCCGCCCCGCCGCGTCAAGGACGATCACCCATCCGGACGGAACCCTTCACCACCCACTTTAGATGTAGTTGGCATTAATTAGCCTAGCTAACTTAATGTGTGCATGCACCAACCATCTCCGTCCCGGAAAGGGAGCACCCCATGGACCCCTTCGACGCCGGAGCGAGCGGCCTCCTGAAGCAGCCCAAGTCCGTGTGGGCGACCGCCGGGGCGTCGGTCGTCGCCTTCATGGGCATCGGGCTGGTCGACCCGATCCTGCCGTCCATCGCCCGGGGCCTGGACGCCACGGCGAGCCAGGTCTCCCTGCTCTTCACGTCGCACTTCCTCATCACCGCCGTGGCGATGCTGGTGACCGGCTTCGTCTCCAGCCGGATCGGCGGACGCAGGACCCTGCTGCTCGGCCTCGCGTTCGTCGTGGTGTTCGCCGGACTCGCGGGCACCTCCGGATCCGTCGGCGAACTGGTCGGCTTCCGGGCCGGCTGGGGCCTCGGCAACGCGCTGTTCGTCTCGACGGCCCTCGCGGTCATCGTCGGCGCGGCGAATCCAGTAGGGGCCGCGCGCAGCGCGTCAGGCAAGGGTGGTGGTGGGCGACGGGCGGGAGGCAGCGCCGCGGCGATCCTGCTGTACGAGTCGGCCCTCGGCGTCGGCATGGCCTGCGGTCCACTCCTGGGAGCCCTGCTCGGGGACGCCGGCTGGCGCTACCCGTTCTTCGGCACGGCGTTCCTGATGGCCGTCGGCTTCCTGTGCATCACCGTGTTCCTGAAGGAGCAGCCCAAGCCGGCCCACAAGACCTCGCTGCTGGACCCGGTCAGGGCCCTCGGCCACGCAGGCCTCGCCTCCGCGGCGGTCTCGGCGTTCTTCTACAACTACACGTTCTTCACCGTGCTGGCCTTCACGCCGTTCGTGCTGGACATGAGCCCGTACCGGTCGGGGGCGGTGTTCTTCGCCTGGGGTGTGCTGCTCGCCGTCTTCTCGGTGATCGTGGCACCCCGGCTCCAGAAGCGGTTCGGTTCGCTGAAGGCGCTCGGCGGTTCGCTGGTGCTGCTCGCGGCCGACGTACTGACGCTCGGCTACGGCTCCCACACCACCGCCGTCGTCTGCACGATCCTGTCCGGTGCCTTCATCGGCGTGAACAACACCGTCTACACCGAGCTGGCCCTCGGCGTCTCGGACGCGCCCCGGCCGGTGGCGAGCGCGGGCTACAACTTCGTGCGCTGGTTCGCGGCGGCCGCCGCTCCGTACTTCGCGCCGAAGATCGAGGAGTGGGCCGACATCCACATGCCGTTCGCGGTCGCGGCGGTCACCGCGGTCGCGGGCGCGGTCGTGGTCGTCGTACGGCGCAAGGCGCTCACCCTCCCCCAAGCTCTCGACTCCGCTCGAGCAGGGGGGACCCCCACCGCCCAGGACCTGGAGCCGAAGCACGCGGCCGAGGACGGCGTCACCGTCTTCGCCAACTGACTCCTCACGGCCAGGGTTTGGTGAGCTTCCTCACTCCAGCGGGACGGACTTCCGGGACGGATCCCGGAGGTCCGTCCCCTGGTTCAGCCACCGCTCCTGCAGCGCCTGAGCCCCGTGCACGCGCTTCCAGGCCGCCTCGTTCGGGGTCATCGGCAGCAGTGGCAGGAACCGCACGGGGTCGAGGGGCTCGTCGAGCTCCAGGTCCTCCACCAGGCCGCCCGGCTCGGCGACCAGGACCGAGGTGAACGGAGCGCCCGGCCACAGCGGCTCACCGACGTCCAGGGACGCTCCGGGAGCCACGACCAGACCCTCCACCTGCGGGGACGCCGCGAGCACGGCGAGCGGCCTGAGCACCTTGTCGGTGTCGGCAAGCCCGGAACGGACCGACAGCACCAGCTCCGCGCGCGGCCCCTTGACCGGGTCGGCGACCACCGCCATGGGGTCCGTCATGGGGTGCGCGGACATGCCGAGCGAGGCGTAGCGGACGATGCCGCCCTCCTGGAAGCGGAGCACCTCGACGCGGTCCGTGCCCAGGAAGGTGACCGCCGCGCGGGCGTCCGGTTCGCCCAGCGCGCCGCGCAGGCGGGCTTCGACCAGAGGAAGAACATCTGCCATGCGGCGAGCATAGAACTCGTCGGTAGCGGGCAAAGCAGCACCTTGACAGGTGTGCCGGCTGCTACTCTTGCCCGGTGGTTCGGGGCAGCACGCAGAAGCGTCGCGATCAAGCCCCGACGCCGAAGGAACTCCCTTACGAGGGACCGGCCGGAGGAGGTGGGGCTGCAATGGATCGAAGTCGACCGTGCAGTAGCACCACGCTCTTCGCGCCGCCGATGTAGCTGCTCTGTTCTCTGGCTGCCACCTCTCGCACTCGCTTCACCGCGGAAGAGCGCTTCGTTTCGCTTTGCCTGATCTGCCTCAGTAGCTGAATCAGTAACGAAACCGGCCACCGCGACGGTGCGGTGCTCCCCGCTTTGTGGACGTGCCAAACATCCGTAGTCACTACGTCCTCATTCCGGGTGGTTCCACCCGTCGCCGGCGCCGTTCGTTGCCTGCCCGCGAAGGAGCCCGCCATGTCGATGATCCGCGACCTGCGCTCAGTGGTCCGTCCGTCCCGTGTGTCGCTGCGCAAGGACGGCGGGACGTACGACGCCACCCGCAGCCCCGGGGCGGCCACGGCCGTCGTCGACTGCGCCGTCTACCGGGACGGCCGCCGTATCGAGACCGAGACCGCCCTGACCCCGCAGGAGGCGGTGCGCCTGGTGCGCCGCGACGGGGGCTTCGTGTGGATCGGCCTGCACGAGCCGACGGAGGCCGAATTCTCCGGCATCGCCAGTGAGTTCGGGCTGCACCCGCTGGCCGTGGAGGACGCCGTCCAGGCCCACCAGCGGCCCAAGCTGGAGCGCTACGACGACTCCCTCTTCACGGTCTTCAAGACCATCCACTACGTCGAGCACGACCAGCTCGACGCCAACAGCGAGGTCGTCGAGTCCGGTGAGGTCATGTGCTTCACCGGACGGGACTTCTTCATCACCGTCCGGCACGGCGGGCAGGGCTCCCTGCGAGCCCTCAGGCACCGACTCCAGGACGACCCCGAGCTGCTCGCCAAGGGCCCCTCGGCCGTGCTGCACGCCATCGCCGACCACGTCGTCGACGGGTACATCGCCGTCGCCGACGCGGTGCAGGACGACATCGACGAGGTCGAGACCGAGGTGTTCTCCCCGGGGCGCAAGGGCTCGCCGCGCGGTTCGGACGCCGGCCGGATCTACCAACTCAAGCGCGAGGTGCTGGAGTTCAAGCGGGCCGTGTCGCCGCTGCTGCGGCCCATGCAGTTGCTGAGCGAGCGGCCGATGCGGCTGGTCGACCCCGACATCCAGAAGTACTTCCGGGACGTCGCCGATCACCTGGCCCGCGTCCAGGAGCAGGTCCTCGGCTTCGACGAGCTGCTCAACTCCATCCTCCAGGCCAACCTCGCTCAGGCCTCCGTCGCCCAGAACGAGGACATGCGGAAGATCACCTCGTGGGCCGCGATCATCGCCGTGCCGACCATGGTCTGCGGCGTGTACGGCATGAACTTCACGTACATGCCGGAGTTGCACTGGAGGTACGGGTACCCGGTGATCCTGAGCTTCACGGTGGCCGTCTGTCTGGGCATCCACCGCACGCTGAAGCGGAACGGGTGGCTGTGAGCAGCCTGGTTAGGCTGGGCCCCATGACAAGCGAGCTGCTCGACCAGGCCCTCGTCGAGGAGGCCACGAAGAAGTCCGGCCTCGTCTGGGTCCAGGGCCCCGACGGCCCGGCGCGTGCGCTGTGGCACGTGTGGCACGAGGGTGCCGCCTGCCTGGTCGGCGACGGGCCGGGCGAGCAGCCGCTGCCGGGGCTGGCCGACGGCGCCGAGGCGAAGGTGACGGTCCGCAGCAAGGACAAGGGCGGCCGGCTGGTCACCTGGACGGCGCGGGTCACCGAGCTCGCGCCGGGCTCCGAGGCGTGGGACGCGGCGGTCGCCGAGCTCAAGGGCAAGCGGCTGAACGCCCCCGACGGCGAGGCCATGACCGGCCGCTGGGCCCGTGAGTGCCGGGTACTGCGCCTGGTGCCGACCGGGGCGACGGCGCCGCTGCCCGACGGCTCCCTGTCCGAGCCTCCCCTGCCGTCCCCGGCGCTCACCCGCCGGCCGGTCCCGGCGGGGTTGCCCCGACTGCTGCTGAAGAAGCGCAAACGGACCTGACGGCCTACGACGTCGGCAGCTGCTTGCCGTAGTCCACCGTCTCGTTCTTCTCCGGATTCCTGAGGGAGAAGTCCTCACCCCAGCCGGAGAACGTGAGGGTGCCCGCCCCGCCGGCCCGCTCCAGGCGCAGCGGGTACGGCTTGCCCTCGAGGGAGACCTCCAGGGTGCCGCCGGAGCCCTTGTCGCCGGTGACGCGGATGGTGCGGACGCCCGCCTCCTCGTCGTGGCCGTCCGTCGCGAGCGTCCCGTGCAGGGTCAGCAGACCGTCGAGGAGGAGACCCTTGTCCGTGAAACCACTGAACTTCTTGTACGAGGGGTCGCCCTGCGGCACCTTCACGTACTTGCCGCCGAGCTTGGAGGCTGCCGCCGCGTCCGACTCGCCGCTCCCGCCCTGGCCGCTGCCGTGAGTCCAGAACTCGGCGTCCGCCTTGACGTAGAGCTGCTCGCCGATGCGCAGCAGTTTGAAGGTCGCGCCCTTCGAGGTGACCGAACCGTCGCCGCCGTCGTCCTTCAGCCGCATGTCGAGCGCGTAGGTCCGCCCACCGCTGACGACGTTGCCGTGTACACGGACCGCCCCGGCGGACTCGGCGGCCGAGCGGGTCTTGCCCTGGATCTCGGCGGCGGGGAGTCTGCCGACCCCGTTGGTGCCCTCGTTCGGATCCTCCGCGCAGCCGGTGAGCACCGTCCCCGTCACGAGCAGCGCGCACATCGCGCTCGCGTGTGCGGCTCTGCGGCCACGGCTCTGGCGAATCGGAGTCACAGGTGGAGCTGCCTCTCTGACGGGAGACCTGAACGGCGTACCGCAGGGTACCGGGGTCGTGCGGGCAGATCGGAGCCAGTCCGTCCGGACCGCCCGCCGACGCGTCGCCGATCGGGACGGGCTAGCCTGAAGCCCACCCGAGCGGGCAATTCGGTAGACACAGGCACAAAGACAGCCACCCAGAACGGCATCACGAACCACCCCGCACGAAAAGGAGCCGCGGCCATGGCAGCGGGCGCCCCCCGGATCTTCGTCTCGCACCTCTCCGGCATCGCCGTCTTCGACCCCGCCGGCGACCAGGTGGGGCGGGTGCGCGATCTGGTCGTCATGCTGCGGGTGGGGCAGCGGCCGCCGAGACTGCTCGGCCTCGTCGTCGAACTCGCCACCCGCCGCCGCATCTTCCTGCCCATGACCCGCGTCACGGCCATCCAGTCAGGCCAGGTCATCACCACCGGCGTGCTGAACGTCCGGCGCTTCGAGCAGCGGCCCACCGAGCGGCTGGTCTTCGGGGAGCTGCTGGACCGGCGCGTGACCCTCACCGAGACCGGCGAGGAGGTCACCGTCCTCGACCTGTCGGTGCATCAGCTGCCGGCCCGCCGGGAGTGGGAGATCGACCGGGTCTTCGTCCGCAAGGGCCGCAAGGGAAGTGCCTTCCGGCGTGCCAAGGGCGAGGCGCTGACCGTCGAGTGGACCGCCGTGACCGGCTTCTCCCTGGAGGAGCAGGGACAGGGCGCGGAGAGCCTCCTCGCCACGTTCGAGCAGCTGCGCCCGGCCGACCTGGCCAACGTCCTGCATCACCTCTCCCCCAAGCGCCGGGCCGAGGTCGCCGCCGCCCTGGACGACGACCGCCTGGCCGACGTGCTGGAGGAGCTCCCGGAGGACGACCAGATCGAGATCCTCGGCAAGCTCAAGGAGGAGCGCGCCGCCGACGTCCTGGAGGCCATGGACCCGGACGACGCGGCCGACCTCCTCGGCGAGCTGCCCACGGACGACCAGGAGCGGCTGTTGCGCCTGATGCAGCCGGGCGACGCGGCCGACATGCGGCGCCTGATGTCGTACGAGGACCGCACGGCGGGCGGTCTGATGACCACGGAACCGATCGTGCTGCGGCCGGACGCCACCGTCGCCGACGCGCTCGCCCGCGTCCGCAACGCCGACCTCTCCCCCGCACTGGCGGCCCAGGTCTACGTCTGCCGCCCACCCGACGACACCCCGACCGGCAAGTACCTGGGCACCGTCCACTTCCAGCGCCTGCTGCGGGAGCCACCGCCCTCCCTGGTCAGCTCGATCCTGGACAGCGACCTGCAGCCCCTGGACCCCGAGGCGGAGCTGCCGGCCATCGCGGGCTTCTTCGCCACGTACGACATGGTCGCGGCCCCCGTGGTCGACGAGGCCGGCTCGCTGCTGGGCGCGGTGACCGTGGACGACGTACTCGACCACATGCTCCCCGAGGACTGGCGGGAGACGGAGTTCCACCTGGACGAGGAGGTGGCGACCGATGGTTCCTGAGCGCGACACCCTGCGCGAACGCACGCCGACGGGCGCCACGGCCGCCTCCCGGCCGCGCACCACCCGCCTCGACCAGCCGGGCGTGCCCAGGCACCGGATCCTGCCCGAGTACGACCCGGAGGCCTTCGGACGGTTCTCGGAACGCATCGCACGCTTCCTCGGCACCGGACGGTTCCTGGTCTGGATGACGGCCGCCATCATCCTGTGGGTGGCCTGGAACAGCCTCGCCCCGCGCGACTGGCGCTTCGACGAGTACCCGTTCATCTTCCTGACCCTGATGCTGTCGCTTCAGGCCTCCTACGCCGCCCCGCTGATCCTGCTCGCGCAGAACCGGCAGGACGACCGCGACCGGGTCAACCTGGAGCAGGACCGCAAGCAGAACGAGCGGTCGATCGCGGACACCGAGTACCTGACCCGTGAGATCGCCGCCCTGCGCATCGGCCTGGGCGAGGTCGCGACCCGCGACTGGATCCGCTCGGAGCTCCAGGACACGGTCAAGGAACTGGAGGAACGGTACGACGGCCACCGTCAGGGCTCGGTCGTCTTCCCGGCGGAACGGTCGCCGGGACGTGACGCAGACGACCGCTGACAGCCTTTCCTACGCACCGGTACAGCGCCGTACCATCGTCCTATGGCTACGGAAGACGCGGTGCGCGAGGCACTGGCGACGGTGAACGACCCCGAGATCCACAAGCCCATCACCGAACTCGGGATGGTCAAGTCGGTGGAGATCGGCGCGGACGGGGCGGTCGCGGTCACCGTGTACCTCACGGTCTCGGGCTGCCCGATGCGGGAGACGATCACGCAGCGCGTGACCGAGGCGGTCTCCGGCGTCGAGGGCGTCACCCGCGTCGACGTCACGCTCGACGTGATGAGCGACGAGCAGCGCAAGGAGCTGGCGAACGCCCTGCGCGGCGGACAGACCGAGCGCGAGGTCCCCTTCGCCAAGCCCGGCAGCCTCACCCGCGTCTACGCGGTCGCCTCCGGCAAGGGCGGTGTCGGCAAGTCCTCGGTGACGGTGAACCTGGCGGCGGCGATGGCGGCCGACGGCCTCAAGGTCGGTGTCGTGGACGCCGACATCTACGGCCACTCCGTGCCGCGCATGCTGGGCGCCGACGGCCGTCCCACCCAGGTAGAGAACATGATCATGCCGCCGTCGGCGAACGGCGTGAAGGTCATCTCCATCGGCATGTTCACCCCGGGCAACGCCCCGGTCGTCTGGCGCGGCCCGATGCTCCACCGCGCCCTGCAGCAGTTCCTCGCCGACGTGTACTGGGGCGACCTGGACGTCCTGCTGCTGGACCTGCCGCCCGGCACCGGCGACATCGCGATCTCCGTCGCCCAGCTCGTCCCGAACGCCGAGATCCTGGTCGTCACGACCCCGCAGCAGGCGGCCGCCGAAGTCGCCGAGCGCGCGGGCTCGATCGCCGTGCAGACCCACCAGAAGATCGTCGGCGTCGTCGAGAACATGTCCGGCCTGCCCTGCCCGCACTGCGACGAGATGGTCGACGTCTTCGGCACGGGCGGCGGCCAGGTGGTCGCCGACGGCCTGACCCGCACGACCGGCACGAACGTACCGGTCCTCGGCAGCATCCCCATCGACGTCCGTCTCCGCGAGGGTGGCGACGAGGGCAAGCCTGTGGTCCTGACGGACCCGGACTCCGCGGCGGGCTCGGCCCTGCGGGCGATCGCGGGCAAGCTGGGCGGCAGGCAGCGAGGCCTGTCGGGCCTGTCCCTGGGGATCACTCCGAAAAACAAGTTCTGAGTCGCCCTGCTTTTCCGGGGCGCCGAAACACCCGGCGCCCCGGTCGGCCTCACGCGTAGGCGGCGATGTCCTTGACCACGGCGAACCCGAGCCCATAGGCGCTCATGCCCCTGCCGTACGCCCCGACGTGAACCCCTGCCGAGGTGGAACCGGCCAGCACCCAGCCGAACTCGGACTCCCGGTAGTGGAACGGCGTGGGCACACCGTCCACGGGAAGCGACAGCGTCGACCAGTCGTCCCCGTCCAGGTCGTCCGCCAGTACCCACGCCGTCTCGGTCTGCTGCTCCAGCCAGTCGTCCCGCAGCGTGTGGTCCATCGACCCGGGCCAGGTGAAGGACAGCAGTCCCACCCCCGCGAGCCATGCCGCGGAGGACACCGACGTGGCCTCCAGCAGCCCCGTTCCGTCCGCCGTGCGCCGTGAGGGATTCGCGGCCACGGTCACGACGACCGCGAACTTCTCCTTGGCATCCTGATCGCCCCCGGCGGCATGCTCGTTGCGCACCGTGGGTTCGTCTCCGTGCCCGATGGACCCGTGTTCCACGGCCCCGTCGGCCGTCGTACCGACCTGCATCAGCCAGCGCGGTCCCGTGAAGGCCTCGTCGAGGCCGTACCACGGGAAGGGCGCACGCAGGTAGCCGTCGACCGCACGCCGGGCGGAGGGGACCTGCTGTCCATCCTCCGCGGCCGGCGTCTGCGCGACTTCCCGACTCGTCGTCTCCATGTGCCCGGACGCCTCCTCGCTCTAGTCGGACCGGAACGGCCCGCCCCCCTTCGGGCGTACTCGTCACGGTCCGCACAACAACTCGGCAGCATAGCCACACCGCTGCGAGCAGCAGGGAAACCGCCCGGCGCGTGGGCCGCACGGGCGCCCGGTTCAGGCCGTACACAGCCCGACCGGAGTATGAAACGCGTCACGCGCGCGGGGGTGTACGCCCCTGGGCGTGTCGCTCAGGTGGCGTCCGAGTCGAAGGGCGGCCGGTCGTCCGGAGCGGGCGTCTGAGGCTTCTTCGTCATGTCGATACGGCCACCGGACGAACCGGCGGCGCCGGCGGACGACGTGGACGAGGTGTCGGAGTCACGGCTGTGGACGGCTTCGGTGACCTCGGCCATCTCCTTCTTCAGGTCGAAGCCGTTGCGGATCTCCTTGAGCCCCAGGTCCTCGTTGTCCAGCTGCTTGCGGAGGTACGTCTTGGGGTTGAGGTCCTCGAACTCGAAGTCCTTGAACTCCGGGCCGAGTTCCTCCCGGATGTCGTTCTTGGCGCTCTCCGAGAACTCACGGATCTTCCGGATCGTGCGCGTCACGTCCTGGATGACCTTGGGGAGCTTCTCCGGACCGAAGACGAGCACGGCAAGGACGATGAGCGTCACCAGCTCGAGTGGTCCTATGTCATTGAACACCTGAAGCTCCTTGCGATGTCCTCGGTCCTCGGCCCTCGTGGTCGGTGCGGGTCTTGCCGTGGTCCGGGCCGGATCCAAGGTACCCGGCGATCCTGTCCGACCGGTACTGTCCCGGGGCCTCCGAGTGCGGGAGGTGGGAGCGCTTTCCCGATTGTTTGCCTCGTTGGTCCCTTGCGGGGGCCTGATGAGACGTCTCCTCGGCGCCCGGGCCACATGTCTCAGCCACCGGACGATCCGAGGACGAGCGCGACCTTCCGCTCCTTGCCGCCGCGCTCGACGGTCAGCTCCAGCCGGTCGCCGGGGCGGTGCGCCCGGGTCTTGACGATCAGTTCCTCGCCGGAGTGCACCCGTTGGCCGTCCACTTCCGTGATGACGTCGCCCGACTTGATCCCGGCCCTGGCGCCCGGGCCGCCCGCGGTGACCGGCGCTCCGCCCTCGCGGCCCTCGGTGGCGACACGGGCGCCGTCGCCCGTGTACTCCATGTCCAGGGTGATGCCGATGACCGGGTGGGTCGCCTTCCCGGTGTTGATCAGCTCTTCGGCGACGCGTTTGCCCTGGTTGATGGGTATGGCGAAGCCGAGGCCTATCGAACCGGACCGGCCGCTGTCCTGCGTGGAGCCGCCGTCCGCCGAGCGGATGGCCGAGTTGATGCCGATGACCCGGGCCCGGGTGTCGAGCAGGGGCCCGCCCGAGTTGCCGGGGTTGATGGGCGCGTCGGTCTGCAGCGCGTCGACGTACGACACGTCGCTGCCGTCGCCCTTCCGGCCCCCGGCCGTGATGGGCCGCTGCGTGGCGCTGATGATGCCGGAGGTGACCGTGCCGGCCAGGTCGAAGGGGGCGCCGATGGCCACGACCGGGTCGCCGACCTGCACGTTGTCCGAGTTGCCGAGGGGCAGCGGGGTGAGTCCGCTGACGCCCTGCACCTTCACGACGGCGAGGTCGTAGCCGCTGTCCCGGCCGATGACCTCGGCCTGGGCGGTCTGCCCGCCGTCGAAGGTCACGGTGATCTCGCCGCCCGGCCCCGCGGGCTGGACGACGTGGTTGTTGGTGAGGATGTGCCCGCGGGTGTCGAGCACGAAGCCGGTGCCAGTGCCCTGCTCGCCGGCACCGCTGACATGCAGTGTGACCACGCTGGGCAGGGCCCGCCCGGCGATCCCGGCCACGCTGTCCGCGTCCCGCGCGGAGGCCTCCTTCCCCGCCTGCGGCAGCTCGACGGCACCGACGCCCCCGTTCCGCTCCAGATACGTCCCCACGGCACCGCCGGCGCCCCCGGACACGAGCGCGAGCAGCACGGCACCGAGTACCAGGGACTTCTTGCCCCGCTTGCGCCGCTGCTCCGTGCTGAGCACGGCGGCGCCGTTCTGCTGGAAGGGGCCGTGGCCCCCGGTGGCGGCGGGAGCCGCCCAGGGGTCGTAGCGCTGCCAGGGGTCGGCCGCAGGCGCGGGTGCCGGCGCGTCGGCGTGGACCGGCGCGGCCGGCATCGGCACCGGGGCGGCCGGGGACGGTGTCCCGGCCGCCTGGGGGGTCGGCGCGTGAGCGGCGGGCGCGGGACTCCCGGGGGCCGGGTCAGGGGGCGTGCCGTAGGCCGAGGGTACGGCGGGGGCGCCCGGCACGGCCGGCGGCTCCGGTGCCGCCACGCCCTGTGCGGGGGTGGTCGCCGGGTGCTGCACGGGCGGGGCGGGTGCCCAGGGGCCGGGTTCGCCGTAGGGCGGGGTGCTGTAGGGATCGGGGTCGTGCAGCGGCCGGGGAGCGGGCACGGTGGGTGAGGCGGAGGCGACGGGGACGTCCTGGCCGGCCTCCCGGGCGGCGGGAACCGCGGCAGCGGCCTCCACGGTGCCCTCGGCACGGGCATCGCCGGTCGCCGCCGCCCCGGGCGCCGATGTGGCGGGCTCCCCCGCGCCCCCGGCCGGAACCGCTTCGGGACGCCTCAGCTCGTAGTCGCCGTCTTCGTCGTGCCGCGCCGCAGGGCGTGGCAGTTCGAAGTCCCCGTCGGTGCCGCTCCGGTGCGCCGGGGCCGTCACCGGCCCGTGCGGCCCGGTCCCGCCCGGGCCGTCCGCCACGGCCCCGTCCGTGCCCTCCGGCTCCCCCGTGAAGTCCTGCGGCCGTGGACGGCTCCACCACTTCGCCTTCGTGGGCTTCCCCTCGTTCATGCTCTCCCCACAGCCGCGGCACGGCTCGTCGCGCGGCCGCGTTTCGTCGAATCGGCGCCCGGCCACACTTCGGCCGCGGGCGACAACCCCCGGATTCAATCAGGTTCGCGGGCCGCTGCGCAGAGGCCGGTCAGTGAGGCGTCCGAGGGGAGGCGGAGGAAGAGGGGGACGAGGCCGGGTCCGGGAGGGGCACGGCGAACAGGGGGGCCGTGATCTCGGGGACCGCGGACCAGGAGGTCAGGGCGGCCGGTGTGGCCGACTCGAGCGGTCGTATCAGCGGGGACATGACGGCGGCACCGGCCATCACCGGGGCGGTCAGCGCGTGCAGCGCCTGGTGCCGGGGGGCGGACGGTACCCCGGGCAGCAGCGGGGCGGACACCTCGGTCGGGGCGACCGGGGCGTGGCCGAGCATGTTCTGGCCGTGCACCTGCCCGAGCAGCGGCGCCGTCCGGCGGCGCTGGGATTCGGGCGGTGTCGCGGCGCCGGTGCCCTGGGTGCGCATGGGTGTCACGTTGCTCCCCGTGCCCCGGCCGCCGCGGGCCTCCGTGTCGGTGGGGGTGACGGTGGTGACGCCGCCCAGCGCGATCGCGGCCAGGGACACGGCACCGGCGGCGACGAAGGCGAACCGCAGCCGCGAGGAGGACCGGTCGGTGTCGTGCCGGCCGACGTCGTGCGTACGGAAACCCCTCCCCGGGGACAGGCCCCGGTGGTCGGAGGGCAGAACACCGGTGTCGGAGGGGAGGCTCCGGTTTCCCGATGAGGCGGGCAGCACGGGCAGGTGCGGCCGGGCCGGGGCGTACCCGAACTCGAACCGCTCGCCGCGCTTCACTCCGAAGGCCCCGGAGGATCCGAACCGGCCGGACAGGCCGCCGGGCAGCCCTCCTCCGCCCGGCGGTGTGAGATCACCGTCCGGGCCGCCGCCCGCGGGTAGTCCCTGCAGGCGGGCCAGGAAACTCTCGGAAGGGGGCGGCGGGGCCGCCTCCGCGAAGACGTTCTTCAGCCGGCGCTGGGCGTCCACCTCCGCCTTGCACTTCGGGCAGGTGGCCACGTGCGCCAGTACGCGCTCGCGCGCGTCATGACCGAGCTCTCCGTCCACCAGGGCGGAGAGTCGATCTCCCAGATGCTGCTCTGCGAGGTGACCCTCGGAAGCCTTCGGCCGAGATCCGCTCACGCGCTCGCGCCCCCTCCTCCCAGGGCGGGTACACGGGGCACGAAGGAGCGGCGCTCGGCACGCGCCTCCGGAGAGCGGTGCGCAAGGGCCTTGCGCAGCTGGGAGCGGCCGCGGTGGATCCGCGAGCGGACCGTGCCGAGCTTGACGCCGAGGGTC
Source organism: Streptomyces sp. NPDC057424 (assembly GCF_042803315.1). NCBI lineage: Bacteria > Bacillati > Actinomycetota > Actinomycetes > Kitasatosporales > Streptomycetaceae > Streptomyces > Streptomyces sp. NPDC057424. The sequence goes on from NZ_JBHVCP010000079.1 coordinate 19,177, forward strand.
GCGGCGATCTCCTCGTACGACAGTCCTTCGATGTCGCACAGGACGACCGCGGCGCGGAACTCGGGGGCGAGGGTGTCGAGGGCCTGCTGGACGTCCGCGTCGAAGTGCGCGTCGTTGAAGACCTGCTGCGGCGTGGGCTCCTTGCTGGGGAGCCGCTCGGCCGCGTCCTCGCCGAGCGCGTCGAAGCGGATGCGCTGCTTGCGGCGGACCATGTCCAGGAACAGGTTCGTGGTGATGCGGTGCAGCCAGCCCTCGAAGGTGCCGGGAGTGTAGGTCGACAGGGAGCGGAAGACGCGGACGAAGACCTCCTGCGTGAGGTCCTCCGCGTCGTGCTGGTTGCCGGTCAGGCGGTAGGCGAGCCGGTAGACCCGGCCGCTGTGCGTACTGACGATCTCCTCCCACGTGGGCGGAGTCCACGCCTGCCCGTCCGCGTCGGTGGTGAAGGTCGCGGTCTGGGCGAAGTCAGCGGCGTGACTGTGGTCAGCAGCGGTGTCGTTCACGGATGTCGGCCTGCCCGCCGATCCGAGGAAGCGCCGCAGCACTCCTCCGCGATCCACAGGCGCAGCCGCACCTCCCCTGTCAGCTCTGGTGGTGTCCAGTGGAGCCCCTACCATAGCCACCTCGCCCGTTAGGACCGGATAAGCGGTTTTACGAGAATTTGATCTGGGCTGATACGCCTCGTACTGCTGCGTCGGCACTCGCTCGGCGTCCTGATCCACCGCCCGCCCCCCGTCCCGGCCCGCGCCACTTGCTCATCCCTTTAAACGACCGGTCCCATCTGCGGGTTCCCGTGCCCAACGGATACAGTCACGCCGAGGCATCCACGGGGACAGGAGAGGGTCATTACCGGCAACCGGCAGACGAGCTGGGCGTTCGCCGACGCCTATGTCGCCGAGGACGAAGCGCTGCACTGGGCCCGGGACCGGGCCCGTGAGGCAGGGCTGCGCTCGGTGACGCCCGGCACGGGCGCCGCGCTGCGGTTGCTGGCCGCGTCGGTCGACGCGAAGGCCGTCGCCGAGATCGGGACCGGCTGCGGTGTCTCCGGGATCCACCTCCTGCACGGTATGCGGCCCGACGGCGTCCTGACGACCGTGGACCCCGAGCCGGAACACCAGCAGTTCGCCCGCCAGGCCTTCCGCGCGGGCGGCTTCGCCAGCAACCGGGCCCGCTTCATCCCGGGCCGCGCCCTGGACGTGCTGCCCCGCCTCGCGGACGCCGGCTACGACCTGGTCTTCTGCGACGGCGACCGCCTGGAGGTCATGGACTACCTCGCTGAATCGTTGCGTCTGCTGCGCACCGGCGGACTGGTCGTCTTCGAGGGCGCCTTCGCGAACGGCCGGACGGTGGACTCCGGTCCGCAGCCCACGGAGGTGCTGCGACTGCGGGAACTGCTGCGCGCGGTGCGCGAGAGCCAGGAGCTGGTGCCGTCACTCCTGCCGGTGGGCGACGGGCTGCTCTGCGCGGTGAAACGCTAGCCGGGTCACACGTTAGCGGAGCGAAAAACCGGGGCAGGCGCCTGTCATCGGTGAGAAAACAGCCGCCCCGGCACCACAGGTGATGCCGGGGCAACTGAAAGGGTATGGTCGCTTGCGCGTCAGCCGACGACCTTCTTGAGGGCGTCGCCGAGCGCGTCGGCCTCGTCAGGGGTCAGCTCGACGACGAGCCGACCGCCGCCTTCGAGCGGAACGCGCATGACGATGCCCCGCCCCTCCTTGGTCACCTCGAGCGGGCCATCACCCGTTCGCGGCTTCATGGCCGCCATGCTCGTTCCCCTTCCTGAAACCCAGCTCATCGTCAAAGCCGACGGCCCCTGAGAAGGGCACACGTGCGGCCCTTGTGGCAGGACACGCGACACCGGCATCGAACACATTGCTTCCAAGCCATTATCCCGCATCTCAGGACCCGATGACCAACATCAGTGGGCATCGCTTGGGCAACGCACGCGAGCAAAACCACTCAATTCGGCGATGAGACTGCGATACTCCGCCACCGCACACACTTCCGCCGAAGCAATCCGGACGAGAATTCTTTGACGCAGGTCACATCTCCGGTCCGGTTCGCCGTCCGCGATCTCCGTCATGCTGTCCTGCAGACCCGGGGGCGTACCGGCCGGTACGCCCCCGATCCGCGACTCGGAGGGGATACGCCATGACCGACACCGTGCTCTACGAGGTGAGCGACGGGCTCGCGACGATCACGCTGAACCGCCCGGAGGCGATGAACGCGCTGAACGTGGAGACCAAGGTCGCCCTGCGGGAGGCGGTCCGGTCCGCGGTGGACGACGCCGCCGTGCGGGCGGTGCTGCTGACCGCCGCCGGTGACCGGGCGTTCTGCGTGGGGCAGGACCTCAAGGAGCACATCGGTCTGCTGGTCCAGGACCGGGAGACCGGGTCGGGGCAGACCATGAGCACGGTGCGGGAGCACTACAACCCGATCGTGCGGGCGCTGGCCGGGGCGGCGAAGCCGGTCGTCGCCGCCGTGAACGGGGTGGCGGCCGGGGCGGGCTTCGGCTTCGCGCTCGCCGCGGACTACCGGATCGTCGCGGACACGGCGGCGTTCAACACCTCGTTCGCCGGGGTCGCGCTGACCGCGGACTCGGGGATCTCCTGGACGCTTCCGAGGGCGGTCGGACCGGGGCGGGCCGCTGACCTGCTGCTCTTCCCGCGGAGCATCGGGGCGCAGGAGGCGTACGAGCTGGGTATCGCGAACCGGCTGGTGCCTGCCGGTGAGCTGCGCGCGGAGGCCGAGAAGGTGGCGCGGGCCCTGGCCGAGGGGCCGACGGTGGCGTACGCGGCGCTGAAGGAGTCGGTGGCGTTCGGGCTGACGCACTCCTTGGAGGAGGCCCTGGAGAAGGAGGACGAGCTGCAGACCCGGGCCGGTTCTTCCGAGGACCACGCGATCGCGGTGCAGGCCTTCGTCAACAAGGAGAAGCCGAAGTACTCGGGCCGGTAGTCCGGGGGCCGAGCCGCGGACCGGCTCAGCCCCGCGCCCCTGCCGGGGCGCTTCTGGCCACGCAGGCCTCCAAGTGATCGTCCACCAGGCCGCACGCCTGCATCAGCGCGTACGCCGTCGTCGGGCCCACGAAGCGGAGGCCACGCTTCTTCAGGGCTTTCGACAGGGCCGTCGACTCGGGCGTGACGGGCGGTACGTCGGAGAGGGTCCTCGGGGCCGGGCGGCCGGCCGGGTCCGGGGCGTGGGACCAGATCAGCTCGTCCAGCTCACCCGGGGACCAGGCGGTCAGCGCACGCGCGTTGGCGAGGGTCGCGTCGATCTTGGCGCGGTTGCGGATGATGCCGGCGTCGGCCAGGAGGCGCTCGCGGTCCTCGTCGGTGAAGGCGGCCACCGAGGCGATCCTGAAGTCGGCGAAGGCGGCGCGGAAACCGGGGCGGCGGCGCAGGATCGTGATCCAGGACAGGCCGGACTGGAAGGCCTCCAGGCTGAGCCGTTCGAAGAGCGCGTCGTCGCCGTGGACCGGGCGGCCCCACTCCTCGTCGTGGTACGCCACGTACTCCGGGGCGGACAGGGCCCAGGGGCAGCGCAGCGCGCCGTCCTGGCCGGCGAGGGCGGCGCCGTCGCTCACGGCCGGTCCTCCTGCCCCGGTGCGGGCTTGTCCATGGACACGTGGTTCTCCCCGGACGCGCGCACCGGCCCGTGGGCGGAGCTCGACCGGGCTCCGGCCAGGGCGGACTCCAGGTCGGCGATGCGGGCGTCGCGTTCGGCGAGCTCGGCGCCCAGGCGGCTGAGGGCGTCGTCCACGTCGGCCATGCGGTAGCCGCGGGCGGCGAGCGGGAAGCGCAGGCCCTCGACGTCCGCGCGGCCGACCGGACGGTCCGGGGGCAGCGGGTCCCGCAGCCGCTCGGGGGCGGCCTCGGGCAGCGGCCCGTTCTCGCCGCCGCCCACCACGGCGAGCGTCACCGCGCCGACCACGACGGCGAGCGCGACGACCAGGAACAGGAACATAACCATCGCGGGGCCCCCACGGTCGGATGGATCGGACTCGTCGGAAGTCCGCCGAGTCGGATGTTGTCAGGCTCCGATCGTGCCATGCGAGTCCGACAGCTAGGGTCGCAGGCGGCGGAAGAGCGGGACGGTACCAGGAAAGGTCACAGGGGATGCTCACGCTGGGCAGTCGGGAGTTCGGGACGCACGAGCCGGTGATCATGGCGATCGTGAACCGCACCCCGGACTCCTTCTACGACCAGGGCGCCACCTTCCGCGACGAGCCGGCCCTCGCGCGCGTGGAGCAGGCCGTGGCCGAGGGCGCCGCGATCATCGACATCGGCGGGGTCAAGGCCGGGCCGGGCGAGGAGGTCACGGCCGAGGAGGAGGCCCGCCGGACGGTCGGGTTCGTGGCCGAGGTGCGGCGGCGGTTCCCGGACGTGGTCATCAGCGTGGACACGTGGCGGGCCGAGGTCGGCGAAGCCGTGTGCGCGGCCGGGGCCGATCTCCTGAACGACGCGTGGGGTGGTGTCGACCCGGGGCTGGCGGAGGTCGCCGCGCGCCATCGGGTGGGGCTGGTGTGCACCCACGCCGGCGGGGCGGAGCCGCGGACCCGGCCGCACCGGATCGAGTACGACGATGTCGTGGCGGACATCCTGGACGTGACGGTCGGGCTGGCCGAGCGGGCGCTCGCGCTGGGGGTGCCGCGGGAGTCGATCATGATCGACCCGGGCCACGACTTCGGGAAGAACACGCGGCACAGCCTGGAGGCGACACGGCGGCTGGACGAGATGGTCGCCACGGGCTGGCCGGTGCTGGTGTCGCTGTCCAACAAGGACTTCGTGGGAGAGACACTGGACCGGCCCGTGAAGGAGCGGGTCGTGGGGACGTTGGCGACGACGGCGGTGTCCGCGTGGCTGGGGGCGCAGGTGTACCGGGTGCACGAGGTCGCCGAGACGCGGCAGGTGCTGGAGATGGTCTCGGCGATCGCGGGGCATCGGCGTCCTGCCGTGGCGCGGCGCGGGCTGGCTTAGCCCGCGGCCAGGGGGCGGAGCCCGCCCCCTGGCCCGGCCGGCCTGTCCGCCCGCCGTCCGAGGCAGCCGGAAGCGGCCCGGAAAGCGTCAGCGGCCCGCCTCCTTCGACACCAGGGCGACCGCCTCGTCCACGTCGTCCGTGACGTGGAACAGCAGCAGGTCCTTCTCCGCCGCCTTGCCCTGGGCGATCACCGTGCCGCGGAGCCAGTCGACGAGGCCACCCCAGTAGTCGCTGCCGAAGAGGACGATCGGGAAGCGCGTGACCTTCTGCGTCTGGACCAGCGTGAGGGCCTCGAAGAGTTCGTCGAGGGTGCCGAGGCCGCCGGGCAGGACGACGAAGCCCTGGGCGTACTTGACGAACATCATCTTCCGGACGAAGAAGTAGCGGAAGTTGAGGCCGATGTCGACGTACGGGTTCAGCCCCTGCTCGAAGGGCAGTTCGATGCCGAGGCCGACCGAGAGGCCCTCGGCCTCCAGGGCGCCCTTGTTGGCCGCCTCCATCGCTCCCGGGCCGCCGCCGGTGATGACGGCGAAGCCCGCGTCGACCAGGCCCTGCCCCAGTCGCACGCCCGCCTCGTACTCGGGCGAGTCCACCGGGGTCCTGGCCGAGCCGAACACACTGATCGCGGGCGGGAGTTCGGCCAGCGTGCCGAAGCCCTCGATGAACTCCGACTGGATGCGCAGCACGCGCCAGGGGTCGGTGTGGACCCAGTCGGAGGGGGCTCGCTCGTCCAGCAGCCGCTGGTCGGTGGTGCTGGCCTGTACCTGGTCGCGCCGCTGGAGGAGCGGGCCCAGGCGCTTTTCCTCCGGCGGCTGCTTCTTCCCCTCGGGGTTGCCGGTCGCCATGTGCGCTCCCTCCGTCGTGCCTGTCTTTCCACCTCAGCGTAGATCTACGCGGGTTACGAACGAGGGACGTGAGCATGTCCGCGATACAGCGCCGTAAACACGGTGGTGTCCCAGCGACGTCAGGCGGTCAGCCAGTTCCTCAGGCGCTCCTCGCCCGCGAGGATCTTGGCGGTCTCCACGCGCTCGTCCCGCTTGTGCGCCAAGTGGGGGTTGCCGGGACCGTAGTTGACCGCCGGGACACCGAGCGCCGAGAAGCGGGAGACGTCCGTCCAGCCGTACTTCGGCATCGGGGTGCCGCCGACCGCCTCGATGAACGCCTTCGCCGCCGGATGGGACAGACCGGGCATCGCCGCGCCGCTGTGGTCGACGACCTCGAACTCCGCGACCCCGCAGTCCGCGAAGACCTCCCGGACGTGGGCGACGGCCTCCTCGGGCGTGCGGTCGGGCGCGTAGCGGAAGTTGACGGTGACGACGCAGTCGTCGGGGATCACGTTGCCGGCCACTCCCCCGGTGACGCCGACCGCGTTGAGGCCCTCGCGGTACTCCAGGCCGTCGATGACCGGCCACCGCGGCTCGTAGGAGGCCAGGCGGGCGAGGATCGGGGCGGCAGCGTGGATCGCGTTGGAGCCCATCCAGCCGCGCGCCGAGTGAGCCCGCTCGCCCGAGGTCCTCAGCAGCACCCGCAGCGTGCCCTGGCAGCCGCCCTCGACCTGGCCGTCCGACGGTTCCAGCAGCACCGCGAAGTCGCCCTCCAGCCACTCGGGGTGCCTCTCGGAGACGTGCTTGAGGCCGTTCAGCTCCGCGGCGACCTCCTCGTTGTCGTAGAAGACGAAGGTGAGGTCGCGGTTGGGGGCCGGGACGGTCGCCGCGATGCGGAGCTGGACCGCCACTCCCGACTTCATGTCGCAGGTGCCGCAGCCCCACAGGACGCCGTCCTCGTCGAGCCGGGAGGGGACGTTGTCCGCGATCGGGACGGTGTCGATGTGGCCGGCCAGGATGACCCGCTCCGAGCGGCCCAGGTTCGTGCGGGCCACGACGTTGTTGCCGTACCGGTCGACCGTCAGGTGGGGCAGCGCGCGCAGCGCGGTCTCGATCGCGTCGGCGAGGGGCTTCTCGGTGCCGCTCTCGGAGCGGAAGTCGACGAGCCGGGCGGTGAGCTCCGCGGCGTCCAGCGTGAGGTCAAGCGAGGTGTCGGCCATGCCGTCGACCCTAACGCGCCAGGCCCGGGCCTCACTGTCCACACCTGGCTCATACCACTCCGTACTCTCCAGTACCTTGTACGGCGTGGCAGAGCCGTCTCCTCCCAAGCGCCGTGGCCGCCTCTTCCGATGCGCGGCCGCCCTCGTGGCCCTGCTGGCGGTCGCCGGCTACCTCGTCGTGCAGTACGTCACCGGGGGCTCGGGCGGACCGGGCTGCAAGGTCGTCTCCGGCAAGGGCGACGGGGCCTCGTACGAGTTCTCGCCCGAGCAGGCGGTGAACGCGGCGACGATCACCGCCGTGGGGACCGCGCGCGGTCTGCCCGAGCGGGCCGTGACCATCGCGCTGGCGACCGCGCTGCAGGAGTCGACCCTGCGCAACATCGACTACGGCGACCGTGACTCCCTCGGCCTGTTCCAGCAGCGGCCCTCGCAGGGCTGGGGCACGCCGAAGGAGATCATGGACCCGGCCTACTCGGCCGGTGAGTTCTACGACCACCTGGTCAAGGTGCCCGGCTACACGCGGCTGCCGCTGACCGTCGCCGCGCAGCGCGTGCAGCGCAGCGGCTTCCCGCAGGCCTACGCCAAGCACGAGCCGGACGCCGCGCTGCTCGCCGCGGCCCTCACCGGGCAGTCCGCGGCCACGCTGACCTGCGAGGGCCGCCCGGCCGCGACCCGGGCGTCGGGCCCGGACGGGGTGCGTGCCGCGCTCGTGCGGGACTTCGGGCGGGATGTGCTGGAGCCGGCGGGCGCCGAGGTCGGCGGCTCGTCGACGGCCACGCCCACGCCCACGCCCTCCCCGGGCGGTACGGGCGGGTCCGGCGAGCGGACCGTGACCCTGCCGGTGAGCGCCGACACCAGTGGGGCGGCCGGGCGGAGCCTGGACCAGCGGGGCTGGCAGCTGGCGCACTGGGCCGTGGCCAACGCCTCCGAGCTGCACATCGCGCGCGTCACCTACGCGGGGCGCGAGTGGGTCGCCGGGAACACCGCGAGCCAGTGGCGCGCACCCACGGCGAAGGGCACCGCGGGCGCGGAACGGGACGCGGACGCGGTCCGTATCGTCACGATGCGCTAGTAGGACTCCGTTAGGTGTGTTTGCCGGTGGTGTCCGGTCGGGGGCACGGTG
>NZ_JBHVCP010000080.1:0-26024 GCF_042803315.1 Streptomyces sp. NPDC057424
GGTTGCCGGGGCGGACCTTGGTGTTCTTGGTGCGGCCGGCGGACTCGTGGTGGCCGGGGCAGACCCCGGCCCAGGACGCGAGGTGCCTGGCGGAGGTGAACCGGGCCATGTCGCCGCCGGTCTCCGCGATGATCACTTCGGCGACGGCCTGGTTGATGCCGGGGATGGTGTCGAGCAGGTCGAGGGCGGGACGAAAGGGGGCCATCGCCTCCTCGATCCGCTCATCGAGCTGTCCGATGGCGTCGGTGAGCTGGTCGTAGTGGTCCAGGTGCAGCCGGGTGAGGAAGGCGTGGTGGTCGCGGAAGCGGCCGGTCAGGCCTCGGTGAGTTCGGGGATCTTGTTGCGGAGCTTGCGTTTGGCCAGGTCTGCCAGCGTCTGCGGGTCGCGTTCCGCGCCGATGAGGGCCTCCAGCATGGCCTGGCCGGAGACGCCCATGATGTCGGAGGCGACCGCGGCGAGTTTGATGCCGGTGTCCTCCAGCAGCTTCTCCAGCCGCTGGACGATCTGCCCGCGTTCGCGGGTCATCTGGGTGCGGGCCCGGGTCAGGTCCCGCAGTTCGCGCACCGGTGCGGGTGGCACGAACGAGGGGCGGACCAGGCCGTGTGCGCCGAGCTGAGCCAGCCAGGCGGCGTCGGAGACGTCCGTCTTGCGGCCGGGCAGGTTCTTGACCTGCCGGGCGTTGACCAGGATCACGTTCAGGTCCTCGGCCAGCAGGTAGTAGAACGGCTTCCAGTAGTCCGAGGTCGCTTCGATCACGACGAGGGTGACCTCGGCAGCGACCAGATGATCCCGCAGGGCGAGCACGGCGTTCGTGGTCGAGCCCCAGGTCGTGGTCTCGTTGGTGAAAGAGCCTCGCCGTTTCGTACTCGGGCTGCGGACACACGCCTTGGCGTCCTTCTTGCTGATGTCCACACCGGCGCAGCGTTCGTGCAGCACGTCCACGGCCCCGCTCCCTCCCTCACCGAACGGCCAAGCGGTACGCCGTTCAGGGAGGGCCAGGGTGGAACAGGAATTCTGACGCCCGTGCTTCGCAGCAACACTCCACGGTTCCCGTGGACGGCCCCCTCAGCGCCACGCTGACCTGCGAGCTCACCGGCATCACAGAGCAATCGGCTTCGGCCGGAACGAACCCCACCAGCGTCCCGGACCGGCATCAACCCCCGTCAGGGCAGACAGGAAGCACCTCGGCGCACGCCACGACACTTACCACGCCCCCGGCGCGCACCGAAGGTGCGCTGGATCGCTGACCTGCCGTTTTCTGATCACTTAGGTTCCGTGCTGGTGGAGCCGACATCCTTCTCGGCGCGCCGCGTGGAGCGTTTCGCAGGCCTGAGCCACGCGTCTAACCTGCGGCTTCGCGCACCAGCGCACGGGTGAGAAACGTTCAGCAGCAACCATCGTGAGGGCGGGCGAGGCAACGTCTTGACGCTCGTTCGACGCCGATTCTGGCGGGGCGTCGTGACGCTCCCGCCTCCCATGGCCCTGTTCTCCTCGAACGTGCTCTCATGCGCGCTGGCAGAACCGGCCTGCCTCCTATTGGAACAGTAGGCGGTCGCGTACCGAGAGGTGGGGTGTCACCTGAATTTCCATGGTCCCCATGCACTCGCCCGTGTGGAAATCGATGGAAATGTGCTTTGTGGATTGACCTGAGGTGAAGGAAAGGCGAGTTGCAGATTCACGGAAGAAATCCAGCATCTCGATTCCCCGATCGTTCATCCAGCGGATCCTCACCGATCTCGCCAGTGCATCGTAGGAAAAAATAAGAGATTGTCCCGAATTATCTTGCACAGTGAGAACCCGTGCACCGCTCTCGTCCGAATCCGGCCATTCGCCGATGGCCTCGTAGACCTCTTCGTCGTCGGGGGTGAGGAACTCTCTGTACACGTCCGCCTTCACTTTCCACTGTACGGCGGCCAGTGGTCCAGACTGCCGTGAATGCTTACATTCGGGCCACTGCCGCGGAAGATGACTGTGGAGAGTCTATGCCCGCCGTCCGGCAGGATCTGCCAGGTGCTCTCGACACCAAGCGCTCCGTGCGGGCCGTAGAGGACCGATTCGGTCACGCCGAATTCACCGCTTCCGCCGGGCCACTCCTTGTTGAATGTGCGCCCGAACGGCTGTTGGGCGCTATGAGTCAGATGATCGGTGACGTATTGTCGCATCTCTGGCGTGTCCGGTAGGCCGATCCGGTGGAGTTGCAGTTCGTTCTGTAGCGCCCTCGGTGAGTTGTGCGAGTCTGGCTTGATGTCCTTGTTGAACAGGTAGTCGAGCTTTCGGGGATCGATCTCCGCGCTTCTTCCCCGATCTTGATAGGGAGAAAGGCCTAGTGGGTCCGACCAGGTGTGTGGATTGTGGACGTAGGTGGCCGGGTTGGGCGCGGGAGCGAGTCCGAGCGGATCCGGGGTGAGATAGCGGGCCGTGGCGGGGTCGTAGTGCCGGAAGAGGTTGTAGTGGAATCCGGTTTCGGGGTCGTGATACTGGCCGGGAAAGCGGAGGGGGGTGTAGGCGGTGCTGCTCCGGTGCCAGGCGGTGGTGCCCCAGAGGGTAGACCGGGTGTGCCAGGCGATGTCCCCGTTCTCGGTGACCAGTTCGGTCGGAGTGCCGACGAGGTCCGTGACGATGGCGAAGAAGCGGCGGTCGATCTCCCGCTGACCCGCGTCGCGGGAGAGGATGCGTTCGGTCTGGGTGAGGGGAATCGAGCCGCGATGGTCCCAGGTGAGTGCGACGATGTCCGGCACGTCATGGGAGACGGTCGTCTGTTCGCACAGGACCATGCCGTCCCAGGTGAAACGGGTTTCCTCCAGGACGGTCTCACTGTCGTCCGCGAGAAGCTGCTTGGCGATCCGGCGGCCAAGTGGGTCGTAACGGTACTTCCAGAGGGCGCCGTCCGGCGTGACGACCGAGGTGAGGCGGCTCTCGGAGTCCCATGCGTAACGCCAGGTCTGCGGCTTGCGGGACAGACGGGTCCGCTGTTTGAGGACTACGCGCCCGAGACGGTCGTGTTCGAAGCGGCTGTCGCCGGCACGGGTGATCTTCGTGCCAGTGTACGTGCGAGCGCCGGTTACCTCGTGGTCCGGATGGGTTGAGGGCCAGGAGGCTTCGGTCTGATTGCCGACGACGTCGTAGGCGTAGCGTTCGGTCCACGCGTGGGCGTTGACGGTGGTGACACGGCCGACGTTGTCGAGTTCGAACGACCGTGTGCCGGACAACTGATCGATCACGGAGGTGAGGTGACCGTCGGCGCGGTAGGTGTACGTACGGCTGTTCAGGGTCTGTCCACCGGCCGTGAAGTGCTGGGCGGAAAGCCTGCCGACTTCGTCCCGGACGGATGACAGAGTCATTGTGTCGCCGTAGGAACGTGACACTTCACGGTGTGCGGCGTCATGGGTGAAGCCGACCTGATGGCCGCTCACGGCCATCAGGTCGAGGCGGCCTGCCACGTCATAGGTATACGTGGTGACATGGCCGGTCGGGGTCACCCGTCGAGTCCGGCGGCCGAGTGCGTCGTACATGTAGGTGACGGCGCGGCCGTCGACGAGTTCGGTCTTGAGCAGGCCGCGTCGGTCGTACTGGCGGATCAGGTCGCAGTTCGGGCCGGATGCCTGCAAGAGGCGTCCCGACGCGTCGTACGCGTAGGTGGTGGTCCTGCCTCCGGCGTCCTTCCTGATCATGCGGCCGAGCTGATCGTGCTCCAGGGCGAGGACACTGCCGAGGGCGTCGGTCCGGGAAACCAATTGCCCTGCGGCATCGAGACGGTAGCTGAGGGTTCTGCCGTCGAAGTCGGTTTCCGATACAAGGCGGCTCGCCGGGTCGTACTCATAGCTCCAGGTGAGGCCCTGGGGGTTGGTTACCCGGGTCAGGCGCAGGTCGGCGTCGTGCTCGAATTCGTAGCGGGAGCCGTCCGGTTGGATGCGGGCCGCGAGGAGATCGAAGTGGGTGTACTCGAAACGGGTCACTCCTCCGGCCGGGTCGGTGTGGGTGAGGCAGTTGCCTTCGCCGTCGTATGTCCATGACTCGATGGCGCCGTCCGGGGCGGTTCGGCCAACGAGATTGCCGTCTACGTCCCAGACGAAGCGAGTGACTCCGCCGACCGGGTCGGTGATGTGTATGACTCTGCCGAGGGCGTCGCGTTCCAGTCGGGTGACTCCGCCGGCCGGGTCGGTGGCCTCCGTCGGCAGGCCCGCCGCGTCGCAGACCCTCCGTGTCGTAGCGCCCAGGGCGTCGGAGACGGAGATCAGGCGGCCGTGCTGGTCGTACCCGTAGTGCGTTGTGTGTCCGGCCGACTCGGTGACCGAGGTGCGGTTGCCGCGCTCGTCGTATGCGTAGGTCGTGCGGTGCCCGTCCGGACCGATCACCTCCACCGGCAGGCCGAACGGGCCGCGCACCGTGCGCAGCACACTCCCGTCGGGACGGGTGGCGGAAACAACTTGGCCCTCTTCGTCGTAGGTGTAGACGGTGCTGCGGCCCAACGGGTCAGTGCGGGTCAGGAGGTTGCCGTGGGTGTCGTAGGTGAAGCGGGTGGTGTGGCCGAGGGGGTCGGTGGTGGCGATCACCCGGCAGCGGTGGTCGATGAGGTGGCGGGTGGTGTGTCCGCCCGAGGTGGTGAGTGTGGTGGTGCGGTGGCCTGTCTGGGGGTCGGGTTCGGTGTAGGTCAGGGTGATCTGGACGTGGCCGGCCTCGCCGCCTTCGGCGATGACGCGGTCGCGGTCGTCGTAGACGTAGTCGTAGCGGCTGTTGTTGGAGTCGATCCAGGCGATGACGCGGCGGCGGTCGTCGTAGACGAAGGTGGTGGTGGCACCTGAGGGTTTGGTGACGGTGGTGAGGTTGCCGTCCTGATAGCCGTAGTTCATCAGGGGCAGGTCCGCGCCGCCCTCGCCCGCGCCGGCCAGGGACAGGGCGGTGACCAGGCCGTCGGCGGACGACAGGTTCACCTGGTGGCCCGCCGAGTGGACCAGGGCCAGCGGCAGGCCGTCCTCGCCGCGGTCGACGGTGATGGTGTGGCCGTTGCGTTCGGTGAGGGCGGACAGCCATGCGACGCCGTCGTCCCCCGGTTCGCTGCCGGGCGGGGCGGTGAAGTGGAAGATCAGGCCGGTGTCGGGGTCGGTGACGGTGTAGTCGCCGTCGGCGTCGCGGGCCAGCAGGGTGCGGGCTCTGCCCGATGACGGGGTGGTGGGAGCGCCGGGGACCGGGTGCGGGTAGGGGATCAGGAGTCCGTTGGCGGTGACGTGGATGACGCCGATGGCGTCGATGCGCAGATGTTCGTCGACGGTGGAGGTCCAGGAGGGACCCAGGAAGCGGCCGACCGCGCAGCCGGACTCGGTGCGGCGGGTGAAGACCAGCGGCAGGATGCCGGGCAGTTCGACATCGGTCTGGGGCAGGAACATCCGGCCCGAAGCGAGGTCGACGGGGTCGGTGCCGTCGGTGACGCGCTCGCCGTCGGGGCGGTTGTGGGTACCGTCCGGGGCGTCGTCGAGCAGTCGGCGCGCCCGTGCGGCGTCGGCGGCCTCCTCGGCGATGCGGATGCCCTTCACCGCGGCGCCGCCGCCACCGGTGGCGGCGGTCAGCGCGAGGTCGGGGATCAGCCTGCCGAAGCCCTCGGCCGGGTCCTTCATGAAGTCGCTGACCATCTGCTTGCCGGTGCCGACCGGGTCGTTGGCGGCGACGATCAGTCCGGCGGCGAGGCTGTTGAGGGAGGTGGCGTACTCGGCCGGGTGCGTGATGTTGTACGGGTCGACGGGGTTGACGCTGCGGACGAAGTTGAGGATGCCCGCCGTGCCCTTGATGATGCCGCCGCCGACGTGGTCGCCCGTGATCTGGAACTCCTGGATCCCGCCGGCCAGTTGCTCGGCGTAGGAGGGCTTCTGCGGGGCCATGTCGCGGGCGGCGCGGACCGCGGTGCGTGCGGTCTCCGCCGCCGAGTTCCGCTGCTTGCGGGCCTCGGCGAGGATGTCCTGGGCCTCCTGCATCAGCTTCTTGCCGGGGTCCTCGAACGTCGCCGCGGGCCTGGGCGGGAGCGAGGCCGGGTCGCGCTTGTCGGCGGGCTGGGCGTTGTAGCGGTCGACGGCGCTGTTGAAGTCGTCGACCTTCTTGCGGTGGGCGTCGGCGGCGTCCTCGGAGGCCTTGACACCCTCCTTCCACTTGTCGATCGCCGTCTGCGCCTGTCCCTGTGCCCAGGTGATCGTGCCGGCGAACGCGTCGAGCGCGCCGAGCGCCTTCGCACAGGCGTCGGCGGCGGCGTACCACTTGGGCGGCTGGGTGCTCACCGCGGTGCGCAGGGCTTCGGCCGTCTCGCCCTTGAGCCGGGAGGAGTCCAGGCCCTTGAGACCGTCACCGGCGTCGTCGAAGGCCGTCTGGAAGGCCCGGAGTTTGTCGGCGGTGGCGTTGATCTTGCTTGCGCTGCCGTAGATCAGCTTGGTCTTGTCCTCGGTCTGCCCGAGGTCCATCTCGTCGACCTCGGCGCCCATGCGGTTGGCGACCGAACGGGACTGCTCGCGCACCCAGTCGGCACCGGACTCCCAGCCGACGTCCTGCAGCCGGTCGGCGGTCCAGTTGCCGGCGTCCTCGACCCGGTTGCCGGCCCATTCGACACCGTCCTCGACCGCGTTCTCGACCGAGTCGGGCGTGATGTCGCTGAGGAAGTCGCCTATACCCACCGTCAGTTCCTCCCGGACTCACCCTGCTGCTGCGCCTGCTGGGCGCGTTCCTCCGGCGACGGGCCGAAGGTGTTGTCCAGCGCCTGGTTCCACTGGTCCTCGGAGACCCCCGACGCGTCGATGATCGCCTGGGACCGCCGGCCGCCCTCGCCCTCGGTGAGAACCGTGCGGCTGGTGTCCTTCCAGGTCTGCTCGATGTCCTCACCCGCCTTGTCGAACGACTCCGCGCTCCAGTCCGGGTTCAGGGCGTCCGGCGTGAACACCTCGCCCCAGCCCTGCTGGGCGATCTCCTCCTCGGTGGCGTGCGGGTTGCCGCCCATCACTGAGTTGACGCCCACCTTCAGCGTGCCCTCGACGTACTGGTCGTGCTCCCACTGGGTGCCCGCCGCCAGTCCGAGGCGGTTCGCGAGCGCGCTGGCGTCGCCCACCAGGGCCCGCACACCCCATTCCCAGCGCTCGCAGAAGTCCTCGAAGTCGGCCGAGAGGCCGTGGTGCCCGGCCTCCATCCCGGTCATCGCCAACTCCGAAAAGCCCTTGCCCAGCACCGAACCGGTGGCGCCACCGAGATCACCGAGCTGGTCGATGGTCGCGCCCACGCCCTGCGTGAACTTCGCGACAGACGCCTTGTCGAACTGCAGATCGGCCCCGTCAACGCCCATGACCGCGCCCCTCCTCCGCCTCGCCGGAGTCGACGGCGACGCCGTCCGCAACGATGCCGACGACCGGTGGGAAGAACATCGACCCGTCCTCGGTGGCGATGTCGACGGCCAGGCCGGCGGGCTCGTCCAAAGACGGCACGACCTCGTCGACGATGCGCGCGCCCAACAGTGCCGCGTAGTCCATGGGCTGATCACCGGATCCGTGCAGCAGAGCGAACCGGGCCAGTGCGGCCTCGTCGGTGAACCCGCAGATCCACCGCACCCCGCCCGACCACGCCGACCAGAGGCCCCCACCGGCCGTGGGCACCAGCAGGACGGAGCGCCGCATCTCACCGACCAGCGCCCGAGGGTCACCGATTCCCCTTCTCTGCTCGGCGATTCGCTCGGCGAGCGCTGTCCTGGTCTGCTGCACAACCTCTCCCTGTCCTAGGTGACTGATGGCACCGTGGATCAAGACGCACGCGAACATGTCGGCGGTTCTTCTGGAGGCTCATCATGGCCCTGCGTGTCGCCCTCAGTTCGAGACCGCTGTGGGGCAGGGCCAGCCCTCACGGTGCAGATCGGCGCCAGGAGCCGCGTGTGCAGCTCCGGAATGTCCGTCACGCGGTCGCCCCGGTGCGGGACGCGAGCTTGGGGAGAGCGACTTTCCCCACGGCGCGCACGGTACGGCCGACGAGTGTGCGCAGCACCGGCAACAGCTCGAGGAGCAGATCCTGGTTGAGGCACCCGGGCAGGTCACCGCGCAGACCCTCGTGCAGGACAGTGCGGTACAGGCCCGTACGCCGGCGAGGCTTGCTCATGCAGAGGGGAAAGCCCTGCCTGTGGTCCAGTCGGCCCGGGGCGCCGTGCTCCCCGGCCGCCACTGGGCGAAGGACCTCACTGGCGGCCGGTGGAGCCGGCTCCGCGCGGCTCGTCGGTGGACCGCGGGGCCTGGTCGGGGACGGAACCCTCGGCGCTGCCCCGGAGCGTGTGCACCAAGTGGTTGACCCTCTCCCGGAGTCGGGTGGGTGCGGAGACCACCGCGGTCCTGGTCACCGGGGTGATGCGGTCGGGCGCCGCGAGTTGCAGCTGTACCAGCGCCCTGCGCAGTGTCGGGACGTCGCTGCCTGCTCCCGTGGCCGTCAGCGCGTCGACGGGCCCGTCGAGCCGTTGCCAGTCGGTGTCGGGTAACTGCCATCTCGACACCGAATGTTCGAGGAGGGTGAGGATCTGCGCGACGAGCGCGGTCCTGCCGTCCCCGTCGGGCGGCCGGGGCGAGAACGTGTGGGGCTGCGGCATGAGCTTCAGCATATCGGGCTGATTCCGCTCACCCGGAGGGGAACATATTTACGCACGGTGCGCCCTTGAACGCTCTTGGTAGGCTCGATGTCACCCCCCAGGGGGAACGGGGTCGGCGATGGAGTCGTGAGTGGCGTGCATCCACATAAGCGTTCTGGGCAACACTGTTGTGCGCCGCGACGGCGAGGACATCAGACTCACCCCCCTCAGCACCAGGCTGCTGCTCCGGCTCGTCACGGCTGAGGGCGAGGCGGTGCCCTGTGGCGACCTCTACACGGACCTCTGGGGAGAACCGGTCCGTGGCAGGATCAGCCGCCCGCACCGCACCGAGGTCCAGAAACGAGTCCTGGAACTGCGCCGCGCCCTCGACTCCGCAGGGGCGAGCGACGGCACCTCGGTGCTGCGCACCGAGCAGGTGCTGACGGGACAGGGCCGGGACTCTGCCTACCGTCTGGTGCTGAACCCGGACCAGATCGACGTCCTGGAGTTCACCGGCCTGTTCAACCAGGCCGCACACGCCGCCCCGGCGACCGCTACGGTGCTGCTCACCAAGGCACTCGGCCTGTGGCGGGGCCGGCCACTTCCCGAGGTGGCGGACGCGGACTTCGCCGAGCCCCTGATACGGCGGCTGACCACGACGTACGAATCCGTCTGCGCTGAACTGATCGTCCTGCACACCGACTCCGGCCATCCCGAACTGGCCCTGCCGGTCGCCGAACGGCTGGTGGCCGGGCGCCCGGACGATCTCGAGGCCCTCGCCGCTCTGACCAAGCTCCGGGCTCAGCTGCGCGAACGGCACGGGGCGGAACTCCTGCGGCGGGAGTTCCCCGCCCTGCGTACCTCGCTGGTGGTCAAGCGGGGCGATCTCTTCGAGGAGACGGACGCGAGCCTCGTCGTCGGTTTCGGTGACACCTTCGACACCGCCACCGAGAGGGACGCCATCATCAGCCGGGAGAGCGTCCAGGGACAGTTGCTGCACCGGCGCTACGGAGGTGACCGGACACTCCTCGACCAGGAACTGCGCAGCGGGCTGCGCGCGGTGACACCGGTCGGCCGGGAGTCCGCCCGGGACAAACCGAAGGGCAAACGGCTTCGCTACCCGGTGGGGACCGTGGTCCCGCTGTCGCTGCCGGAGCCCGGCGGGCGAGCGTTCGCGGTCGCGTACAGCCACCAGGGTCTCGACCTCGTCGCCCGCTCCAACCCCGAGGACCTGGGCGTGTCACTGGAGCGGCTGTGGGAGTCCGTGGCGGTGCACGGGCTGCTCCGGCCGGTGGCGATACCGCTGGTGGGAGCCGGGCTGGCCCGGGTCGCGCTCCGTGGCGAGCAGGTGATCGTCATGATCGTGGAGTCGTTCCTCCGGGCCTGTCGGCAGGGGCCGGTCACCCCCGAACTGCGGATCGTCCTACGGCCACAGGACCTGCGGGGAGTGCGGTTGTCCGAGGTCGCCCAGTACGTGGAGGCGCTGACCGGCGACGGGCGACACCGCGACGGCGGACGGGCCGCCCGCGACGACTGGCGAGAGGACGAGCCGACGGCAGTCACCGGGAGCATCATCGATGATTCTTGACCAGCAGTTCGTCGCCCACCTCTACGCGCCGACCGACGGCCCCGACGCGACCGCCGCCTACCGGCGGCTCAAGGAGATCTGGCGTGGGTGCGCGCTGCTGCTGCGCATGACGGAGCCCGTACCGGGCACCGGACTTCCCCCCGTGCCACCGGACCACCTGGACGACGTCGTCCTTGAGGGCGAGGGGGCCGTCGCCGCTCTGGAGCGAGCGGGTGCCGACTGCCAGGCGATCCTGCGCCGGCACCACGACCTGCTCACTCTCTCGGTGGCACTGGCTCCGCCGGAGGCCCGGCTGCCCGCGGACGGAGCCACCGGTACGCGATGGCCGTGGTGGCGGACCCAGGACTACCAGTGGGACACCCTGGTCGCCGAACACCTGCCGTTGATGATCGGCGAGGCCCGGCTCCATCTGACGCGCGTGGACGCGGAGGCCGGCATACGAGCGGCGGCGGCCGAACTCCGCCAGTCACTGCACGCGTTGCTTCCCGAGACCGCGGAAGGGCTGCCCGGCCCTCAACCCGGTGTCGTTCTCCCGGACGGCGCGGCGGCGCTGTGGGAACACCCCGCCGCGCCCGACGAGCGAGCGCGACGGCGGTTCGTGCTGGCGATCCGCCCGGACGCCGACCCGGTGGCCAGCGCATGGGTCTGGTCGAACGGCGACACGGGGATCCCCCCGCTGGCCCGCTACTTGGCGCACGCCGCCAAACTCCGCTACCAGCTCCGCGTGTGGCGACGCGACGACCAGGCACGACAGCTGCGGGACTCGATCGACCGGCTCGGATCGCAATTGCGTGCACTCGGGGCGGGTGGTGGGGCGGAGGCGGACCTGCTGCGGTTGCGCCGCTTCGACGCCCTCCTGCTGCGCACCGGCCTTCAGGAGATGCACCGGACGGTCGAGATCGCCGCCGACAATCTCACCCGGGCCTTCGACCTGGAGGGGATGCTGACCCCTGGTGGGCCCTTCGCCGACGACGCGGCCCTCGCCCGCTCGTTCCTGGAACGCCTCGACGACCAACTCGCCTACCTCACGGTGGCCGCCGAGCGGGCCGCGCTGGCGTCCGCGTCCGGCGTGCCGCCCGCCACCGGGCAGAGCCTCGAACCGGCGGCCGGCCGGCCACCCGCCATCAGGCCGATCCCCACCCGCGGCCCGGCTCCCTGGCCGGAGGCGTCTGCCGAGGTGCTTTGTGAACCCGGCCTGTCCACCGGCACGGAGGAAGCTGATCCGGCGAGCAACGTCTTCGTCGTCTACGGCCGGGACGAACCGGCCCGCCGCGCGGTCTTCGACTTCCTTCGCACCATCGGACTGAACCCCCTGGAATGGGAGGAGGTGGTCAGGCGCACGGGAAAGGCGACCCCCACGCTCGGCGAGGCCGTCGCCCGCGCGATACCACTGGCCCGCGCGGTCGTCGTGCTGCTGACCCCCGATGACATCGTCCACCTCCACCCCGGCCTGCACGGACCGAAGGAACCACGGGCGGAGCGCGAACCGGGCCTCCAGGCCCGTCCCAACGTCCTGCTGGAACTCGGCATGGCCCTCGCCTTCCAGCCCTCCCGCACCGTACTGCTCCAGTTCGGTGAGCTGCGCCCGGCGACCGATCTCGGCGGCCTCAACTACATCACGGTCACCGACACCCCCGACTTCCGGGCGAAACTCGCCAGTCGGCTGGAACTCGCCGGGTGCCGGGTCCGGTACGTGGGGCAGGACTGGCTCAGCGCCGGGGACTTCGGTGCCCTGCACGCCTACGACCGGGCACCCGCACTCCCGCAGGACGACGCGCTGGCACTCCCGCCGGAGCTGCCCGGCGGAGGGCCGGAAGTGGTCCGGAAGCGAACCGGAAGCGGCGGGTGATTCCTGCGGAAGCGGGAGCGCTTGTCTGATGGGTGTCACGGGCGCACATCCCGTCCGCACATTCGCACGGTGCGGTGAGACGCACAGGAGGAACCGATGAGTGAGCTGCCCACCGTCTTGCTGATCGTCATCGCGGTCGCGGTCGTGACCATGCTGGGGATCGCGATCGCGCTCGTGGTCAAACTGTGGAAGGTCTCCAAGCTGCTCCGCCACGAGGAGATGCCCTTCTCGAACAAGATGGTCTTCTACATGTCCCTCCTCTACACGATCAGCCCCGTCGACCTGCTTCCGGACCCCGTGTACCTGGACGACATCGGGTTGCTCGTGCTGGCGATCCGCTACGTCGAGAGCACGGCGAGGAGACTGGGCGTACTGCCGGGCCACGGCGGGGCCAGGTCCGACGCCCTCAGCACGAGGTGAGGTGACGCATGCTCGGAAGGCTGCTCAACCGTGTCCGTGAGGCCCGTACGGCGCTGGCGCAACAGGTCCGTGCAGACAGGGAGGAGAAGGAGATCGACTTCCAGCTCACCGAGGCTGCGCTGGGCAGGCTGCCCGCCGACCGCCTGGATGCGCTGGTCGGACACCTCACCCGGCGGGCGGAGAGCGCGCCGCCCGATCCTGCGCAGGCGAAGATCCATCTGGTGATCGCGTTGATGCTGCGCTACCGCCTCAGTGGGTCGCCGCAGGACCTGAAGCGGCTGTCGGCCGAGTCCCGGGAACTGCTCGTCCTCCTGCCCGAGGGTGATCCGGGCCATCTCGTGGCGGTCGGACACCGGGTGACGGCGCTGTGCCTGCGGTACGAGGGGGACGGCGGCGACCTCGCCCACCTCGACGAGGCGATCTTACTCGGGCGGCCCCTGCTGGACGGGGAGTGGCCGCACCCCCTGCTGCGGGTGCTGGTGGCCCACGGCGTCGCCAGCGCGCTCGTAAGCCGGTTCAAGGCCGTCGGGCGGCGCGAGGACCTGACCGACGGCGTGCGACTGCTGCGCGAGGTGTGCGACGAGGTTCCGGCGGAGTTTCCCGACCGGGCGCAGTTCCTCGCGGCGCTGGGGATGGCACTGCTGTTCGAGTATGAGATGTCCGAGGACGGCGGTCACCTGGAGGAGGCGGTGCGACGGTGCCGGGAAGGCGCGCGGGGGGTCGAGCGGGGCAGTGCGGACAGGCCACTGGTCTTCTCCCACCTCGCGATCGTCCTGAGCCATGCCGGTCGCCGTGCCGACGGTGACGAGGGCCTGCTGACGGAGGCGGTGGAGGCGAGCCGGGAGGCGGTCCGGTGCCTCACGGCCGGGCACTCGGCCCGGGGCGACATCCTCAACCACCATCTCGCCACCATGATGTGGGCCGGGGAACTGCTGGCGCGCGTGGACTACCTGGACGAGGCACGGGCGACGAGCGACGTGCTGATGGCGGTTCTGCCCCGGGAGCACCGCAGCCGCGGCGAGTTCCTGACCAACCGGGCCACGGCGGCACGCATGCGGTACGACCTGACGGGAGACGCCGGCGACGCCGAGGTCGCCGTCGCCGCCTGGCGGGAGGTGACCGGGACGGACGGCGTCAAAGCCTGGGCGCGGCTGGACACTGCCCAGAAGTGGGCCATGTTCGAAGCCAAACGCAACGCCTGGACCTCGGCACTCGAGGCATACCGGATCGCCGTGCACACACTGCCGCTGCTGGCTCACCGCGGACTCGACCGGTCCGACCAGGAACTGCACCTGGCGCGGCGGGCCTGGATCGGACTGGCGGCCGACGCGGCGGCGTGCGCGCTGAACACGGGTGACCCCGCCCTGGCCGTGGAACTGCTGGAACGCGGCCGTGGGGTGATCTGGGCCCAGTCGCTCGCCGCCGCGTCGGCCGTCGAACCGGCAGAGGTGACGCTGCCCTACCTGAGGGAGCACTGGGCCGTCGACGGGGACGCCGTACTGATCAACTTCAGTCGCTGGCGCAGTGACGCGCTGGTGGTCTCGGCCGCCGGCGTGCGGGTGGTGCCGCTGCCCGGAATCGTCTTCGGCGAGGCGCTCGACACCCTCTTCTCGCATCTGGGCGTGCTGCTCGGGGAGGTCGAGGCGGAGCGTGAGCAACGCAACGCGCACGCGCGGGACCTGCTGGAGTGGGCCTGGGAGATGGTCGCGGAACCGGTCATGACGGCGCTCGGCCACGCCCCCGGGGCCGATGACGAGGCGCTGCCCCGGATCTGGTGGTGTCCGACGAGTGTGCTGTCGCTGGTGCCCCTGCACGCCGCGGGTCACCACGGCGTCGGGAGCGAGCCCGGCGAGACCGTGATGGACCGGGTCGTTTCCTCGTACACCCCGACCCTCCACCTGCTGACCACCACCGAGCCGGCTCGGGCACCGCACGCCGGACCGGCGCGGCTGCTCGTCGTCGCGATGCCGGAGACCGAGGGGCACCCCAAACTCAGTCTGTTGGAGAAGCAGCGGCTGGTCGAGCTGTTCCCGGGCGAGCGGCACACCCTGCTGGAGCGCGGGGACGCCATGGGGGCGCGGGTGCGCGACGAGCTGCGGGGGCACCGCTACGCCCACTTCGGCTGCCACGGCAAACAGGACCTCGCCGACCCCTCCCGGGGCGGGCTGGTGCTCCACGACGGAGTGCTGACCGTGGCTCAGCTCGCGGGCGAAGCCCACTGCGGTGACCTGGCCTTCCTGGCGGCGTGCGAGACGGCCAACGGGGGACTGGTCAACATGGACGAGGCCATCAGTCTGACCGCCGCACTCCGCTTCGCGGGCTGGCGGGACGTGATCGGCTCGCTGTGGACGGCCAACGACGCGGCCATCGCCGAAGCGGCCAAGGCGGTCTTCGCCGCGGTCGCCGAGCGGGCCGACCCCACCACGGACGACGTGGCACGGGCCCTGCACAGCGTGACGCGGGAACTGCGGGACATCACCGCGTACGAGGCCGCCGTCACGCTGTGGGCGCCCTTCGTGCACATGGGCCGCTGACCACCGGCCGGCCGGTCAGCGGGCCGGACACGAGTCGACCGCGCTGAGGCTGAGCACCTCCCCGAGCGGGACGCGCAGGTCCGCGCTCCCGGTACGTACGGTCATGGTGCCGTCCTCGACCAGCCGGACGACGCCGCACGCGGTGACGTCAGGGGTGACCACCTCGATCCGGGGCTTCGCCCGGGCCGGGCCGTACCAGGTCACGCCGACGGCTGCGATCAGCACGACCGCGTGCGCCACCACCAGGGCACTGCCGCGGCGCAGGTCACGCGCGGCGACGGTGGCCTGCCCGTGCTCGTCCGCGACCCGGCCGGGCAGCCTGTCGGCGGGCAGCACCCGGGGCATGCCGTGCGCGGCCCGCAGCACCCACCAGGCCGCCACTCCGCCGGTCACGGCGGCCAGCGCCAGCAGCACGCCCACCGCGATGCCCGGCGTGGGCGAGAGCTGCGTGATGTCGGAGCGGCCCTTGACCAGACTGAAGCCGATGAGCCCGGCCATCAGCCCGCCCAGCCCGTTGCGCCAGGCGACCGCCGCCGAGCGGATGCGCTCCAGCTCGGCCCCGTTCAGCAGTTCCTCGCGGTGCTGCGCCCGGTGCAGGTCGCCGGGTGTCGCCGGGGGGCCGGGCCGCAATACCGGCCCGGTCACGACGGTTCCGCCCGTGCCACGACGATGTTCCAGTACGCTCCGCAGCCGGTCCGGCCGTCCGGCCGCCCGGCGTGCGCGTTCCGACACCCGCACCGCATGGTGTGATAGGGCTCGGCCGTGGCCGTGGTGGATCCGCCGCCCCGGACGATGTCCTCCACGAGGTGCACGGACATCGTCGCCCGGCACCGTGGACACGGGCCCTCGAGAAGGGTGATGCCCGCCGAGACCGGGAACGCGACGAAGTCGCGTGCGGCGGTCTCCGCGTAGTCGTCGCGGCTGATCTCCGCGTAGGGCAGGTCGCTCCGTAGGCACTGCGCCCGTTGTTCGCGCATGGTTGGCCTCCTTCAGCACGGATGACGTGCCCACCGTGCCGGGCGGACACCTTCCTCCGAGGAAACCCGCGGCGGTGCTGCCGGGAGGAGCCCCCAACCGCTTCCGCACCGCTTCCTTCTCGCTTCCGGAGCGGGCCGGGGACTGGTGGACCGGGCCCGCGCCGGCCGTGCGGCCGTCACCGGTCCGTGATCAGCACGCGATGATGTCGACCGCCAGGGACACTTCGCAGTCGGCCCTCGGCAAGAAGTCCCCGAAACGTACGAGGAGACGGCGCGGGGCGGGCCCCGGGCCACGAGCCGATGCGCCCCGGGAGCTGGGCTGCGGGTCGGTGCAGAGAAGAGGCAAGCAGCCGTGTACGGCCTCGGCACCCGGCCTCCGGCACGCTGCCGCCCCCGGCCCGGGTGACGACGTTCCCGTCGTGACCCGGGCACCGGGGGCGGCAGCGTGCCGGACGCGGTCCCTTACGGGGCCTGCCAGCTGTGGGGGGCGTGGAAGAGGTCGGGGCGCCAGGTGGTGGTCGAGCCCGGGCGGTCGGGCTCCGCTCCGGGTGTGGTTCTGGGGGCCCGGGCGAGGAAGAGGACCGTGAGGGCAGCGAGTTCCTCGGGTGTCACCGCACCCTTCTCTATGCGTATGCAGGCCGTGGACAGGGCGGTCATGGGGTGGGACCTCCGTCACTGAGGGGGGTTGCCGTGTTTGCGGGCGGGACGGTCGACGTGCTTGGTCCGCAGCATCGCCAGCGAGCTGATCAGCACCTCACGGGTCCGGGCGGGGTCGATGACGTCGTCCACGAGACCGCGCTCGGCCGCGTAGTACGGATGCATCAGCTCCGCCTTGTACGCCTTGACCAGTTCGGAGCGTTCGGCCTCGGGGTCCTCCGCCTCGGCGATCTGACGGCGGAAGATCACGTTGGCCGCGCCCTCCGCGCCCATCACCGCGATCTCGTTCGTAGGCCACGCGTAGGTGAGATCGGCGCCGATGGACTGGCTGTCCATGACGATGTACGCGCCGCCGTACGCCTTCCGGAGGATCAGGGATATGCGTGGCACGGTCGCGTCGCAGTACGCGTACAGCAGCTTGGCTCCGTGCCGGATGATGCCGCCGTGCTCCTGGTCGACGCCCGGCAGGAAGCCGGGAACGTCGAGCAGCGTCACGAGTGGGATGCTGAAGGCGTCACACAGCTGCACGAACCGCGCGGCCTTCTCGCTCGCCTCGATGTCGAGGACACCGGCGAGGAACCGGGGCTGGTTGGCGACGACACCCACCACCTGTCCGCCGAGCCTGGTCAGCGCGCAGATGATGTTGGGGGCCCAGCGTTCGTGGACCTCCAGGTACTCACCGTCGTCGACGATCTCCTCGATCACCTGCCGCATGTCGTACGGGCGGTTGCCGTCCACCGGGACCAGGTCGACGAGAGCCTCGCAGCGCCGGTCCGGCGGGTCTTCCACCGGCAAGGCGGGTGGTGTCTCCCGGTTGTTGCCCGGCAGCAGGGAGAGCAGATAGCGCACCTCCTCCAGGCAGGTCTCCTCGTCGTCGTAGGCGAAGTGGCAGACGCCGCTGGTTTCGGCGTGCACGTCTGCGCCTCCGAGGCCGTTCTGGGTGATCTCCTCACCCGTCACGGTCTTGACCACGTCCGGACCTGTGATGAACATCTGCGAGGTCTCCCGGACCATGAACACGAAGTCCGTCAGGGCGGGTGAGTAGGCGGCGCCGCCGGCGCAAGGGCCGAGCATCACGCTGATCTGGGGGATGACCCCGGACGCCTTGGTGTTGCGGCGGAAGATCCCGCCGTAGCCGGCCAGGGCGGTGACGCCTTCCTGGATGCGGGCGCCCGCGCCGTCGTTGAGTGATACGAGCGGAGCGCCCGCCGACATGGCCAGGTCCATGATCTTGTGGATCTTGGAGGCGTGGGCCTCGCCGAGCGCCCCGCCGAAGATGCGGAAGTCGTGCGCGTAGACGAAGACGCGGCGGCCCTTCACGGTGCCCCAGCCGGTGATGACCCCGTCCGTGTACGGCCGCTTGGCTTCCAGGCCGAAGCCGGTCGCCCGGTGCCGGCGCAGGGGCTCCACCTCGTGGAACGAGTCCTCGTCGAGGAGCAGGCCGATCCGTTCCCGGGCAGTCAGTTTGCCCTTGGCCTTCTGCGCGGCGGTGGCCTTCTCGCTCGGCCCGGCGTGCACCCGCTCCCGTATCTCGGCCAGCTCCGCGACCTGGAACCGCATGTCTCCCCCTACCCGTAGTCGGCAGCCCCGGCGGCGTCGTCCGGTGGCGAGGCGTTGCGAGATTCGTGACGTAGGTTCAGTTGCCGATCCGGCGCAGGCCGTTGATCTGCAGAACGGCGAAGCCTCCGACGACGGCCGCCTGCATCAGGGTCCAGACGGTGCCCACGGTGTTGGGATCGAACCAGCCGAATACGGCAGTGGCCACGCTCGCGACCGCCCACAGCAGGTTGGCCTCGATGACCACCTTGGTGGGACCGGCCGCCGGTACCTGACGGCCGGCCAGAACGGCCACGAGGATGCCGTACACGATGAGGAACGCACCGATGCCGCGCAGCAGCCCGGTGTCCAGGCCGAGCAGATCACCGACGGGGCCGGCGGCGAGCAGGTAGATGAGGCCGTTCCCGGCGGTCACGGCGGCGTCGAGCGTGAGGAACATACGCAGAGGGCGCGCGGCCGTCACGCGTCCGGCGGTGTCCGCGGGGCGGGCAGAGGTCTGACTTGTGGTCATGGGAGGTCTCCGAATGTGTGGGTGACTGCTCATGTACGTTTCTGTCGTCCCGGGAGATCGTCGCAACACGGGCTGACCCGGCGCTGACGGCCGGCTTACACGGCCGGCGCGGACGGGAGCGAGCTCACGCCGGCTGGAGCACGACCGACGCCGGGGAGCCACACGCGAGAGCCGGGTCGTGCGAGAGAATCGCGTTCTCCACCCGGCGGAGCGAGGGCGAGGGTTCGATGCCGAGCTCGTCCGAGAGGTGCTGCCACATCCGGCGGTAGACATTCAGTGCGTCGGCCTGGCGGCCCGAACGGTAGAGGGCGATCATCAGCTGCTCGCAGAAGCGTTCCCGCAGGGGATGGTTGGTATGGGCATCGTGGAGCTCGGCGAGTACGGCCGCGTGGTTGCGAAGGCTCAGCTCGGCGTCGAAGCGGAGTTCCATGGCCCGCATGCGGTGCTCCTCGTAACGGCCGCAGGCCAGCTGGCACAGGGTGCCGCCGGTGAAATCGCCGAAGACGGGCCCGCGCCACATCGCGAGGGCCTCTCCGAGCAGACGGGCGGTGGCGGCCGGGTCAGAGGCAGCGGCGACCTCCGCCTGTCGGACGGTCTTGGTGAACTCGGCGGCGTCGAGCTCACCTTCGGAGACAGTGAGCCGATAGCCGGAGGGGTGGATGGTGACCCGGGAGGAGACCCGTTCGGGTTCCAGGCTCTTCAGCTTGCGACGCAGGCGGCTGATGTGGGCCTGCAGGGCGTTCGCCTGGTTGTCCGGGACCGAATCGCCCCACATCTCCTCGACGAGGCTCTCGCCGGAGATGGACTGCCCCTCGTTCACGAGAAGTGTCTGAATAAGGGTTCGCTGGAGATCACCGGAGATCTCCGCGGGACCTAACGCGGTACGGATCTGGAGTGCGCCGAGAATCGAGAAGCTCAGCATGACGTTTTCCCCCTTGGCGTTCGGGCGGCGAAGACGGCTGAACACGGGTGGGGGCTCGTCATGGCCGTAGGAGCCGCAGCGTGTGGCCGCGGAGACCGGCGCGTGGCGATCTCCGCGGGTCTTCGGGATCGACCCTGGAGCTTCCTCCCGCATGCATCCTGCCACAGAATAATTCCTTTGAGAAGGTATTTTTCTGCTGTGGTCGTTGCCGGAGAAGAGGGAAGGAGGTGCCCTCGCGGTGGGTGACGAGCGCGCGGACGCGGACCCACCCGCACGGCGGTTGGCCTGGCCGTCGATCAGACGGCCGGGAGTGTGGTCAGGACCGGACGCCGGCACCTCGACGGGCCGCACGGGGTGGCGGCCCGTCGAGGTGGGCGCTCCGCCGGTACGGGGGGGGGGGGCGGCGGAGTCATCGGCGTCCGGAGGTCGCGGCTCCGTGGAGACGGGGCTCTCGGGCGGTCGGATCGCCGCGACGGTGAGCCCGCATTCGAAGCGGCCGGAACTCTGGGCCAAACGCGAATTCCAGCGGCCGGTGATAACCGGCCTCGGTAGGGCGGAGAGGGCAGGATTCGAACCTGCGTGGGTTTTTAGGCCCGACCTCAAGGTGTTCTTTCGGTCCCCGATGAGCCGCTCCGGGCACCTCTCCTGGTGGTGACGGTGGCCGGGGGTGCCGGCCGTGTCGCGGAGAGGGCAGGATTCGAACCTGCGTGGGTTTTTAGGCCCGACCTCAAGATGCTCTTTCGGTCCCCGATAAGCCACTCCGGGCACCTCTCCTCGTTCCCGGCTTCCGGTTTCCCGTGCCGTTCACGAGAACAACATTGGCAGGGGAGTCTGATAAGACGCTGACATCCTCCTGACGTGGTCGCTGAATTCCTTTCCGGTCTTCCCCTCGGTGCGGCGTCGGTGCTCTACTCGCACCAAAAGAAACACCTTCCGAAAGGGGTACGGGCATGCCCGCGACCACTGCGGACACCTCGGTTCTCGGGGCGATCCGGACACACACCCAGAGCGAGAACGCCAGTGCGTTCCTGGCGCTCAACAGCGGCAACAGCACGTTCACCATCCCCGGCACCGACGGTGTCGTCGTCTACCGCCGCACCGGCGGCTACGCGGTCCAGTTCGGCGGTCCCTTCGCGGCCCCCGACGCCTACGACACCCTCCTCGACGGCTTCCGCCGGTACGTGAAGGAGGAGGAGCTGGAGCTCGTCGGTGTGCAACTCCAGCGTGCCGACGCAGAGCGCTACGCCCGGCACGGCTTCACCGTCAACCAGGTGGGCGCCTCCTGGGCCGTGAGGCTTCCGGAGTTCTCCCTGCGCGGCACCCGCTTCATGCAGCTGCGCAACAAGATCTCCCGCGCGCACCGCAACGGCCTCGTGATCAAGGAGGTCACCGCCGAGGACTGGCGGGGTGCGATAGCGACGATCGACGAGGCCTGGCTCGGCTCCAAGGGCGGCGCCCACCAACTCGAGTTCCTGGTGGGCCAGATCGGCGGCGAACCGCAGGCGCAACGCCGGCTGTTCGCCGGCACCATCGAGGGCACCCCGGTGGCGTACATCTCGTACTCACCCGTCTACGGCGAGCGGGCCGGCTGGATGCACGACCTGAGCCGACGTGTGCCCGAGGGTTCTCCGGGGCTGATGGAGGCCATCAACGCGCACGCCATCGAGGTCTTCCGCGCCGAGGGCGTGGAGTGGCTGCACTTCGGTTTCACGCCGTTCACCGGACTCGACGCGAGCCATGAACTCGAGGGTCACAGCCCGGCGTTCCAGTGGCTGATGCACGCGCTGTGGGCCGAGGGAGCCGCTCTCTACCCGGCGCAGACCCAGCTTTCGTACAAGCAGAAGTGGGCCCCTGACGAACTCATCCCGGAGTACGTCGCCTTCGACCGGCCGACCGCCTCGCTCGCCGGCTTCGCGCACGTCTTCCGAGCTTGCAAGGCCTTCTGACACACCTCCAGTACACCGCCGCCACCACACGACGAGGAGAGCCGGAACAGTGAGTGACAGCAACGAGACCACGACCACCGACGCCACGGCCACCGAAGCCCTCCAGCAGGCCATGGTCGGGCAGCTCATGGCCATCATCGGAGCCCCCGACGACAGGGACGTGGCCCGTGCCGCGGACGACATCGTCCAGGAGCTCGACGTCCGGCTTCGCGCTGCCCAGACCGCCGTGGCCTGAGCGGAGGAAACAAGGCCCGGGTCCCCCTGGTCCCCAGGGAATCGCCTTCCCCGCGGCCGGGTCCGATCAGCCCAGTATCAGTGACACATCAGCGGGGCACGGAACGCTGGACACACGTTCGCCCGGCGGCCCGGTCCGAAGTACCGCACGGTTCCAGCGGTCCTGGCCGACGGGCGGGCGGCGCCCGCCTTCCGTCACCGCCCACGGAAGCACTGTCGACCCCGGCGCAGCCACGTCCCGCAGGGCAGCGGCGCCGCCGCCCGGTTCGGGCACTTCTCCCAAGGAGAGCAACGCATGCAGCGTCCGCACGTCCAAGAAGCCCAGGTCATCGCCGCTCCTCAGCAGCGCGTCGGCGCTTCGGCCACGTTCGCCGAACTCCTCAAACGCGTCAAGGCAGAGGGTCTCCTCGACCTCGATCCGCGCTACTACATAGGCCGCCTGGCGCTGAACACCACGCTCCTGCTGCTCGGGTTCGCCGCGTTCTTCGCGCTCGGCGACTCGTGGTGGCAGCTGACGGTTGCGCTGTGGATGGGTCTGTGCGGCGGCCAGTCCGCCTTCATGTGGCACGACGCGGGCCACAAGGCCATGTTCCGCAGCAAGAAGGCCGCCTCCGCCATCGGTTACTTCCACGCCAACCTGGTCAACGGGGTCAGCTTCGGATGGTGGGTCAACCACCACAACCGGCACCACAGCAACCCCAACCACCTGGACATGGACCCGGACATCGGCCGGCGCACCGCCATCTTCGACATCAAGCAGTACCCCACCCGGCGCGGCACGCAGAAGTTCGTGGTGCGCTACCAGAGCGTGCTGTTCTTCGCGCTGCTGGTCCTGGAGTCCTTCAAGATGCTGAAGACGGCCGTCCTGTCCATCGCCCAGGGCAAGACCAAACACCCCGTGCTGGAGACGTTCCTGCTCGTCGCGCGGACGGCCGTCTATCTGACGCTGGTGTTCGCCGTCCTCTCACCCGTCCTCGCGGTCGCCTTCATCCTGGTCCAGCAGGCGGCCCTGGGCGTCTACTTCGGCATGATCTTCGCTCCCAACCACAAGGGCATGGCGATCCGCGACGGTGAGGAGGAGACCCTGGACTGGCTGGAGCGCCAGGTCCTCACCTCCCGGAACATCCGCCCGTCCCTGCTGGTCGACTTCCTCTACGGCGGACTCAACTACCAGGTCGAGCACCACCTGTTCCCGGCCATGCCGCAGAAGAACCTGGCACGGGCACGTGAGCTCACCCGGGACTACTGCGCCGAGCGCGGTGTGCCCTATCACGAAGTGGGCTTCTGGGCCTCGTACCGCGAGGTCGCCTCGTTCCTGCACGAGGTCAGCGCACCGGTGCGACGCGGCGACGTCGAGGAGCAGATCCGGCGGAACGCGGACCAGGCCGCCTGACCGGCGCCCGCCCGCCCTCCACGGTCTCCCGCCCTCCACCGGTCCCCAGCCGTCCCGGCCCCCTCCGGGTTCCCCGCACCGCACCGCCGTCATCCGGCGACGGCCCCGGGCCCTCACGTGTCCGGGGCCGGGGGTGCCGGGCCCCGGCCCCTTCCCAGGACCTCCCGTCCGGATCGTGCCGGCCGGTGCGCCGGGGCATCCGACCTCGCCGGGGGCGCCGCCACCCGCGATGCCCCGCCCCTCCACCCCGCGTTCAGGGACACCGGGCGGCGCTCCCCGGCCCCGGCCTGATCCACCCGAAGCCCCCTAGGAGCCACGCGCATGTCCCAGTCCATCACGGCGGTGAGCACAGGCGTCTCTCCCGCCTCGATCGGGGACCGTCTGGACCGGATGCCGATCACCCCCATGCACCGCAGCCTGACCGCGGTCATCGGGATAGGCCTGCTCTTCGACACCTTCGAGAACAGTCTGTCGGGCACCATCTCCAAGGTGCTCCAGGAAGACTTCGCCTTCGGGGCGACGTCGCTCAAACTGGTGCTGGCCTCCGTCTTCATCGGCCAGTTCATCGGCTCGCTGGTGCTCGGCCGGGTCGCGGACCGGCTCGGCCGGCGCCGGGCCTTCCTGATCAACCTCGCGATCTACTCCGGCTTCTCCCTGCTCGGCGCCTTCTCGCCCAACGCGGAGTGGCTGATCGCGACCCGTTTCCTGGCCGGCATCGGCATCGGTGCCGAACAGGCCCTGTCCGACTGCTACCTGGCGGATGTCCTGCCCGCAGCCAAGCGCGGCCGGTTCATCGCCTGGGCCTACACGATCGCCTTCTGCGGGGTGCCGGCGGTCGGCTTCGCGGCCCTGTGGCTGGTACCGCTGACCCCGCTGGGAGTGGACGGCTGGCGCTGGCTGTTCGTGATCGGCGCGCTCGGCTCGGCCGTGGTCTGGGTGCTGCGCCGACGGCTGATCGAATCCCCGCGCTGGCTGGCGGCGAACGGCCGTACCGAGGAGGCCGACCTGCTGGTGACCCGGATGGAGGCCCAGGTCCCGGCCGGTCGGCACGCCGAGGCGCTCCCGGCCGCGCACGAGACGTCCGTCGCCGGGCGGACCAGGCTGCGGGACATCTTCGCCCGTGGGCTGAGACGCCGCACGGTGATGCTGTGGATCTTCTGCTCGCTCTCCGTGGTCGGCTACTACGGCTTCGGCACCCTGGCCCCGCAGATCCTCGCCGCGAAGGGCTACGACATCGTGGCCGGCCTGGGCTTCACCGCCTTGTCCTTCCTCGGCTACCCCGTCGGCTCGGCGCTGTCGCTGCCGATCATCGACCGCATCGAACGCAAGACTCTCGTCGCGCTGTCCGCCGCCGCGATGGTCGCCGCCGGGATGGGCTTCGCCTTCACCGACTCGACCTTCCTCATCGTCGCGTTCGGCTTCGGATACACGCTGTGCAGCAACGTCTTCTCCAGCGTGTCGCACGTGTACCTCTCCGAGCAGTACCCGACGGCGATCCGGGCCACCGCGTCCGGCATGGCGTACTCACTGTCCAAACTCAGCGCCGCCGCACTGCCGTTCGTCCTGCTGCCCGTTCTCGACTCGTACGGGCCGGGTGCGCTGTTCGGGGTCATCGCCGCCTCGATGGCCGCACTGGCCGTCACCGTCCTCACGCTGGGCGAGCGCACCACCGGGGTCTCCGTGGACCAGGTGCCCGCCTCGCTCAACGACCCTGCTGCGAAGAGGAGTTAACGATGTCCTACGTCATCGCCCTGCCCTGTGTCGATGTGAAGGACCGTTCCTGCATCGACGAATGCCCCGTGGACTGCATCTACGAGGGCCGGCGCGCCCTCTACATCCAGCCCGACGAATGCGTCGACTGCGGGGCCTGCGAACCGGTGTGCCCCGTGGAGGCCATCTACTTCCAGGACGACGTCCCCGCCGAGTGGGGCGATCACCGCGGCTCCAACGCCGACTTCTTCGACACCCTAGGCTCGCCCGGGGGCGCGGGCGGTCTCGGTGTCCTCGACCACGACTCCCCGCTGGTCGGTTCCCTGGCACCGAAGGCGGTGCGGTCATGAGCGGACTCCTCGCCGGCAAGCGCATCCTGGTGACGGGCGTCGTCACGGAGGCGTCCATCGCCTTCCACGTCGCCCGGCTCGCCCAGCAGGAGGGCGCCGAGGTGGTGCTGACCGGCTTCGGCCGGCTCTCCCTCATCGAGCGGATCGCCGCCCGGCTGCCCAAGCCGGTTCCGGTGGTCGAACTGGACGTCACCGACCAGACGCAGCTGGACACGCTCGCGGAACGGATCAGCGCGTCCGCCGACGGGTTCGACCGTCTCGACGGCGTGGTGCACTCCATCGCGTACGGGCCCCAGGGCGCCTTCTCCTTCCTCGACGGCGACTGGGCGGACGTCTCGACGGCCCTGCAGGTGTCGGCGTACTCCCTGAAGTCCCTGACCACCGCGTGCCTCCCCCTGATGGAGGGACGCGGCGGCTCGGTGGTCGGGCTCACCTTCGACGCGACGGTCGCCTGGCCGCGGTACGACTGGATGGGTGTCGCCAAGGCCGCCCTCGAGTCGACCAGCCGTTACCTCGCCCGGGACCTGGGGGGCAGGGGCATCCGCTGCAACCTGATCGCGGCCGGTCCGCTGCGCTCCATGGCCGCCAAGTCGATACCCGGCTTCGGGGAGCTCGCCGAGGTCTGGCAGCACCGGGCCCCGATCGGCTGGGACCTCGTCGACCCGGACCCCGCGGCGCGCGGTGTGGTCGCCCTGCTGTCTGACTTCTTCCCGCGCACGACCGGCGAGATCGTCCACGTCGACGGCGGGGTGCACATGACGGGCGCGTGACACGCACGCCGGGAGGGCGGGTGATCCGGGCCGGCCC
>NZ_JBHVCP010000081.1:0-25786 GCF_042803315.1 Streptomyces sp. NPDC057424
TGCCGTGGTTGGAATCAGCGTCGTGATGCCCGGGCAGGTCCGGCAAGGCGACTTCCGTCAGACGGAAGGGCTCCCGGGAAGACGCTGGTCTCCGCGCCCTCGACTGCCGTGCTCGCCGGCGTCGGCGACTGCTCCCGGCGCGAGCTATTGACGCGATTCGGGCACGGGCATAGCCTCCGCATGCCTTGTTCGGTAAACGTACAAAAGTTCGCAATGCGCACACTTCGTCTCGTCAGGAGGACCCATGCAAAGACGCGTTCTTGGGCTTGCCATAGCGGTGGTGACGGTCGCGGCCGCGGCCGGATGCGGATCGTCTTCCGGGACCGGTGGTTCATCCTCCTCGGGTGGGGAGAAGGCCACTCAGGTCAAAGTGGGGATCATCCCGATCGTCGATGTGGCGCCGCTGTATCTGGGGCAGAAGAAGGGCTTCTTCAGCAGCCGCGGAATCGACCTGAAGATGGAGTCCGCCCAGGGCGGTGCCGCGATCATCCCCGGTGTGGTGAGCGGTCAGTTCCAGTTCGGGTTCAGCAATGTCACTTCGTTGATGATCGCCCAGACCAAGGGCGTGCCGATCAAGTCCGTGGTCAACGGAGCCGCCTCCACCGGTGACACCGACAAGGACATCAGCGGAGTGGGCGTCAAGAAGGACAGCCCGGTCAAGTCGGCCAAGGACCTCGTCGGCAAGACCGTGGCGGTGAACACGCTGCGGAACATCGGGGACACCACCGTCCGCGAGTCGGTACGCAAGGACGGCGGTGACCCCTCGAAGGTCAAGTTCATCGAGATGCCGTTCGACCAGATGCCGGCCGCGCTGGACGGCGGGCAGGTGGACGCCGCCTGGATGGGCGAGCCCGCGCTGACCATCGCCATGGGGCAGGGCGCACGGGTCGTGGCGTCGCCGTTCGCGGAGACCGACCCGAAGCTCACCATCGCGACGTACTTCGCCTCCGCCAAGCTGGCGCAGGAGAACCCCGATCTGGTGAAGAAGTTCACCGAGGCGGTGTCCGAGTCGCTCGAGTACGCCTCGGAGCACCCGGACGAGGCACGTCAGATCGTCACGACGTACACCAAGATCGACGGTGAGGTGCTGAAGAGCCTGACCCTGCCGACCTGGCCGGCGGAGTACGACATGGCCTCGCTGGAGAAGGTGGCCTCTCTCGGTGAGCAGGACGGCATGTTCGACGGCAAGAAGCCCGACCTGGCCGCGCTGTTCTCGTGACCGGGTCAGGGAGCACTTCCGCGCTGACGAAGACCGTCGGAGCCGCCGAAGCCGATACGGCTCCCGGCGGTCCGGGCGGTGGCCGCGCCCGGCGTGTGCTGGAGGGAGCCACCACCCCGCTGCGCGGACTGGCCGGCCTGGCCGGGCTGGTGATCCTGCTTCAGGCCCTTCCGTACAGCGGGCTGGTGTCCGCCGACTACCTTCCGCCCGCGTCGGAGATGGGCCGGGCCCTGTGGCTCCTGCTCGCCGAGGACGCGTTCTGGACCGCGCTGGGCGACACGCTGACCGGCTGGGGCCTGGGGCTCGCCATCGCCGTCGTGACGGGCGTGGTGGGCGGAATCGTGATCGGCTCGGTGCCCGTGCTGCGGGCGGTGACCGCCTCCACCATCGAGTTCCTGAGGCCGATACCGTCGGTGGCCCTGATCCCGGTGGCGGTCCTGCTCTACGGCACCGACCTGAGGTCGAAGCTGCTGCTGGTGGTGTACGCCTCCTTCTGGCAGGTGCTCGTCCAGGTGCTGGCCGGAATGCAGGACGTCGACCCGGTCGCGGACGACACCGCCCGCAGCTACCGGATGGGCAGGTGGGGGCGGGTGCGGTACGTCATGTGGCCCACCGCGCTGCCGTATGTGATGACGGGTGTGCGGCTGGCCGCGACCGTGGCACTCGTCCTCGCCATCACCGCGGAACTCGTCATCGGTTCGCCCGGGCTGGGCCATCTGATCGCCGTGGCGCAGACGTCCGGTGCCGTGCCGCGGGTCTACGCCCTGGTCCTGGTCACCGGGGTGCTGGGAGTCGCGATCAACCTGGTGGCCCGGGCTGTCGAGCGGCGGGCGCTGCACTGGCATCAGTCCATTCGCAGGGAGGGATAGCCGGATGATCCCCACGACAGTCCTCAGCATGGCTCGGCGGGCCGCGCTGATCCTGGGCCTGCCCGCGGTCCTGTTCGCCGTGTGGTGGTTCGCCACCGCGGACAGCACCGACTTCTACGTCCCGCCGCTGGCCACCATCCTGGAGAAGTTCGGGGAGGTGTGGACGGGGGAGCGGCTGCTGTCGGACGCCGTACCCAGTCTGCTCCGGCTGGCCACGGGCTATCTTCTCGCCGTCGTCATCGGCGTCGGCCTGGGGCTGGTGGTGGGCATGAGCCGCGTCGCGCGCGACGTGCTGGAGCCGGTCCTGGAGCTCTTCCGGGCCATCCCGCCCCCGGTGCTGGTGCCGGTGATCATGCTCTTCGCGGGCATCGGCGACACCATGAAGGTCCTCGTCATCGTCAGCGGCTGTATGTGGCCGGTCCTGCTCAACACGGTCGAGGGCGTCCGCGCCGTGGACGAGGTGCTCAGCGACACCTGCCGTTCCTACGGCATCACCGGCACCTCCCGGCTCCGGCACCTGGTGCTGCGCTCGGCGAGCCCGCAGATCGTCACGGGCATGCGCCAGGCCCTCTCGATCGGGATCATCCTCATGGTCATCAGCGAGATGTTCGCCGCCAGCAACGGTCTCGGCTTCACGATCGTGCAGTTCCAGCGCTCGTTCGCCATTCCCGAGATGTGGAGCGGCGTCCTGCTGCTCGGCCTGCTTGGCTTCGCCCTGTCGCTGCTCTTCCGATTCGCCGAGAACCGGGTCCTGGCCTGGTACCAAGGCCTGCGCCGGGCTCAGCGCAACCTCTGACAAGGAGACGTCGATGCTCGACGTACGCAACCTGAAGAAGATCTACGCAGGACGCAACCGCAGCGTCGAAGCACTGCGCAACCTGACATTCCATATCGGTGCCGGTGAACTCGTGTGCCTGGTCGGGCCGTCGGGCTGCGGCAAGACCACCCTCCTGAAGTGCATGGCCGGACTGCTCACGCCGACCAGCGGCGAAGTCCGCCTGGACGGCCGCCCGGTGAGCGGGCCGCCGCCCGGCATGGCGGTGGTCTTCCAGGAGTACGGCCGTTCCCTGTTCGCCTGGATGAACGTACGCGACAACGTCGCCCTGCCCCTGCGCCGCAAGAAGCTCGGCAAGGCGCGAACCCGGGAACTGGTGGACCACGCCCTGGAGGTGGTCGGTCTCGCCGACGCCCACCAGGCCTATCCCTGGCAGCTCTCCGGAGGAATGCAGCAGCGTGTCGCCATCGCCCGCGCGGTGGCCTTCGAGCCGAAGGTGCTGCTCATGGACGAGCCCTTTGCGGCCGTCGACGCCCAGACCCGCGCCGAACTCGAGGACCTCATCCGGCGCCTGTGGCACGAGCTGGGCGTCACCGTCCTGTTCGTCACCCACGACATCGACGAGGCGGTCTACCTCGGCCAGCGCACCCTCATCCTGTCCACCTCGCCGACCGTCGTACTGGAGGACCTCACCATCGACCTCCCCGACGAGCGCGACCAGCTGCACACCCGCTCCAGCACCCGTTTCGCCGAACTGCGCGCCCACGTCTACGAGCAGATCCAGCGCGCCAAACACCACAACGGCGACACGGACACGTCGGTGCCCGACCGAGGTGACGCGCTCACCTCGCACATGTCCGAGTCCTGACACGTCTGACACAGGAGCCACAACGCATGGACGACAACGAACCCGGGCGCTACTTCGTGCAGTCCCTCGAGCGAGGGCTGGCCGTCATCCGTGCGTTCAGCGCCGACAGGCCCGCGATGACGCTCTCGGAGGTGGCCAAAACCACCGGCATGAGCCGTGCCACCGCACGGCGGTTCCTGCTGACCTTCGCCGACCTGGGGTACATGGCCACGGACGGCCGCGACTTCCGCCTCACGCCCCGGGTCCTGGAACTGGGCTACGCCTACCTGTCCAGCATGTCCCTGGCGGAGATCGCCCAGCCCCACCTGGAGCAGCTGGTCGCCGAGGTCCGTGAGTCCTCGTCGGTGGCGGTCCTGGACGGCGAGGACGTGGTGTACGTCAGCCGGGTACCCACCCGGCGGATCATGACGGTCTCCATCAGTATCGGGACCCGCTTCCCCGCCCATGCCACCTCCTTGGGCCGGGTCATGCTCGCCCACCTCGACGAGCCCCAGCTGCGGCACTACCTGGACACCGCCTCCCTGACGCCGCTCACCCCCGGCACCATCACCTCGAGGGAGGCACTCGCCGCCGAACTGGAACAGGTGCGGGCACAGGGCTGGTGTCTGGTGGACCAGCACCTGGAACAGGGCCTCATCGCGATCGGCGTACCCATCCGGAACGAGGCGCGACGGGTGGTGGCGGGCATCAACCTCGCCACCCACGTCAGCCGGCGCACACCGGACTCGATCCGCCACGATCTGCTGCCGCCCCTCCTGGCCACCGCCGCCGACATCGAGGCCGAGCTGAAAGTCCTCGGCCAGTAGGAATCCGTTAGGTCTGTCTCGCGGCTTCGGAGGCATGGCGGGGGTGTGGACCGGGTGTGTCAATGTAACGGCTGATCTTGGTTGTTGAGTGGTCAGTTGTTGCTCGGGGTCAGACGGCCCTCGAAGGCGATGGAACGCGTTGAGGGGTGCTTTCCAGCGCATGCGGGCACCAAGGTCATCACCCGATCGGTGGCCACGCTGAAAAGGCTCACTCCCTCTATGAACCTACAGTCGGAGCGGGGGTCAGCCGGTCCGGCGAATGAGTGCCAGGTACATGGCGTCGGTCCCGTGCAGATGCGGCCACAGCTGCACGTCGGGCCCCTCGCCGAGGTCGGGTACGCCGGGCAGCAGCGGCCGGGCGTCGATGAGATCGGCGTCCGGGTGCTGCTTGAGCACGTCGGCGACGACGGCCCGGGTCTCGGCGAGGTGCGGCGAGCACGTCGCGTAGCCCACGACACCGCCGACCCGCACCGACTCCAGGGCGGTCCGCAGCAACCCGCGCTGCAGCGGCGCGAAACCCTCCAGGTCCTCCGGACGGCGCCGCCAGCGCGCCTCCGGGCGGCGGCGGAGGGCGCCGAGGCCGGTGCACGGCACGTCGACCAGCACCCGGTCGAAGCTGCCGGGCCGCCACGCCGGACGCGTCCCGTCCGCGGCGATCACCTGGTACGGGCCGGGATTGCCGTCCAGTGCCTTGGCCACGAGCCCGGCGCGATGGGTCTGCTTCTCGGAGGCGACCAGCAGGGCGCCCCGTTCGGCGGCCAGCGCGCCGAGCAGCGCCGCCTTGCCGCCGGGCCCCGCACACCCGTCGAGCCAGCGCCGGTCGGGCCCGTCCAGGGGCGCGTTGGCCAGGGCGATCGCGACGAGCTGGCTGCCCTCGTCCTGCACACCCGCGCGCCCGTCCCGCACGGCCGCGATGGCGCCCGGCTCCCCGCCCTCGGTCAGCCGCACGGCGTAGGGCGACCAGTGTCCCGGCACGGCGGCGTCCTCGTCGAGCAGTTCCTCCGCTGCGGCCCGCCCCGGCCGTGCCACCAGCGTCACCTCGGGCCGCTCGTTGTCGGCGCGCAGCAGCTCCTCGATACCGGAGCGTCCGCCGCCGAGGGAGTCCCACAGCGCGGACACGACCCAGCGCGGATGCGAGTGCACGACGGCGAGGTGGTCCTCGGGGTCGTCGTCATAGGGCGGTGCGACCCGCTCCAGCCAGCCGTCCAGATCGTGCTGCGCGACCTTCCGCAGCACGGCGTTGACGAACTTGGCCCGCCCGTCGCCCAGGACGACCCGCGCGAGCTCGACGGTGGCGGACACCGCCGCGTGTGTCGGGATCCGCGTCCCGAGCAGCTGGTGCGCACCGAGGCTGAGCACGTCCAGCACCGGCGGGTCGACTTCCCCGAGCGGCCGGTCCACGCAGGCGGAGAGGACCGCGTCGTACGTGCCCTGCCGCCGCAGCGTCCCGTACACCAGCTCGGTGGCGAGCGCCGCGTCCCGGGCGTCGAACGTCTCGGGTCCCTCCTTCTCCCGCGCCTTGCGCAACAGGGGCGGCAGAACGAGGTTGGCGTAGGCGTCCCGCTCGTCCACGGCCCTCAGGGCCTCGAAGGCGAGGATGCGGACGGGGTCCTTCTTGGGCCTGCGGTAGGGCTTGCCTGACGTGCGGGCTCGACGGGGCTGTTCGCTCACGAAAAAGGTGCTCCGGGGGTGAGAAGAAGTGCGCCGTCCAGCCTACGCCGCCGGAGCGGGGAAGGACTGGCGGCGGGGGCCTCAAACCCTGTCACCGGTCCCGTCCCGGCTTCAGCCGCCGAGCCGCTCGCCCTCGCCGATCCGCACGCCACGCGCCCAGTCCGCCGCCCGCATCGGCTTCTTGCCCTGGGCCTGCACCCACAGCAGCTCGACACCGTGCGAGCCGGTGCCGGCGTACACGTTGTTCTTCCCGGCGGCGATCTGCCCCGGGGCGAGGTCCGTGCGGTCGGGCACGGGGGCGACCTGAATGAGCTTGAGCCGCTCACCGCGGAACGTGGTCCAGGCGCCGGGTGCCGGGGTGCAGCCCCGCACCATCCGGTCGACGCGCAGCGCGGGCGCGCCGAAGTCGAGGTGCGCGTCCTCGACGTTGACCTTCGGGGCGAGGCTGATGCCGTCGGCCGGCTGCGGTACGGCCTTCAGCGTGCCGTCCTCGATACCGTCCACGGTCGCCGCGAGCAGCCCGGCACCGGCGAACGCCAGCCGCGTCAGCAGGTCCCGGCTGGTGTCGGTGGCCCGGATCTCCTCGGTCACCGTCCCGTACACCGGCCCGGAGTCGAGCCCTTCCTCGATCAGGAAGGTCGAGGCCCCGGTGATCTCGTCGCCGGCCATGATGGCGTGCTGCACGGGCGCGGCACCGCGCCAGGCCGG
The DNA here is from genome assembly GCF_042803315.1 of Streptomyces sp. NPDC057424. NCBI lineage: Bacteria > Bacillati > Actinomycetota > Actinomycetes > Kitasatosporales > Streptomycetaceae > Streptomyces > Streptomyces sp. NPDC057424. Next base: position 6,917 of record NZ_JBHVCP010000081.1, read on the forward strand.
CAGCAGGGAGAAGTGCAGATTGACCCAGCCGTGCGCGGGGATGTCGAGCGCGACCCGGGGCAGCAGCGCTCCGTACGCGACGACGGGACAGCAGTCCGGCCCGATCTCCCGCAGCCGCTCCAGGAACTCGGGATCCTTCGGCTTCGCGGGCTTCAGCACCTCGATCCCGGCCTCCTCCGCCCGCTCGGCGACGGGCGACGCGACGAGCCTGCGCCCGCGCCCGGCCGGAGCGTCGGGCCGCGTGACGACGGCGGCCACCTCGTGCCGCCCGGAGGCGAGCAGAGCGTCCAGAGCGGGAACGGCGACCTCGGGTGTACCGGCGAAGACGAGCTTCATGGGGTGGTGGGGGCCTCTCGGGCGGGGACGATGACGGGCAACGCCCAAGTCTATGAGCCGGAAACGGAAAGCCGCCGACGACGGCCCGCCCCCACCGAAGAGCTCAGCCTCTCGGCCAACAGCTCCGGGCGGTGCGCGGACGGGAGACCCTGCCGAAGGCCCAAGGCCGAGGCGCGCGCCCCGCGCAAATGGGCGCACGCATATGCCCCCGCGCCCCCACACCGTGACCCTCGGAGCGAATCCGCGTTGGTCAAGACAGAGTTGACCACACCGGGCCGCGATCGCGGCCCATTCCTTTCAACGCCGGTTCGAGAGGCTTGTTCATGGCCGACCACGCAACCCACGACGCCCAGGCTCGGGCCAGCCTGCACTTGCTGGTGCGGGACATCGAGCGAGTCCGCCGGCAGGTGGACGCACTGCGCACACTCACCGCCCAGTTGGGCAACGTCTACCGCCCGCGCCGCTCCGGCCCCTCCACGGGCTTCGTCGTCTACGGACGCGCCCCAGCCCCGACGGTACGTCTCGCCCAGGAGCTGCGCGACAGTGTCGAGACCCTGGTCACGGCGGCCGTGGACTTCGACCGCTCGCTCGGCTTCTCGTGGGACGCGGTGGGCTCCGCACTCGGAGTCACCAAGCAGGCGGTCCACCGCCGTTACGGCGCCCGCCGTGCCACGGCCCAGTCGGCCGCACCGGAGCCGGAGCGCACGCCGGAGCCGACGCCGGCGGGCGGCCGCCCGGTCAACGTGACCACCGGGCTGCCCACGGTCCCGACCGTCCCCGCGGCCCGCTCCATGCCCACGCAGCCGACGGCCGGCAGTCCCGCACTCCGCGATGAGGCGAGGCCCACGGCCTTCCCGGGCCCGCGCAACGGCTGACGCACCCTCTGCCCTCTCGGAACACCCCCGGGAGGGCAGCCGCGTATCCGGGTGATGCCCAGCCCCCGCCGACGCCCCGCCTGCCGGGGATCAGTCGGCGTGCCCTGGATCTGCTGCCGCGGATCACCCGATGTCGGCCGGATCGACCCGCACCCACACCCCGGCCCCGCTTCCACTCCCCCGGGCCATCCGCACCGCCTGCGCGGCCTTGAGCGCGGCCGCCAGCGCGGCCCCCCTCCCCGGCGGCACCCGCAGCAAAGCCCGCTCCCACTGCTCCCCGGGCGGCGGTGCCCCCGCCCGCCGCGGTCGCCCGGCGGCGGGGACGGGCAACGGCACCGGCCCCAGCACCTCGGCCTCGGGCGGCAGTTCGGCCGTACGGAGGAAGTCGGCCACCGCCTCCGCCGGGCCCGACACGGCCGCCATCCGCGACACCGGCGGAAATCCCAGCTCGGCCCGCTCGGCGAGTTCCCGCACCGCGTGACCGACGGGATCCCATCGGACGAGTGCCTGCACGGGACGCAGCGTGGGCTCGGCCACGATCACCACCGTGCCGCCGGACGACTGCGGCCGGACGAGGGACGCGGCCGCGATCCACCGCCGCAACGCGTCCTCCCCGGCCCGCAGATCGGGCCGCCCGAGCATGGCCCACCCGTCCAGCAGCAGCGCCGCCGCGTATCCGCCCTCGGCGACGGGCTCGGCCCCCGGCGTGCTCACGACCAGCGCCGGCGCCTCCGGCACCGTGTCCAGCACGTGTTCCCGCCCCGAAGTGCGCACCGGTACGGCGGGGAAGGCCCGTCCGAGTTCCTCGGCCGTCCGCCGCGCCCCCACGACCGAGGCACGCAGGCGGAACGAACCGCAGTCCGGGCAGTGCCAGCCGCTCTCCTCGCGCCCGCACCACCCGCAGTTCAGCGCGCCGCCGTCCGGCGCCTCCAGCGGCCCCGAGCAGTGCCTGCAGCGCGCGGGCGCCCGGCAGTCGGCACACGCCATGCGCGGCACGTACCCCCTGCGGGGCACCTGCACCAGCACCGGGCCGTGCCGCAGGCCGTCCCTGACGGCCTGCCAGGCGAGGGACGGCAGCCGGGCGGCCCGGGCCGCCTCGTCCCGGGCGAGATCCTGGTCCCCGACGGTCCGTACGAGTGGAGCGGCCGCCCGCATCTGGTCCCGGCCGGCGACGAGCGGCCGCGCCCAGCCGCTCTCGACGAGCTGCGCGGCCTCCACCGTGCAGCCCCAGCTCCCCAGCAGGAAGCCGCACTTGTCCTGGGCGGCCCGCTGCAGGAGCACCTCGCGGGCGTGGGGCTGCGGGGCGTGCTGCTCGCTGTGGCTGTCGTCGCCGTCGTCCCAGAGGGCGACCAGGCCGAGGTCCTGGACCGGCGCGAACATCGCGGCCCGGGTCCCGATCACGGCCCGTACGGAACCGCGCCGCACCGCGAGCCACTGCGCGTACCGCTTCTCGGGGCCGGCGTCGGCGGTGAGTACCGCGTGCCGCCCCTCCCCCAGCAGGGAGGTCAGGGCGGCGTCCAGCCGCGCGACCGCGCGGCCGTCGGGCAGGACGGCGAGCGCCCCGCGCCCGGAGGCCAGTGTCGCGGCGACCGCCCGGGCCAGCCCGTCGCTCCACTGCGGCCCCGGCAGCGCGTTCCACACGGCCCGGGGCGCTCCGCCGGAGGCCAGTGACTCCAGGAAGGCCGCTCCCCGCTCGTACCGCTGCCAGGATCCCGGCTCGGGCGCCGGGGGCGGTGGCAGCGGCTCGGGGGAGGGCCGCTGCTCGGCTCGCGCGTTGCGCGGTGGTACGGCGAGCTGCAGGACGTCGGCGAGGCTGCCCGCGTACCGGTCGGCGACCGCCCGGGCCAGCCCCAGCAACTCCTCGCTGAGCACCTGCTCGGGCGACACGACCTGGGCGAGGGCGGCCAGTGGCCCGGAGTAGTCTGACTCGGCCCGCCGCTCGACGAGGAACCCGTCGATCAGCCCGCCGCCCTCGCGCCGCCCTTCCCGCACGCGATGCCGCCCGGCCCCGAAACGCACCCGCACCCGCACGCCCGGCTGGGCGTCGGCGTCCAGTTCCTCGGGCACGGCGTAGTCGAAGTAGCGGTCGAGATGGAGCACGCCCTTGTCGACGAGGACGCGCGCGACGGGCCGCTCCTTGGCGAGCGCGGCTCCCCGCCAGGTCCGCGGCTTGGCCCGGGGGGTCTTGGCCTTGCGCACACTGTCCCGGATGAGCGCGAGCTGCTCGGGCGGCGCACCCTCGGCCCCGCCGTCCGCCTGTTCGTTCTCGCTGCTCACGCTTGCATTCTTACCAAACACCACTGACAGGCGGCGCCTCCCGGGAGGACCCCGGAACACGGCGAGGCCCGGCTCCCTGAGGGGAGCCGGGCCTCGCGCGGTGCCCTGAAGGACGGGACCTACAGCCCCGCGGCCTTGCGCAGCGCGTCCACGCGGTCCGTCCGCTCCCAGGTGAACTCGGGCAGCTCGCGGCCGAAGTGGCCGTATGCCGCGGTCTGGGAGTAGATGGGGCGGAGCAGGTCGAGGTCGCGGATGATCGCGGCCGGGCGGAGGTCGAAGACCTCGTCGATCGCCTTCTCGATCTTCTCCGTGTCGATCTTGGCGGTGCCGAAGGTCTCGACGAACAGACCCACCGGCTCGGCCTTGCCGATCGCGTAGGCGACCTGGACCTCGCAGCGGGTGGCGAGACCCGCGGCGACCACGTTCTTCGCGACCCAGCGCATCGCGTACGCGGCGGAGCGGTCGACCTTGGACGGGTCCTTGCCGGAGAACGCGCCGCCGCCGTGACGGGCCATGCCGCCGTAGGTGTCGATGATGATCTTGCGGCCGGTCAGACCGGCGTCGCCCATGGGGCCGCCGATCTCGAAGCGACCGGTGGGGTTGACCAGGAGACGGTAGTTCTCCGTGTCGAGCTTGATGCCCTCGTCCAGGAGCGCCTTCAGCTCCGGCTCGACGACGAACTCCTTGATGTCCGGAGCCAGGAGCGAGTCCAGGTCGATGTCGGAGGCGTGCTGGGAGGAGACGACGACGGTGTCCAGGCGGACCGCCTTGTCACCGTCGTACTCGATGGTGACCTGCGTCTTGCCGTCCGGACGCAGGTAGGGGATCGTGCCGTTCTTGCGCACGTCGGACAGGCGCTTCGACAGACGGTGGGCCAGGAAGATCGGCAGGGGCATCAGCGTCGGCGTCTCGTCCGTCGCGTAACCGAACATCAGGCCCTGGTCGCCCGCGCCCTGCTTGTCGAGCTCGTCGTCGTCGCCCTCGACACGGGTCTCGTACGCCGTGTCCACGCCCTGGGCGATGTCCGGGGACTGCGCGCCGATCGACACCGACACGCCGCAGGAGGCGCCGTCGAAGCCCTTCTTGGAGGAGTCGTAGCCGATGTCGAGGATCTTGTTCCGGACCAGCGTCGCGATGTCCGCGTACGTCTTGGTCGTGACCTCGCCGGCCACGTGCACCAGGCCGGTCGTGATCAGGGTCTCGACGGCGACCCGGGAGGACGGGTCCTCGCGCAGGAGCGCGTCGAGAATGGTGTCGCTGATCTGGTCAGCGATCTTGTCGGGGTGACCCTCGGTCACGGACTCCGAGGTGAACAGACGACGGGACACAACGCTCCCTGGGGTTGCAGCGGCTGCTGGCTGATCATTGGCGGACGGCGGGGGCTGCACCCGGCGCCGTCCGTGGAACAGTTTACGGGTCACGCTTCGGCCACGGTCCCCCTGTCTCGCCACTCGGGAGTGCTGTGACCTGCGGCACGGGCATTCTGCCCAATGCCGAGCGCCGTTGGCCAGAGGCGCCACGCCCCGATCCGCCCGCTTTCGAGGGGGTACGGGGGCGACCGGACCGTCAGTGGAGGCGCTCGGCCACCAGGTCCCACACGGTTTCGGCCAGGGCTTCCTTGGGTCCGTGCGCCACCGCGGTCTCGCTGCCGTCGGCGGCGAGCACAACGGCCTCGTTCTCCTCGGAGCCGAAGGTCTTGCGCTCTCCCACCTCGTTCACGACCAGCAGATCGCAGCCCTTGCGCTTGAGCTTGGCGCGGCCGTTGGCGAGGACGTCGTCCGTCTCCGCGGCGAAGCCGACGATCACCTGACCGGTGCGGGCCCGGTCCGCGGAGATCTCCGCGAGGATGTCCGGATTCCGCACCAGGGTGATCGGCTCCGGTTCCTGGCCGTCCTTCTTCTTGATCTTCCCTGCCGCGTACGCCGCCGGGCGGAAGTCCGCCACCGCGGCAGCCATCACCACGGCGTCGGCGTCGGGAGCGGCCCGCAGCACCGCCTCGCGCAGTTGTACGGCGGTGCCGACCGGGACGATGTCGACGCCCGCCGGGGCCGGCAGGGTGCTGTTGGCCGCGATCAGCGTGACCCGGGCGCCGCGGGCTGCGGCGGTGCGGGCGAGGGCGTAGCCCTGCTTGCCGGAGGAGCGGTTGCCGAGGAAGCGGACGGGGTCCAGGGGCTCGCGGGTGCCGCCGGCGCTGACCACGACATGCCGGCCCGCGAGGTCGGGCCCGGTGACGCCCCGGGCCAGCACGCGGCGGCAGACCTCGAAGATCTCGCCCGGGTCGGGGAGCCGGCCCTTGCCGGTGTCGACGCCGGTGAGGCGGCCCACGGCCGGTTCGATGACGAGGGCGCCGCGACGGCGCAGCGTCGCCACGTTCTCCTGGGTGGCCGGGTGCTCCCACATCTCCGTGTGCATGGCGGGGGCGAAGACGACCGGGCAGCGGGCGGTGAGCAGCGTGTTGGTCAGGAGGTCGTCGGCGAGGCCATGGGCCGCCCTGGCGAGCAGGTCGGTGGTGGCGGGGGCGACGACGACCAGGTCGGCGTCCTGTCCGATGCGGACGTGCGGGACCTCGTGCACGTCGTCCCAGACCTCGGTGGAGACCGGGTTGCCGGAGAGCGCGGACCAGGTGGCGGCGCCGACGAAGTGCAGCGCGGAGGCCGTGGGCACCACGCGCACCTCGTGGCCCGACTCCGACAGCCGCCGCAGCAGCTCACAGGCCTTGTACGCGGCGATGCCCCCGCTGACCCCCAGAACGACCTTCGGCTTGTCCACGTCTCTCCCCGGACCTCGGCAACCGGCACACCGTACGACTCCATGACACACCACAGGCCCGGCAGTCGGCCTGCCGGGCCTGTGGATAAGTCAGCGTCAAGCTGTGAATCCTACTTACTGCGCCGGGCCCTCGACGGCCTCGGACGTCAGGAGCCCCGCGTTGATCTCGCGGAGGGCGATCGAGAGCGGCTTCTCGTGGACGTGGGTGTCGACGAGAGGACCGACGTACTCGAGGAGACCCTCGCCGAGCTGCGAGTAGTACGCGTTGATCTGGCGGGCACGCTTGGCCGCGTAGATCACGAGGCTGTACTTCGAGTCGGTGGCCTCGAGGAGCTCGTCGATCGGCGGGTTGATGATGCCCTCGGGCGCGGAGATGGAAGAGGACACGCTCTACCTTCCGATGGATGGGAAAGAATCTGCCGGGTTGATCAGCCGACCGGAACGATCAGCGATGGTCACACGACGTCCATCAAGGCTAGCAGCTCGCGTGCTACGTCCTCGACGGAGGTGTTGACCAGGGTGGTGTCGAACTCCGGCTCGGCCGCGAGTTCGATCTTCGCCGCGTCGAGCCGGCGCTCGATCACCTCGGGCGGTTCGGTGCCCCGCCCGGTGAGTCTGCGCACGAGCTCCTCCCAGGAGGGAGGGGCCAGGAACACCAGCTGGGCCTCGGGCATCGACTCCCGGACCAGACGGGCGCCCTGCAGGTCGATCTCGAGGAGTACGGGCTCGCCGTTCTCCAGACGCTCCTGCACGGCCGCACGCGGCGTGCCGTAGCGGTTGCCGGCGAACTCGGCCCACTCCAGCAGTTCCCCGTTGGCGATCAGCTTGTCCATCTCGTCGTCGGAGACGAAGAAGTAGTGGACTCCGTGCTTCTCGCCGGGGCGGGGCTTGCGGGTCGTCGCCGACACGGAGAGCCAGACCTCGGGGTGTTCCTTGCGCATATGGGCGACGACCGTGCTCTTGCCGACCCCGGAGGGGCCGGAGAGCACGGTCAGCCGCGGACGTACGTCCGGGGGTACGGGGGTCGTCCCCCGGGGTGTTGCAGCCATGCAGCGATTATCCAGCAATCCCGGAGTGCCCGGGACTCGCTTCCCCGGAGTGCCGGATTCAGGAGCCGGTGCTGCCGAACTCGCGCTCCAGGGAGGCGATCTGGTTGGAACCGAGACCCCGCACGCGGCGACTCTCGGAGATGCCGAGTCGCTCCATGATCTGCTTGGCGCGGACCTTGCCCACGCCCGGCAGCGACTCGAGGAGGGCGGAGACCTTCATCTTTCCGATGACGTCGTTCTCCTGGCCCTGCTTGATGACCTCGTGAAGGGAGGCGCCGGAGTGCTTGAGTCGATTCTTGACCTCGGCCCGCTCCCGGCGAGCCGCGGCGGCCTTTTCGAGCGCGGCTGCGCGCTGTTCAGGGGTAAGGGGCGGAAGAGCCACGCCTACGTCACCTCGGATGTCGAACTGTCGGATACGGACCGGTGAGGAACCTAGTCGCCCCACACCTGGGGAGCCACGAGCAACACACGCTTGCCCGTTCTCTCGTCGGAGACTAGCGGGCAAGTCCGCCAGAGTCAGCGAGAACAGCGGAAAAGTCCTGGTCAGCCTTCATCTGAACGGACATTTAGGACATACTTCCCCGGATTTGAGGATGTATTCAGATTCAAGCGGCCCCCCGGCCACTCATCGGAGGTCTCGCGATATGGTCTGGACCGCCTCACGAGGACGTCACGGCGTGACGGATCTCCTCCGCGAAGCGCTCCGCGGCGTCACGCAGAGCGACCGGGTCGGGACCGTGGCGCAGCACTCCCCGGCTGACGTTCGGCACGACGTTGCGCACGGCCGCTCCGAAGACCCCGGGAAGATCGGCCGGCGTGGCCCCCTGGGCGCCGATGCCGGGCGCGAGGAGCGGGCCGTTGATGTCCAGGTCGTACGTGGACAGATCACCGAGGGTGGCGCCGACGACCGCGCCGAAGGACCCCAGGGGCTCCTCCCCCGCGTTCTCGGCGGCCAGGTGCGCGAGCATCGTCGCTCCGACGTTCCGGCCGTCGGACCGTACGGCGTGCTGGACCTCGCCGCCCTCCGGGTTGGAGGTGAGCGCCAGCACGAACAGACCCGCGCCGCTCTCCCGGGCCAGCGCGACGGCCGGGCTGAGCGATCCGTAGCCGAGGTACGGCGAGACCGTCAGGGCGTCGGAGAACAGCGGGGCGTCCTTGTGCAGGAAGGACTCGGCGTACGCGGCCATGGTGGAGCCGATGTCGCCGCGCTTGGCGTCCATCACGACCAGCGCGCCGGCCGCCCGCGCCTCGGCCACCGACGTCTCCAGGACGGCCAGCCCGCGCGAGCCGAAGCGCTCGAAGAACGCGCTCTGCGGCTTGAGCACGGCGACCCGGTCGGCCACCGCCTCGACGACCGTGCGGCTGAACCGCTCCAGGCCCGCCACGTCGTCGTTCAGGCCCCATTCGGCGAGCAGGGAGGCGTGCGGGTCGATGCCGACGCACAGCGGGCCGCGCTCGTCCATGGCACGGCGCAGGCGCGCACCGAAGGGTTCGAGACCACTCATGCCGTCTTCCTCACGTCGGCGCCCACCGCGTCGGCGAGTGTGGCGTACGGGCTCGTGGCCAGGCGTGCGGCGAGCCCCTTGTGGATGGAGCGGCCCCAGAAGGGCCCCTCGTAGATGAAGGCGCTGTAGCCCTGGACCAGCGTGGCGCCCGCCAGGATGCGCTGCCAGGCGTCCTCGGCGTTCTCGATGCCTCCGACGCCCACCAGGGTGATCCGGTCGCCCACGCGCGCGTAGAGACGGCGCAGGACCTCCAGGGAACGTTCCTTCAGGGGAGCACCGGACAGGCCGCCGGCCTCCTTGACCAGGGCGGGGCCGGACTTCAGGCCGAGTCCGTCGCGCGCGATGGTGGTGTTCGTGGCGATGATCCCGTCCAGGCCGAGTTCCACGGCCAGGTCGGCGACGGCGTCGACGTCCTCGTCGGCGAGGTCCGGCGCGATCTTGACCAGGAGCGGGACGCGCCGCGCGGACACCGTGCGGTCGGCGGCCTCGCGGACGGCGCTCAGCAGCGGACGGAGCGCCTGCGTCGCCTGCAGGTTGCGCAGCCCCGGCGTGTTCGGCGAGGAGACGTTGACGACCAGGTAGTCGGCGTAGGGCGCCAGCCTCTCGGCGGACTTCACGTAGTCCGCGACGGCCTCCTCCTCCGGTACGGCCTTGGTCTTGCCGATGTTGACGCCGACGACCGGCTTGAAGACGGGCGTGCGGGAGGCCAGGCGGGCGGCGACACGGAGGGAGCCGTCGTTGTTGAATCCCATGCGGTTGATCAGCGCCCGGTCCTTGACCAGGCGGAACAGCCGCTGCTTGGGGTTGCCGGGCTGGGGCTCGCCGGTCACCGTGCCGATCTCGACGTGGTCGAAGCCGAGCATGGCCATGCCGTCGATGCCGACGGCGTTCTTGTCGAAGCCCGCGGCGAGCCCGAAGGGGCCGTGCATGCGCAGCCCGAGGGCCTCGGTGCGCAGTTCCTTGTGGCGGGGCGCGAGGGCGGCCGCGAGGAAGGTGCGCAGCACGGGCACGCGGGCGGCCAGGCGGATCCAGCGGAAGGCCAGGTGGTGGGCCTGCTCCGGGTCCAGCCGCTTGAAGACGAGACGGAAGAAGATCTTGTACATGGGTGTCCTCACGAAGACGTGGCGTCCTCACGAAGAGGGGGACACCGTTTCCGGTGTCCCCCTCGGGGCTGCTAGTCGCGGGCCGCGGTCAGGTGTTCCGCGTGTTCCTGGAGCGATCGGACGCTCACGTCGCCGCGGTTGAGGGCGTCGATGCCCTGGACCGCCGCCGCGAGTGCCTGGACCGTCGTCAGGCAGGGCACGGAGCGTGCCACGGCCGCCGTCCGGATGTCGTAGCCGTCGAGGCGGCCGCCGGTGCCGTACGGGGTGTTGACGATGAGGTCGACCTCGCCGTCGTGGATGAGCTGGACGATGGTCTTCTCGCCGTTGGGGCCGGTGCCCTCGGACTGCTTGCGCACGATGGTGGCGTTGATGCCGTTGCGCTTGAGGACCTCCGCCGTGCCGGACGTGGCCAGCAGCTCGAAGCCGTGCGCGACCAGCTCGCGGGCCGGGAAGATCATCGAGCGCTTGTCGCGGTTGGCGACCGAGATGAACGCGCGGCCCTTGGTGGGCAGCGGCCCGTAGGCGCCGGCCTGCGACTTGGCGTACGCCGTGCCGAAGACGGAGTCGATGCCCATGACCTCACCGGTGGAGCGCATCTCCGGGCCGAGGACCGTGTCGACGCCGCGGCCGTGGATGTCGCGGAAGCGCGACCACGGCATGACGGCCTCCTTGACGGAGATCGGCGCGTCGAACGGCAGCTCGCCGCCGTCCCCGGTGGCCGGGAGCAGGCCCTCGGCGCGCAGCTCGGCGATGGTGGCGCCGAGCGAGATGCGCGCGGCGGCCTTGGCCAGGGGCACCGCGGTCGCCTTCGAGGTGAAGGGGACGGTGCGCGAGGCGCGCGGGTTGGCCTCCAGCACGTAGAGGATGTCGCCCGCGAGCGCGAACTGGATGTTGATCAGGCCGCGCACCCCGACGCCCTTGGCGATGCCCTCCGTGGAGGCGCGCAGGCGCTTGATGTCGAAGCCGCCGAGCGTGATCGGGGGCAGGGCGCACGCCGAGTCGCCGGAGTGGATGCCGGCTTCCTCGATGTGCTCCATGACGCCGCCGAGGTAGAGCTCCTCGCCGTCGTAGAGCGCGTCGACGTCGATCTCGATCGCGTCGTCGAGGAACCGGTCGACCAGGACCGGCCGGGAGGGGCTGATCTCGGTCGACTCGGCGATGTAGGACTCCAGCCGGGTCTCGTCGTAGACGATCTCCATGCCGCGTCCGCCGAGGACGTAGGACGGGCGGACCAGGACCGGATAGCCGATCTCGTCGGCGATGGCCTTGGCCTCGGCGAAGGTGGTGGCGGTGCCGTGCTTGGGGGCCGGCAGGCCGGCCTCCTTGAGGACCCGGCCGAAGGCGCCCCGGTCCTCGGCGGCGTGGATGGCCTCCGGGGAGGTGCCGACGATCGGCACGCCGTTGTCCTTGAGCGCCTGCGACAGGCCCAGCGGGGTCTGGCCGCCGAGCTGGACGACGACGCCCGCGACCGGTCCGGCCTGCTGCTCGGCGTGCACGATCTCCAGCACGTCCTCGAGCGTCAGCGGCTCGAAGTACAGGCGGTCGGAGGTGTCGTAGTCCGTGGAGACGGTCTCCGGGTTGCAGTTGACCATCACCGTCTCGTAGCCCGCGTCGCTCAGCGCGAAGGAGGCGTGGACGCAGGAGTAGTCGAACTCGATGCCCTGGCCGATGCGGTTCGGGCCGGAGCCCAGGATGATGACGGCGGGCTTCTCGCGGGAGGCGACCTCCGTCTCCTCGTCGTAGGAGGAGTAGAAGTACGGCGTCTTCGCGGCGAACTCGGCGGCGCAGGTGTCGACCGTCTTGTAGACCGGGCGGACGCCGAGCGCGTGCCGGACCTCCCGGACGACGTCCTCGCGCAGGCCGCGGATCTCGCCGATCTGCGTGTCGGAGAAGCCGTGCCGCTTGGCCTCGGCGAGCAGGTCGGGCGTGAGTTCGGCGGCGGCCGCGAGCTCGTCGGCGATCTCCTTGATCAGGAAGAGCTGGTCGACGAACCAGGGGTCGATCTTCGTGTACGCGAAGACCTCCTCGGGCGTGGCGCCCGCGCGGATGGCCTGCATGACGGTGTTGATGCGGCCGTCGGTGGGGCGGACGGACTCGCGCAGCAGCTCGCCCTTGTCGCCGGGCTCGCCGACGAAGGTGAACTGGCTGCCCTTCTTCTCCAGCGAGCGCAGCGCCTTCTGGAAGGCCTCGGTGAAGTTGCGGCCGATGGCCATGGCCTCGCCGACCGACTTCATGGTGGTGGTGAGGGTGGCGTCCGCGCTGGGGAACTTCTCGAAGGCGAACCGCGGGGCCTTGACCACGACGTAGTCGAGGGTGGGCTCGAAGGAGGCCGGGGTCTCCTGCGTGATGTCGTTCGGGATCTCGTCCAGCGTGTAGCCGACGGCGAGCTTGGCGGCGATCTTGGCGATCGGGAAGCCGGTCGCCTTCGAGGCGAGCGCCGAGGAGCGAGAGACGCGCGGGTTCATCTCGATGACGATGACGCGGCCGTCCTCGGGGTTCACCGCGAACTGGATGTTGCAGCCGCCGGTGTCGACGCCGACCTCGCGGATGACGGCGATACCGATGTCGCGCAGCGTCTGGTACTCACGGTCGGTGAGCGTCATCGCGGGTGCGACCGTGATCGAGTCGCCGGTGTGCACGCCCATGGGGTCGAAGTTCTCGATGGAGCAGACGACCACCACGTTGTCGTGCTTGTCGCGCATCAGCTCCAGCTCGTACTCCTTCCAGCCGAGGATGGACTCCTCCAGGAGCACCTCGGTGGTCGGGGAGAGCGTGAGGCCCTGTCCGGCGATGCGGCGCAGCTCCTCCTCGTCGTGGGCGAAGCCGGAGCCGGCGCCGCCCATGGTGAAGGAGGGGCGGACGACGACGGGGTAGCCGCCGAGCTGCTCGACGCCCTTGAGGACGTCGTCCATGGAGTGGCAGATGTAGGACCGGGCGGACTCGCCGTGCCCGATCTTCGCGCGGACGGCCTCGACGACCTCCTTGAAGAGGTCGCGGTCCTCGCCCTTGTTGATGGCCTCGACGTTGGCGCCGATCAGTTCGACGCCGTACTTGTCGAGCGTGCCGGCCTCATGCAGGGAGATGGCGGTGTTGAGGGCCGTCTGGCCACCCAGCGTGGGCAGCAGCGCGTCGGGGCGCTCCTTGGCGATGATCTTCTCGACGAACTCGGGGGTGATCGGCTCGACGTAGGTGGCGTCGGCGATCTCCGGGTCGGTCATGATCGTCGCCGGGTTGGAGTTCACCAGGACGACCCGCAGGCCCTCGGCCTTGAGGACGCGGCACGCCTGGGTGCCGGAGTAGTCGAACTCGGCGGCCTGGCCGATGACGATCGGGCCGGAGCCGATGACCAGGACGGACTGGATATCGGTGCGCTTAGGCACGCTGGCCCTCCATCAGGGATACGAAGCGGTCGAACAGGTAGGCGGCGTCGTGCGGGCCGGCTGCCGCTTCGGGGTGGTACTGGACGCTGAAGGCGGGGCGGTCGAGGAGCTGCAGCCCCTCCACCACGTTGTCGTTCAGGCAGACGTGGGACACCTCGGCGCGGCCGAACGGGGTCTCGGAGACCTGGTCGAGCGGGGCGTCGACGGCGAAGCCGTGGTTGTGCGCGGTGACCTCGACCTTGCCGGTCGTACGGTCCTGCACCGGCTGGTTGATGCCGCGGTGGCCGTACTTCAGCTTGAAGGTGCCGAAGCCGAGCGCGCGGCCCAGGATCTGGTTGCCGAAGCAGATGCCGAAGAGCGGCGTGCCGCGCTCCAGGACGCCCCGCATCACGGAGACGGGGTGGTCGGCGGTGGCCGGGTCGCCCGGGCCGTTGGAGAAGAACACCCCGTCCGGGTTCACCGCGTAGACGTCCTCGACGGTCGCGGTCGCCGGGAGCACGTGCACCTCGATGCCGCGCTCGGCCATGCGGTGCGGGGTCATGCCCTTGATGCCGAGGTCGACGGCGGCGACGGTGAACTTCCTCTCGCCGACGGCCGGGACGACGTAGGGCTCGGTGGTGGCGACCTCGGCGGAGAGGTTCGCGCCCTTCATCAGCGGGGCTTCCTGTACACGTGCGAGGAGCGCGGAGTCCTCCCGGACGGCGTCCCCGCTGAAGATGCCGACGCGCATGGCGCCGCGCTCGCGCAGGTGGCGGGTGAGGGCGCGGGTGTCGATGCCGCTGATGCCGACGACGCCCTGGGCGTCCAGCTCCTCGTCCAGCGTGCGCCGGGAGCGCCAGCTGGACGGCACGCGCGCGGGGTCGCGCACGACGTAGCCGGAGACCCAGATGCGCTGGGATTCGGCGTCCTCGTCGTTGACGCCGGTGTTGCCGACGTGCGGGGCGGTCATCACCACGACCTGGCGGTGGTACGAGGGGTCGGTCAGGGTCTCCTGGTAGCCGGTCATGCCGGTGGAGAACACCGCTTCGCCGAAGGTCTCCCCCACGGCCCCGTAGGCACGGCCACGGAAGATCCGGCCGTCCTCCAGGACGAGTACGGCGGGAGTTCTGGCAGCTCCCCTGGTGGAGGTGGTCATCGTTCGGCGCCTTCCCTGTCGTTCGTTTCGATCATGGAGTTGAGGGTTTCGACCCACTCGTTGTGCTCGGCCGCGTGGTCGGAGCGGAACCCGGAGTCGATCAGCCGGTCCCCGTGCTCCCAGGTGACGACGAGCAGGCCGCCCTCGGTGAGCACCTTGCCGGCGATGCCCTTGTCCAGCCGGGCCTCGCGCAGGGCCGCGGCCGGGACGAAGAAGTCGCTCGCCCCGGGGCGTACGACCTCCAGTCCGGCCTCGGTCAGCGTGAGCTCGGCTCGGCTGCGGGTGCCCAGGCCGTGCGCGACGATGCGGTCGAGCCACTGACCGGCGGTGGTGGAGCCGTGGTAGCGGCCGCTCAGGGCGAGCTTCGCGGGGCCCGGGTCGTCCGGCGTGACGGGCAGTTCGGGGAGGTCGCCCTGAAGGGTGCCGCGCCACTTCCAGCCCTCGCGCATCAGCCAGTAGACGAGCGCGACGAACAGGGCGAGACCGACGACCCAGCCGATGCGGGCGGCCCAGTCGGTCACTTGCGCCGATTCCTTCTCGGCGGCCAGCAGGAGTACAGGTGTCACGTGAGCTTCCCGTCGACGAGCGTGGCCTTGCCCCGCAGCCACGTGTGCGTCACACGGCCCGGCAGCTCGCGACCCTCGTAGGGGGTGTTGCGGCTGCGCGAGGCGAAGCCCGCGGGTTCCACGAGCCCACGGTATGCCGTGTCGACCAGGGTGAGGTTGGCGGGCTCACCTGCCGAGACGGGACGGCCGTGGCCCGCGGTCTGCCCGATCTGCGCGGGCTTGACGGACATCCGGTCGGCGACACCGGCCCAGTCCAGCAGGCCCGTGTCGACCATGGTCTCCTGCACCACGGACAGTGCCGTCTCCAGGCCGACCATGCCCATGGCGGCGGCGGCCCACTCGCAGTCCTTGTCCTCGTGCGGGTGCGGAGCGTGGTCGGTGGCGACGATGTCGATCGTGCCGTCGGCGAGCGCCTCGCGCAGGGCCATGACGTCGCGCTCGGTGCGCAGCGGCGGGTTGACCTTGTAGACGGGGTTGTACGTGCGGACCAGCTCGTCGGTGAGGAGCAGGTGGTGCGGGGTGACCTCGGCGGTGACCTGGATGCCGCGGGACTTGGCCCAGCGGACGATCTCGACGGACCCGGCGGTCGACAGGTGGCAGATGTGGACGCGGGAGCCGACGTGGTCGGCGAGCAGGACATCCCGGGCGATGATCGATTCTTCGGCCACCGCGGGCCAGCCCCCGAGCCCCAGCTCGGCGGAGACGATGCCCTCGTTCATCTCGGCGCCCTCGGTCAGCCGCGGCTCCTGCGCATGCTGGGCGACGACACCGCCGAAGGCCTTCACGTACTCCAGGGCCCGGCGCATGATCACGGCGTCGTGGACGCACTTGCCGTCGTCGGAGAAGACCGTGACGCCGGCGGCCGACTCGTGCATGGCACCCAGCTCGGCGAGCTTCCGCCCTTCCAGGCCGACGGTGACGGCACCGATCGGCTGGACGTCGCAGTAGCCGTGCTCCTTGCCGAGCCGCCAGACCTGCTCGACGACACCGGCGGTGTCGGCGACCGGGAAGGTGTTGGCCATGGCGAACACGGTGGTGTAACCACCGGAGGCGGCGGCGCGCGTACCGGTGAGGACGGTCTCGGAGTCCTCGCGACCGGGCTCGCGCAGATGGGTGTGCAGGTCGACCAGGCCCGGCAGGAGCACCTTGCCGTCGGCCTCGACAACGGTCACATCCTGCGCGCCTCCGGCACGACCGGCGTCCTCGGCGGACAGCCCCCTGCCCACCTCGGCGATGGTTCCGCCGTCGATCAGCACGTCCTGCGGCTCGCCGCCGAGCACCTTCGCACCACGGATCAGGATCTTGCTCATCTGTCTTACTTCTCCTCGGTACGGGGGTGGGTGACGGCGGGCTCGTTTCCACCGAGCAGCAGATACAGAACGGCCATCCGGATGGACACTCCGTTTGCGACCTGCTCGACGACGGTGCAGCGGTCGGAGTCGGCGACCTCGGCGGTGATCTCCATGCCGCGGACCATCGGGCCGGGGTGCATCACGATGGCGTGCTCGGGCATCCGCGCCATGCGCTCGCCGTCGAGTCCGTAGCGCCGGGAGTACTCGCGCTCGGTCGGGAAGAACGCGGCGTTCATCCGCTCGCGCTGGACGCGCAGCATCATCACCGCGTCGGACTTGGGCAGCGTGCTGTCGAGGTCGTAAGACACCTCGCAGGGCCAGGTCTCGATGCCGACCGGGAGCAGGGTGGGCGGGGCGACGAGGGTGACCTCGGCGCCGAGGGTGTGCAGCAGATCGACGTTGGAGCGGGCGACCCGGCTGTGCAGGACGTCGCCGACGAGCGTGATGCGCTTGCCTTCGAGGTCCTGGCCGAGTCCGGTGTCCGGGCCGATCAGGCGACGGCGCATGGTGAAGGCGTCGAGCAGGGCCTGCGTGGGGTGCTGGTGGGTGCCGTCGCCGGCGTTGACGACGACCGCGTCGATCCAGCCGGAGTTCGCCAGCCGGTACGGGGCTCCGGAGGCGCCGTGCCGGATGACCACGGCGTCGACACCCATGGCCTCCAGGGTCTGGGCGGTGTCCTTGAGGGACTCGCCCTTGGAGACGCTGGAGCCCTTGGCGGAGAAGTTGATGACGTCCGCCGACAGCCGCTTCTCGGCGGCCTCGAAGGAGATCCGGGTGCGGGTGGAGTCCTCGAAGAAGAGGTTGACGATCGTGCGGCCGCGCAGGGTCGGCAGCTTCTTGATCGGCCGGTCGGCGACCCGGGCCATCTCCTCGGCGGTGTCGAGGATCAGGACGGCGTCGTCGCGGGTGAGGTCGGCGGCCGAGATGAGATGACGCTGCATCTGTCAGGCTCCGTAAGGCAGTTCATTCGGGAGATTCAGGGCAGACGGGCGCGCGCGGGCGCGCTGAGCGGGCGTACGAAAGCGGCGTACGCGTGAAGCGCTACTGAGAGGTCGGCTTGGCACCGAGCAGCACGGTGTCGCGACCGTCCTCCTCGGCGAGCTGGACCTTGACCGTCTCCCGCAACGACGTGGGGAGGTTCTTGCCGACGTAGTCGGCACGGATGGGCAGTTCGCGGTGACCGCGGTCGACGAGGACGGCGAGCTGCACCGCGCGCGGGCGCCCGAGGTCGTTCAGCGCGTCGAGGGCGGCCCGGATGGTGCGGCCGGAGAAGAGCACGTCGTCGACGAGGACGACGAGCTTGCCGTCGAGACCGTCACCGGGGATCTCGGTGCGGGCCAGCGCACGCGGCGGATGCATGCGCAGGTCGTCGCGGTACATGGTGATGTCGAGTGAGCCGCACGGAACCTTGCGCTCGGTGATCTGCTCCAGCTTGTCCGCGATCCGGCGGGCGAGGAAGACGCCCCGGGTCGGAATGCCGAGGAGCACCACGTCGTCGGCGCCCTTGGCGCGCTCGACGATCTCGTGGGCGATGCGGGTCAGCACCCGCGCGATGTCGGGCCCTTCGAGAACGGGCCGGGCATCGGACTGCGTGTCGTGCGTGTCCATATGAAACGGACCTCCTTCTCCGCCTCACGGGACGGATCTTAAAGGACGTCGGGATTGCGCCATACACGGTAGCAGGTCCCCGTGATCGCTCTGACGGCCCCCTCGGATCACCCACTCGGCCTAACGGAACGCTGATACCACGGAAGAGTCGGTGCGGACCATTCGGCTTGACGCGGCAGAGTAACGCTGCGTAACCTCACAGTGAGTTACCAGCCGCGCGGGCTGGCACCCACGCCAGACGCGTCGACACAGTGCCGGGGAGCTATATGTCCAGCGAATACGCCAAACAGCTCGGGGCCAAACTCCGGGCGATCCGCACCCAGCAGGGCCTTTCCCTCCACGGTGTCGAGGAGAAGTCCCAGGGACGCTGGAAGGCGGTCGTGGTCGGTTCGTACGAGCGCGGTGACCGTGCCGTGACCGTGCAGCGCCTTGCCGAGCTGGCGGACTTCTACGGCGTTCCGGTGCAGGAGCTGCTTCCGGGCACCACCCCGGGCGGCGCCGCCGAGCCGCCGCCGAAGCTGGTCCTGGACCTGGAGCGGCTGGCCACGGTGCCGGCCGAGAAGGCGGGCCCTCTGCAGCGCTACGCGGCCACGATCCAGTCGCAGCGCGGTGACTACAACGGCAAGGTGCTGTCGATCCGCCAGGACGACCTGCGCACACTCGCCGTCATCTACGACCAGTCGCCGTCCGTCCTGACGGAGCAGCTGATCAACTGGGGTGTCCTGGACGCGGACGCGCGTCGCGCGGTGGCGTCCCACGAGGACGCCTGACCCGCTCCGCGGGTCCAGCAGAAACGTGCCGCCGGGGTGGCCGGAACCGTAGGGTTCTCGGCCACCCCGTCGGCGTTGTGCCGCCCTGACGGAGCTCGGCCGCACGGGGAGGCCCGGAACAAGGCCCAGGGACCCACGGGAACGC